>JAUSQI010000060.1 GCA_030652575.1 Stagnimonas sp. | reverse complement strand
TGCAAGCACCCGTGCTGCCGTTCGACTTGCATGTGTAAAGCATGCCGCCAGCGTTCAATCTGAGCCAGGATCAAACTCTCCAATTAATTTTCATATCGGATACGCAACTACAACTGGCTAAAGTTGCAGTGCTTTTGAGTTTCGATCTAGCTTTTTGAGCTTCTCGATACTCTCTTGTTGCTTTGGCCTATGCCAAAACCGAGAGCATCCACACAAATTACTTGTCTTTTTTGTTAATGATCTGGCCTCTTCGTCTGCCGTTTTTTGCGGCGTCCGTGTCAGCGGGGAGGCGAATAATAGCGCCTATTCGAAATGCGTCAACACTGAGTTTGAAGGTAGTTGTTAACGCATTGTTATTAAACAATTTCTTCTCCGTTTTTAAGCTGTGAAGAGCTGAAAAACCGCGCCGCTTGTGGTCGATAAATAGGCAAAAACAGGCGGATTTTCAGGTTTGCTTCAGCACCCGCAGCCTTAAGCCAGGTTATCGCGCCTCAAATCGACGTAAGCGAAGCGTCTTGCACCCACTTGCAACAGATATCGACTGCCAGCGGCCAGCACCAAAGCCCTGTCTTCGACCTTTTGTTGCTCGATACGCACAGCGCGCTGATCGATCAGACGCCCTGCTTCTGACGTGGAAGCTGCCAAGCCGGCTTCTTTAAGAACGCGAACCAGCGCCATACCGGCACCTGGGGCCAACAAGACGGTTTCAGGGATGTTGTCCGGCAAGGCCCCTTTAGAGAACTGCGCGATGAATTGCTGCTTGGCCAGATCACCTGCTCCCAAGCCGTGGAAGCGATCCACCAGTTCCATGCCCAGCGCCATTTTGATATCGCGAGGGTTGGCACCGTCTGCAATGGCTGCCTTGAACGCGCTGATCTCCGCCAGGGGCTTAAAGGACAGCAACTCGAAGTAGCGCCACATGAGCGTGTCGGAGATCGACATCAGCTTGCCGAACATGTCTTTGGGCGATTCCGACACACCTATATAGTTGCCCAGCGACTTGCTCATCTTGTTGACGCCATCCAGCCCCTCAAGGATCGGCGAGGTCATGATGAGCTGCGGACGTTGGCCAAAGGCCGTCTGCAGATGACGCCCCATCAGCAGGTTGAACTTCTGGTCAGTGCCACCCAGCTCGATATCGGCCTTCAAGGCAACCGAGTCGTAGCCCTGCAGTAAGGGATACAGAAACTCATGCACCGCAATGGGCTGCTGCGAGGCATAACGCTTGCTGAAGTCATCGCGCTCCAGCATGCGTGCCACCGTGTGCTGGGCGGCGAGGCGGATCATCCCCTCAGCACCCAGCTTGTCCAGCCACTCACTATTGAAGGCAATGGTGGTTTTTTCAGGATCGAGAATCTTGAAGACCTGTGTCTTGTAGGTCTCGGCATTGGCCAGCACGTCCTCGCGGGTCAGCGGCTTGCGCGTTTCGTTTTTGCCGGTGGGGTCCCCGATCATTCCCGTGAAGTCGCCTATCAGGAAGATTGCTTCGTGCCCCGCCTCTTGAAAGGCACGCAATTTGTTAAGCAAAAGGGTATGTCCCAGATGCAGGTCTTTAGCCGTCGGGTCAAAACCTGCTTTCACCCTCAGCGTGAGACCTTTGTCTTTTGCCTCCCTCAAACGGGCTTCAAACTCTTTTGTGGGTAGGATTTCTTCACTACCTCGGGTCAATTCGGCGATGCTGGCCTCGAAACTCATGATTTTTCTGAACGGTTGCGAACTTGATACGTGGATGGAAGTCTGTGCTGGAACCGCTTGCCAACGTTAAGAATCTATGTTTTCTTACGTCCATCTACGGCGAGGCACCAGACTCATAACCATTAAAGAACCCGCCCCAGAGTGTGTCGATATCAGATCAGCACACTTTCTTGCAGACTCAAACGGTTAAACGATGAAAATTGATTATATTCCAGCCGCTCCGGCGGCCAGCTGGCGCAAGCGCAGAGTGGTTTTGGTGGGCACCTTGTGTGCCGCAATCGGGGTCGGCAGCTTCCAGCTGCTGACGCGAAGCAATGACGCCATCGCAGGCAATCCATCGAATCAGCTGGCTTCAGACACCGGTGCATCCGGGCTCTATCTGTCTGCTGACATGGCCAGGCCGAACACCTTGGCCTCCAGTGATTTCGACAACATCATTCAAACGGCTGTCACTGACGCCCTGAGAGTGCCCGAGGCAAGTCAGTGGTCGACGATTTCCGTCAAGCCGGGACAAAACCTGTCCGTGATCTTCGAGGCACTTGGCCTGGCCCACGACGAAGTCGCGGATTTGCTGGCCCTCGGCGGCGAAGTGCAGCGACTCAAAAAACTCAAAGCCGGTGATGAACTGCACGTGCTGGTCGAAGACGACCGTCTCGACGGGCTCAAGTACGCACTGGACGAACGCCGCTCGCTCGAAGTGCGCCGCGGCGACAAGGGTCTCGAATCCGTCACCATCACTGCCGAGATCGAGCATCGCCAGGCCACTGCCAGCGGCAAGATCACCGATTCGTTGTTTGTGGATGGACGCCGCGCCAATCTCAGCAGCCGACTCATCATGTCCTTCGCCGATATCTTCGGCTATGACGTCGACTTCGCGCAGGACTTGCACCCGGGCGACCAGTTTTCAGTGGTCTACGAACAGCTCTATAAAAACGGCAAACGCCTGCGCGATGGCGACATTCTCGCCGCCCAGTTCACTTCGCAAGGCCAGCGTTATCAGGCCGTCCGCTTCACCGCACCAGATGGCAATACGGCGTACTACACGCCCAATGGGCAATCGTTGCGCAAGGCCTTCATCCGCACTCCGGTCGATTTCGCACGCATCTCATCACCGTTCAACCTGCGACGTCTGCATCCCATCCTGCATACCATCCGCGCCCACAAGGGCGTGGATTACGGCGCTGGCACGGGCACACCCATCAAGGCCACAGGCGATGGAAAGATCAGTTTTTACGGTAACAAGAATGGCTATGGCCGCGTCGCGATGATCAACCACGGGGCCGGGGTGGAAACACTGTATGGCCACATGTCTCGCTTCCGTGCCGGACTCAGTGTTGGCAGTCGCGTGCGCCAAGGGCAAGTGATTGGTTACGTCGGCATGTCTGGTCTCGCCACGGCGCCACACTTGCACTATGAGTTCCGCATCAACGGCATTCACAAAAACCCGGTGACGGTACCGTTGCCGCGCGCCAATCCGGTCGCCCCGAATCATATGGCTGCATTCCGTGCGCAGTCGAGTCCGTTGATGGCCGCGCTGGACCAGCAATCCACCAAGCTGGCGAGCGCCGCCAAGACCAAGACGTCTCGCTAAGAAGCAAGAAGGCTACTGGTGGAGCGCTATCTGGGATTGATGTCCGGTACCAGCGCCGATGGGGTGGATGCGGTGATCGCGGTCTTCGATAGCGGACGCTTCCTGCACTTGGAAGCCTCACACCATCGTGCGCATCCGCCCGCACTGCGGCAAACCCTGGTTGCTCTCGGACGCGATGCGCATGCCAGCATCACCCTAGCTGCACTCGCATCGCTGGATGTCGAGATTGCCGATCAGTTTGCCGCCGCCGCATTGGCCGTGTTGCAAGCAGCAGGTCTTAAAGCCTCTGACATCCGTGCAATCGGCAGTCACGGCCAAACCATTTTTCACGACCCCAAACAGACGCGCAGTAGTCTGCAATGGGGTGACCCCAACCGCATTGCCGCCATTACGGGCATCCCGGTGGCTGCGGATTTCAGGCGCATGGATATAGCCTTGGGCGGCGAAGGCGCGCCTCTGGTTCCCGCCTTCCATCAAGCGGTGTTCGGCAGCAGCGTGGCCACCGCCGTCATCAACATCGGCGGCATCGCCAACATCACCCAACTCTCTGGCAACAGCAATCAACCGACCTTGGGCTACGACTGCGGCCCTGGCAATGCGCTCATGGATGAATGGGCACTGCGTCATCTCAACACGCCGTACGATGCCGGTGGACGCCTGGCGGCTCAGGGGTCTGTTGTTGATGAGTTGCTGGCCGCATGGCTGGCTGACGCTTACTTTCATCTGGCTCCCCCCAAAAGCACAGGCCGGTCTTTATTCAATCTGGATTGGGCCGCAGCTCTGGCCCCGCAAGGCCTTGATCACTACGCGGTGGCTGATGTGCAAGCCACACTCTGCGAGTTGACGGCGCGCGCAGCCAGCGCCGCCGTTGCCGCCGATACGGCTCGCGTACTGATTTGTGGGGGCGGCGCGTTCAACACGCACCTGATGCAGCGTCTTGCCGCTCTGCTGCCTGAAGCCAGTCTGGCTTCGACAGAATCGGACGGCCTGCCGCCGCAGTGGGTCGAGGCCTCCGCATTCGCCTGGCTGGCGCATCAGCGCGTGCATCATCTGCCCGGCAATCTGCCCAGCGTGACCGGCGCTTCGCGCCCGGCGGTGCTGGGCGGACTCTATGGCTGATTGATCGTCACACCGAAAACGACGAGCCGCAACCACAGGTGGTGGTTGCATTGGGATTGCGGATTACAAACTGCGCACCTTCGGCAGATTCTTTGTAGTCGATTTCCGCACCTTCAAGATACTGAAGACTCATCGGGTCGACCACCAGCGTGACACCCTGATTGGCCACCGCCGTATCGTCTTCGGCCGCCTTTTCATCGAAGTTGAAGCCGTACTTGAAGCCAGAGCAGCCCCCACCCGTCACGAATACCCTCAGCACCTGATCGGGATTGTCTTCGTCTGCCAGCAACTCTTTCACTTTCAGGGCCGCGGAATCGCTGAACACCAGATTGGGCCCCAAGTCTTGCGGCTTGTGCATCGAGACGCCATTCATATCCATAACGATTTCCTCATTAGATACAGCCATGATCGGGGCACTGCGCCCGCGATCAAGCGGGCTTCGCGACTTTGGAGTCGGTTTCACCCTTGACGTGAGTAATCGCACTCACCGGCTCGCTGCCCTCGTAGACCAATTGCCCGTTCACCAGCGCACCGGCTTCCATCTGCAATACCCGATAGCGCACATCACCCACGATACGCGCCTTGGAACCCAGCGTGAGCCGCTCGGAGGCACGCACCTCACCAACGATACGGCCATTGACGACCACGCTGGCGACTTTCACGTTGCCCTCGATCACACCCGCCTCGGCAATGGAAAGCGTGGATGTCTTGTCGCCGCCTGCGGACGACACATTGCCTTTGATGCGGCCATCGACATGCAGACCACCGGAAAAGCTGACGTCGCCGACGATCTCGGTCTGGCGACCAATCAGGGTGTCCATCGCACCACCTTTTGCGGGTGTTGAACTGGAAGAAAAACCTTTAATCACTACTGCGCTCCTGGGATTCGACGTTGGCCCACTCGTACTCGTTGACGACAGTGGGACGATCATCGGCGGGGTTGAGTGACACCGTAACCTTCAAGGGCTTGAAGCCCGCAGGCAATTTGAAGTCGCCGGAAAACTCTTCGAAATACTTGAAAGAAAATACCAGATTCTTCTCACCCAACGTGATGAGCGACGACAGCGGATAACCCTGCGGCTTGCCACCTTGCATGCCTTCAATCCGCACCTCCGCCGTGCCGGCGATGCGGCTTTCCTCCCGCACGGACTGGATCAGCACCATTTCGTAGCGCCACTGCCCATCTTTTTTGCGCATCTTCAGCTCTTGCACGCGCACACCGGCTTTGGTTTCGTTGGGCGAGGCAATGCCGCGATAAAACGCCAGCTGTTCACGCAGCGTGCCGGTCTCGGCCTCCAGCTTGCCCAAGGTGGCCTTGATGCTGTTGCAGGCATCGCCGTCAATCGTCTGCGCCTGTTTTGCGTAGGCCAGCTCGTCGCGCAGCTTGCCCATTTCACTTTTGGCGGCACGCAGTTGCTGTGCCAGATCCCGGCGCTCCTGCTGCAAGCGATCGCGCTCGGTCGTCGCCTTCTCGAAGTCAGCGACGGTGCTCTGCCTTGTGTAGCGGTACAGCGCGAATGCCGACGAGCAGAGCACGGCAGCGACCAGCACCGTGATCCAGGTCCGCTGCCAGGGCCGATGCTGACGAATGATGATGCGGTGGTCGGCCATGCTCAGGGTGCGAATCCGGGGGATTGCAGTGCGGCGGTTTCCGGCTGGCCGAACATCAGGTTGAAGCACTGCACGGCCTGCCCGGCCGCGCCCTTCACCAGATTGTCGATCACGCTCAGCACCACCACGGTTTCGCCATCGGGCGCCAGATGCGGGCTCAGGCGGCAAACGTTGCCGCCGCGCACGCCGCGCGTTTCCGGGTGTTCGCCTTTCGCCAGCACATCAACGAACGGCTCGTCGGCATAGCGCTCGGCAAACAGCTTGTGCAGGTCGATGCCCGGCTGTTTCAGACGCGCATAAACGGTGGCATGGATGCCGCGATTCATCGGCACCAGGTGCGGCACGAACGTGATGCCCACCGGGGCTTGCGCCGCCCACGCCAGGCCTTGCTGTATCTCCGGCAGATGTCTGTGTCCAGGCACGCCGTAGGCTTTGAAGCTTTCCGCCACCTCGCAGAACAGCGAGCCTATTTTTGCCTCGCGCCCGGCACCGCTGACGCCGGATTTGCAGTCGGCAATGATCCCGCGCGTTTCGATCACGCCCGCCTCCAGCAGCGGGGCCAGAGCCAGCTGCACGGCGGTGGGATAGCAACCCGGCCCGGCCGTGAGCCGTGCAGCGGCGATTTTGTCGCGATGCAGTTCGGGGATGCCGTACGCAGCTTCCTTCAAGGCATCCAGCGCCGTATGCGGATGCGCATACCACTGCGTGTAGACGGCGGGATCCTGCAGGCGGAAGTCCGCCGACAGGTCGATGACTTTCACCCCCTGCGCCAACAGCGCCGGGGCCATCTGCATGGCCGTGCCATGCGGCGTCGCAAAGAAAACCGCCTGGCATTGCGCAAGACGTGCCGGGTCGGGCACCTCAAACACCGCATCGCAAAATCCGCGCAGGGCGGGGAACAAGCTATCTGCCCGCTTGCCGGCCTCCTGCCGTGAAGTCAGCACGCGCACTTTTGCCGTCGGGTGCTGCGCCAACAGCCGCAGCAGCTCTGTCCCGGTGTAGCCGGTGCCACCCACAATTCCGATGTCGATCATTCGTATTTCTGGCCGTTCCAGCCATTACTCGTGCAATGGCGCTCACGCATTGTTGCGAGGTCGGCGATGATACAGGTCACCCAAGACGCCACCCAAACACCATGCTCTGGATCAAAGCGATACACCTTATTTTTGTCGTCAGCTGGTTTGCCGGCCTGCTCTACTTGCCGCGTCTGTTCGTCTATCACACCGAAGCGGTTGGCGAGATCGAGCACAACCGCTTCTGCGTGATGGAAAAGAAGCTCTACGGCATCACGCTCATCGCCATGATCGGCACCTGGGTTTTCGGCATCGCCATGCTGCTCGCCGCCGATGCGGCTTACGCCAAGGCGGTTTACTGGGGCATGGGCTGGCTGCACGCCAAACTCTTTCTCGTCATTGCGCTGTCGGGCTATCACGGCTGGCTCAAGACCCGTGTTCGCGCCTTTGCGGCGCGCAAGAACGACAAGAGCGCGAAGTTTTATCGCCTGATGAACGAGGTGCCGGCAGTGATCCTGATCGCCGTGGTGATTCTGGTCATCGTCAAACCATTCTGACCTCTCACCACCCACAAAAAAGGCCGCATCGAGCGGCCTTTTTTGTGGGGGCAGCAGCTTACGAGTGCGAAGGCATCTCGATCTGCGACTGGCAGTAGTTCTGCAAACCGATGGTCTCGATGATCTTGAGCTGCTCTTCGATGAAGTCGATGTGCTCCTCTTCGCTCTCCTGGATATGCACCAGGAGCTCGCGGGTGACGTAATCCTTCACCGACTCGCAGTGCGCAATGGCATCGCGATAAAGCGGATGCGCCTGCAACTCCAGCTTCAGGTCGCAGCGCAGCACTTCTTCCACGCTCTCGCCGATATAGAGCTTGCCGAGATCCTGCAAATTGGGCAGGCCTTCCAGGAACAGGATGCGCGCGATGATCTTGTCCGCGTGTTTCATCTCGTCGATGGACTCGTGGTACTCGTGTGCACCGAGCTTCTTCAAGCCCCAGTTCTGCAACATGCGGGCGTGCAGGAAGTACTGATTGATCGCCGTCAGCTCATTCTTGAGCGCAGCATTGAGATATTCGAGAACCTTGACGTCGCCTTGCATGGCCTTGCTCCATAAGTGAGGGCGCAAGACTACAGTGCAGATGCCATTGCGGCAAGTGACTGTTTTATTTGAACATTTGAGTGATTTTGCGTGCGATTCGCATCACGCTTACGGCGCACTCAGGCGGCAATGGCGACCGGCATGAAATGGTGCGCGTTCTGACGTGCCAAAGCGTCCGACAAACAGCGGCGCGCTTCCGGCACGCATTTGCCGCAGCAGCTGCCCAAGCCCGTCATGTCCTTGAGATCCTTCAGCCTGCGAACGCCCTGCTCAACCGAACGCTCGATGCGCTTATCGGAAACGGCCTTGCAGACACAGATATACATGGGCGGAGCACTCGGATCAGGCGCGCGATAGCGCCGGAAAGGATGTTCCTGCAAATGCGAATGATTGTCAATGTTCTGAAATTGCGGGCCCACAAGCCCGTCTTTCAGGGCGCTGCCGCGTCCTGAAAAGCGCTGGGCGGCGCCGTCGTGACACCGGCCTGCGCCGCCAGTGTGGTCAGCGCCTGCTGATAGACCGCGCGCTTGAAATAGATCACCTGTGCAACCGGTGACCAGTAATCCACCCAACGCCAGGCATCGAACTCCGGCGTGGCATTGGCATCCAGCCGCACCCGGTCATCGCCGGCGGTGAGCTTGAGCAGAAACCAGCGCTGCTTCTGGCCGATGCACAGCGGCTTGTTGCCGCGCCGCACCAGATGCTTGGGCAATAGATAACTCAGCCAACCCTCGGTCGCGCCCAGCAGTTCGACATGTTTGGGCTTGAGCCCGAGCTCCTCTTCCAGCTCGCGGTAGCAGGCGTCTTCCGGCGATTCGCCGCGCTTGATGCCGCCTTGGGGGAACTGCCAAGCCTGCTGGCCAATGCGTTTGGCCAGCAACACCTGCCCGGCTTCGGTGGGATGCAAAACGATGATGCCCACATTCGGTCTGAATCCATCTGCGTCGATCACGTCACCACCTGGTTGGATGACACGATCTTTCCACATCCCGCAGAGACGCGGCAATGTGAGTGCCATCACAGGCCCGTTTGCGACGCGCCCGAATGACAGGCGTTAGGGCTCCAGCCGCTCAATTGCCCAAGCGCCATCTGCGAGACGGAACCGCAGTCGATCGTGCAGACGGTTGTCACGGCCCTGCCAGAACTCGACACGATCCGGCGTCAGCGCATAGCCGCCCCAGAACGGCGGCAACGGAATCTCGCCCTCGGCAAACTGTTGCTGATGCTCGGCGAGACGTGCATCCAGCGTCGCGCGCGAATCCACCACCTGCGACTGTGCCGATGTCCACGCACCGATCTGCGAACCACGCGGCCGGGAATGGAAGTAGGCCGTCGAAGCCGTCGCACCGAGTTTTTCAATGCGGCCTTCGAAGCGCACGCTGCGTTCGAGCTGGTCCCACCAGAACGTCGCCGCCGCGAATGGATGGATTGCGATCTCGCCGCCCTTGCGCGACTCGTAGTTGGTGAAAAACCACAGAGCGCCTTCGTGCAAGCCGCGCATCAGCACCACGCGGGCCGACGGCCGGCCATCGGCACCGACCGTGGCCAGCGTCATCGCTGTGGGCTCGATCATGCCAATGGCCTTGGCGTCTGCCAGCCACACCGCGAACTGGGCGAGTGGATCGCGCAACACGTCGGCTTCGACCAGCGGCGGATTCTTGGTGTACTGCGCCATGCGCTTTATGCCTCTTCAGATTGCTAGGATTCGGCACACACCATAACGACTTCATGGAGCGAGACCAATGAGCGACGCCATCCCCGCCACCTTCCGCGCGCTGCGTGTACATGCCGAGGGCGGCAACCATCGGGTGGCACTCGAAACCATCGGCATCGACGACCTCTCGCCCGGCAATGTGGTGGTGCGCGTCGCCTACAGCGGCATCAATTACAAGGATGCGCTGGCCGTCACCGGCAAGGGCAAGATCCTGCGCGGCAGCCCGCGCGTGCCGGGCATTGATCTGGCCGGGCACGTGGTCAGCAGCCAAGACGCCCGCTACCAGCCAGGTGATGCCGTACTGGTCACCGGCTGCAACATCGGCGAGCAGATGGATGGCGGCTACAGCGAGTACGCGCGCCTGCCCGCCGATGCGCTGGTGCGGCTGCCGGCAGGCCTGACGTTTGAAGAAGCAATGGCCATCGGCACCGCCGGCTTTACCGCTGCCCTGGCGCTGCAACGCATGCTCGACAACCACCAGACCACGACGATGGGCACCATCCTGGTCACGGGTGCCACCGGCGGCGTCGGCGGCATTGCGCTCAGCATCTTCAAAGCGCACGGTTTCAAGATGGCCGCGCTCACCGGCAAGCCGGAAGCAGCCGAGTATCTGCACTCGATCGGCGCCGACGAAGTGATCGACCGCGAATCCGTGATCATGGGCAGCAAGCCGCTGGAAGGCGCGCTCTGGGGCGGTGCCGTCGACAACCTCGGCGGCGACACCCTCGCCTGGCTCACCCGCACCGTGAAACCCTGGGGCAACATCGCCAGCATCGGGCTGGCCCAGGCGCATACGCTGAGCACCACCGTCATGCCGTTCCTGCTGCGCGGCGTCTCGATTCTCGGCATCCACTCGGTGGAATGCCCGCGCGCCTGGCGGCTGGAGCTGTGGAAGCACCTCAGCACCGACTGGAAACCCGAAGGCCTGCTCAGCAAGATCGCCACCCGCACGGTGATTCTCGAAGACCTCACCACGGTCTGCGAGGAATACATCACCGGCAGTGTCACCGGCCGCACGCTGGTCCAGCATCGGCAGCCGTAATCGGTATGCGGCGATCAGCCGCCGTGCTTGCGATGCGCGGCGTGCGGGTCGAGTACGGCGGGCGTTGCAGGCGTGCTTGATCTCCCTGCGGCCCGCCGCACCGGCTGACCAAAATCCGCGTCGCTGGACACCTTCGCAGCCACCGTGCCTTTCGGGGCCGCATACCAGCCCGGATCACGGTAGTCGCCCTTGGCAAGGTCGTCGCGCACCTTCACCACCGTGAACATGCCGCCCATTTCAATGGCCCCGTGCGGGCCTTCGCCGCTTATCATCGGCAGGGTGTTTTTGGGGCCTTCCATCATGCCCATCGCCACATGGCCGGCGTGCTCGCTCATGCCGCGCTCGCCCATCGCCATGTAGCCCGGCAGCAGTGCGGTGATCTCTTCCGCCACGCCGCTCTGATCGACGCCCAGCGGGTTGGGGATGCCGTGCCCCATCGGCCCCATCGTGTGGTGGGACATGTGGCAGTGGAAGGCCCAATCGCCCGCGACAGCCGTGAACTCGATGTCGCGCATCTGCCCCACACCCACGATCTCGGTCACCTCGCGCCGCCACTGCGCACGCGGCCAGCGGCCGCCATCGCCGCCGGTCACCTGAAACTGCACGCCATGCAGGTGGATGGGGTGGTTCCACATCGAGAGATTGCCGACGCGAATCCGCACCCGTTCACCCGTGCGCGCCACCAATGTGTCGATGGCCGGATAGGTCTTCGAGTTGAACGTCCACAGGTCAAAGTCCTGCATCACCGAGGGATCAGGCCGCGCCGTGCCGGGATGCAGCGCCCAGTTGTGCAGGATCAGCGCGTAGTCGCGATCGACAGCTTCGCGCTCGCGCGGGTGGATGACGAACAGGCCCATCATGCCCATCGCCATCTGCGTCATTTCGTCGGCATGTGGGTGGTACATGTGGCTGCCATGCTGGCGCAGCGTGAACTCGTAGGCGTAGGTCTCGCCGGGCTGGATGCCCGGTTGTGTGAGGCCGGTGACGCCATCCATGCCGCTCGGCAGCAGCAGGCCATGCCAGTGCACGCTGGTCGCCTCCGGCAGACGATTGGTGACGAGGATGCGCACGCGGTCGCCTTCCATCGCCTCGATCGTCGGGCCCGGCGTGCTGCCGTTATAGCCCCAGCATTTGGCGATGCAGCCGGGCGCGAACTCATGCTCGATTTCCTCGGCGACCAGATGAAATTCCTTCACGCCGTTGCCGAGCTTGTAGGGCAGCGTCCAGCCGTTGAGCGTGCGCACCGGTGTGTAACCGCTGGCTTGGCTGGGTGCAGGCTTGTCGGCGGGCAGGTCGTGAGACATGCCCGGAATCGCCGCCATCGGCATCGTGTGACCCTGGTGCTGCGCCTGGGCGCGGGTCGCAGCGGCGAGCGTGGTCAGGCCCAGGGCGGAAAGCAGATTGCGACGCGAGATCATGGGTGTTCTCCGTGAGCGTGAGAGTGCGCAGGCGGCAGAGCCGCATCGGGTGTGGATGAGGGCAGCAAGGCGTCTGCACGTATCGACGCAGCCTCCGGCGAGGCCGGCAACTGCCGCCCCACCGCCTGCGCGAGCGCGGTACGCGCCAGCCAGTAGTCGCGCACGGCATCGAGGTACTGCACATACACCGCACTGGTCTCACGCCGCGCGGCGAGCAGCTCGAACACGCCGATCAGCATGTAGTTCTGCTCGCGCTGCATCTCGGCCAGCACCTGCTCATGCGCGGGGATCAAAGCCTCTCGATAACGATCCACCCGCGCCCGCGCCGCCAGCAGCGCGCCGTGCGTGGACTTCACCGCATTGCCGGCATCGATCACGCGCATATCGAGTTCGGCCTCGGCTTCTTCTAGCTGTGCTGCCGCACGGGCGGCACGGCCAGCGCCCCAGTTGAACAGCGGCAATTCAAGTGCGAGCGTCGGCCCCAGCAAGCGGCTGCCGTCGGTTTCGCGCTCATACTCCACTCCGATTTCCAACGGGCCCAGCAGTCGCGTGCTACGCGCCAATCCGGTCGCCTGCGCTACCGCTTGGGCACGACGCTGAGCGGCGGCGATGTCGAGTCGCGCATCCACCGCCAGTACCTGCACTTCTGCCAGCGTCGGCTCGGTCGCAGCTGGTGCGGGCAGGCCCTCTGCAAGCACCCAGCCATCGCGTGCCACAGGCAGGCCCATGCGGGCATTCAAGGTGCTGTGCTGTTGTGCCGCTTCAGCGCGTGCGGCATCGGCAGCGATCTCTGCCTCGGTTGCCGCCGCCTGCTGCAAGGCCAGCGCGCGCGCGTTGAGATTGCCGGCATCGGCAAACCGCTGCGCGAGCGTCGCACTCGCGCGTGCACCGCGTGCCAGCGTGGCCTGCAAAGCGGCGGATTGCCTCGCCGCCGCCGCCCGATACCAGGCCGCTTCGGTTTCCGCCGCCAATGCCATTACCGCATCGGCGACTTCGAGCTTCACGGCATCCGACTCCGCAGTGGCCGCCGCCTTGCGCTGCGACAGAAACAGCAGTTCGGTGAACTGGAATGCGAGGCCAAAGCTCAGCTGTGGCTGCACGGCGGCCGCGTCATTGCTGCTGAGCCGCGCCATGCTCAGGCCGGGGTTGGACAAGCGCGCGGCGTCGTAGACCGAGGCTGCCGCCATGCCCAGACGCGCTGCCGCCAATCGCACCGTCGGGCTGTTGAGCAATGCCAGTGTCACCGCGGCATCCGCAGTGATGGGCTCTGCAAGCAGACGTTGCGTCAGCGCTTCGGCATCGCCGCTCGGCAGCGCGCGCCCGTGGGCGGCCGTCAGTGCGCCGACCTCGGCCCGGCCGCCATCCGCAGGCAGGCCCGCACATGCGGTGAGCAGTGCCGTGGCGACGAACAGCGCCGGTCGGGTGGGATTTTTCATGCCTATCTCCTAGTCGAGTGCAGGCAGCACGAATGCGAAACCGAAGCCGATCGCAAACAGCACGAGTGCTGCGATATAGATCGCCACCGAAGCCTTGCGAACGCGCGCGCAAGCGGCAGCCAATTGGGCATCGGCAGGGCATGGCAGGCTGCGGGCGCGCCACAACAGCGCGCCTGCAGCAACCATCAGGACTGACGCTGTGCCGAAGGTGAGCGCCTTGTGCAGCGAGAGCCAGACCAGCCACGGTGCGGCACTCACCAACCCCGCCAGCGCCGCCCCCGCACCGAGTGCGACAAACAGCGCCGGCAGGGCGCAACACAGCAGGGTCGAGGTGCTGGCGAGCAGTGAGAGCGTGGCCGCGCCCAGGCCGGTTTTCAGGCCGGCGTCGATGGCAGGCGCGCTCATTTGCTGTGCGCCTGCTTGATGGCTGCCAGCGGCTCGACGGAGCGGCTGATGGCCTTCACGGTGTATCCCGCATCGGTGAGCGTGCTGGTCAACTCGGCATCCGGCACATCCTGCGCGGGCTTGAGACCCATCGCGACCAGGCCATGTTCGAGATCGACATAGACGCCATCGGTGGCGGCAAAGCCTTTCAGTTTCTTCTCGATACCTTGTGCGCAAAACGCGCAGACGAGGCCATCGACTTTCATCGTGATGGATTGATTGGCTTGCGCCGCTGCGAAGGTACTGATCAGTGCGAGGGTGAGTGCAACGAGTGTTTTCAGCATGGGATTGCTCCGTAAGAAGGATTCAGAAATTGAACATGGTCATGGCTTGCAGCTTGCCGTCGAGCGTGGGGCCGGCCTCGAACCAGACGCTGCCCCAGCTGCGCGCAGCGAACAGACGCAGCAGCAGTGCGGCCTCCACACCGTCGTAGATGCCGCCGGTGTAGGTGCGGCCTTGGGCCACGATCCAGGTCGCCACGCCGTCGTAGCGATGCGCGTAGGGTGCAAAGCCCAGTTGCAGGGTGTCGATGCGATGGGTGAAGGCGGTCGCGTGATGGATTTCGCTCTTGGCAGAGCTGTAGAAACGCAGGGTTTCGTAGTCGGCCTGCAAGCCAGCCTGCCCTACGGTTTCAGCGCCGGAAAAATCGCTACCGGTCGCACGGCCAAGGCCGCCGAAGGCAAAGATGTTGGCCTGTGCCTTGGGCAGGTTCCAGCGCTTCAGCAGCGCATTGGTGCGTACGTAGCTGATGTCGCGCGAGAAGCGGCCGTCCTCGGCGTCGATACGCAGCTGGCCCGCGCCAATCGAGTACCAGAACTTCGGTGCGTAATAAGTCTGCGCCTCGCTCATGGTGCCGGCGCCGTACTCGGCCATCGCCGTCCAGCCATTCTGGAAAGCAATGGGTTTTGCGCTGGCAGGCGGGCCTGCAAACAGCAGCACCGCCATAGCGGGCAGCGCGAAAAATCGTTTCATGGGAAGCCTCCAAAATCCAATCGGCTGCGCGGGCTTGCCGCGCAGAGGACGCACCTCGCGGTGCGTGAGCGATCAGCTAAAGGAGTGCAGCAGGTGGCCGCAGTGGCGGGCCGTAGTAGCCGGTCGGCAACGCCGCTTGCGGACGTTCGGCAATCACTTCGGCCTGCTGTGTGAACAGCACGGTCAGCGCCGACAGCGACAGCGCGGGCACGCCGCCGCAACTGAAGACGCAATGGCAGTTGCCAGTGCCACAGCAGTTCATCGTGGCCTTACCAGCCTGCGCTTTTGCGGCTTCCTGATGACAGGGCGGCAGCTCGGCCACGTGCGCGGCCACCTGCACCTCACCCGCCGCCATGCGGGTGGCGGCCCAGGCACTGCCCACGCCCTGCATCAGCAGGACGAACACGATCAGGCAGTGGAGGAGCGGGCGGCGCATGGCGGGATGATAGACCGACACACGCTGGTCAGGTTCACTCGATCAAGCGCTGTTCGCTCAGTTTCTGCGCAGCAACGTCCGCCGCCGCGAACGGGAAGCGATGCCAGCGCTTGGCGGCGTATTCCTGCGTGAAGTCCGAGTAGTGCGGATTGGCGGGGTCGGTGGACTGGCTGTAGGTGATGAACCCCTCGGCCTGCACCTTGGCATCGGGGCCGTTGCTGTCCCAGGTCACGGTCTGGATGTAACTGTTGCCGTAGTCGATGCGATAGCCCGCGGCGCTGAGCGGCGGGGTGGAGACGATGGTGAACGCACCCTCGCCCCCCGTGCCGCCGAACACCGCGATGTCGGCACCGGCCGCTGTCTTGTTGACCCCCGAGAACTGCACCTCGCTCATCGGCGCGTCCATCGCAAACCCGGCATCGCCGACGGCGGTGATTGCATCGGCAAATGCGGCTTGCACGGTGGGCAGCAGCACGTTGAAGCCACTCGGCGTATTCACCGGATCAGCAGCCGAAAACGGCGTGGTCCATATCAGGGGTGCGATGGGGTTCACCGGCAAACCGCCGGGCGCGGCGATGGCGCGCCGCCAGAACTCGCGCCACAGATGCGCGCCGCGCGAATCGAGATTGGCCTTGCCGTCCCAGGCTTCGAGCGCGGCACAGGCATCGGCGGTTTGCACCGGGCCACCTTGGCCGATCACCACCGGCAGAGCGCACAGCGAAGCCACCACCGCATCGCGCGCCAGCTCGGCCGAATAGAGGCTGGAATCGAGCACCGTGTCTTGCAATGTCTTCACGCTGAACTTGTTGCCGGGGCGGCCATCGCTGCCATCGAGCCGGCGCTGCACCTGCAAATTACCCAGTCGTGTGCGCAGCGAACGCGCTGCCGCTTCGTCACCGATGATGCGGTTGAAGCCGGTGACCGGCGCAGCCGGGTTGGTCAGCCAATAGCTGTCATTGAAATTACCGACGAAGTCATCGCGCTCCAGCACCGGCAGATTGCCCGCGCCGAAGATGCCGGGCGCCGGTGCATCGGCATCGGTCGCCCACTCGCAGGCAGAACGCGAACCATCCAGCATCGGCAGACCCGGCATCAGCACGGAAAACACCGTGGCCAGGGGTTGCGCGCTGCACGTCTGCACCTGGGCATCGGTGACGTTGGGCACCACGGTGACGTCGGCGTAATAGGCTTTTTCACCCGGCCCGCTGGCGATGGTGTTGACCCAGGGCACGCCCAAAATCGTGCGCTGTAAAGACTTGAACTCGGTGAGCGACTTGGCCTGGTCCCATAGCGCGAACTGGTTGACCAGACGGTCGTTCTCGGCATTGGCATCACGCAGCGTGTAGGCGAGCACATTGGTCCACGGCAGGATGTTCAGGCCCGCCACCGTCAGCCCCACCATCGGCCCGAACTGGCTGCGATACAGCGTGCGTGAAAGCTGGCTCACGGTGCCATCGGCCTCTTTCACCTTGATGGTGTGCGGTGTGGCTTCGAGGTCGCGCATCGCACCGTCGTAGAGGTACTGCAGCGGGTTGGCCGGGTTGATAGTGAGTTGGTAGAAGCTGAAGCGGAACGCGGTCGAGACCGTATGGCTCCACGCCAGCTTGTTGTTGAAGCCGATCAAAATCGCCGGCAGGCCATAGAGCGAGCTGCCCATGATGTCCATGCGGCCCGGCACCGTGAGATGGCTGATGTAGAGCCGCTCGGTGCCCGACCAGGGGAAGTGCGGATTGCCGAACACCATCGGCACGCCGCTCTCGGTGGCGTCCTTGCCCAGCGCATACATGTTGCTGCCGAAGGCGCGTTCACTGTGGTCGAAAAACTTCAGCGCGCCACGGTCGCGCGCGAGTGCGGCCTTCACCTGTGCCGCAGTCGGCGCCGCAGCAGCGGTCGCCGGCGGCTGCACCTTGCCGATGTCGGACGAAAACACCGAGCTGGAAGCCAGCACCGAGAGGCGGTAATAGCGGCGATACATGTCGACATCGCTGATCTCGAACAACCACGGCGCGGCGCGGCAGGCGGCATGACGGCCGGGGAAGCCGCCCGCTTTCAGTTCGCGGATGTAGCGGTTGTAGCCATCGGCAAAGCCGGTGGTCGCCAGCCGCAATTCCGGCAACGCCTTGGCGCGCAGCTTGTCCACCACGGCGGTCGTTGCCATCTGTCGCCAGAAGAAATCACTGTCGATGTTGTTGGTGACGCTGTCGTTGGCGGGGATGCTGTAGGTGCCCTCGCGGCCAAAGAACTCCGCGCGCCGCCCCTGGATGGTGACGAAGTCGTCCTGCATCACGCAGAGGTTGTCCTCGGCAAACGCATAGCCCAGGCCGTAGCCCATGCTGCCGAAATCATCAACGCGATTGGCCTTGACGTGCGGGATGCCCAGCGCCGTGCGCGTCAACTGCACATCGTATTTGGCCGTGGGATTGCTCGCACCACCACCGGGCGCGCTGCCCAGCAAAGGCTCGCTGTTGCCGCATTGCGCGAGTGCGAACGGCAGGACGAGAGCGGCAGTGAGCCGCAGCAGGATGTGCATCGAGGTCTCCTCAACGGCTTCTTCGAGCCGAGATCAGTTGTGCCTGAACTCTACCTGCTTCAAAACCGGCACAGAAGATTTGATCTGCCCTGCACGGCAACTAGGCCGTATTTCCCAGCGCGATGAGGCATGCGAAAAATCAGGGCAGCACGATCCGCACCTCAAGCCCGCCGCCCTCGCGGTTGGCCAGCACCAGCCGTCCCTCATGAGCCTCGATGATCTCGCGGCAGAGCGTCAGACCGAGGCCCGTGCCTTCGCTCTTGGTGGAATAGAACGGCAGCAGCGCGTTGGCGAGCACCGTCTCGCTCATGCCGGGGCCGCGGTCTTGCACGCGCAGCACGAAGCCGTTGCCCTGTGTCTGCACCGACAGCGTTACGCCATCGGCCGGGCCACCCGCTTCATGCGCGTTCTTCAAAAGGTTGATGAGCACCTGCTGCAACTGGGCGGGGTCGAACCGTGCCTTGCCTGTCGGCAGGGGCGACGCCAGCGTGAACACCGCCATGCCGCGCAGCCCATCCACGAACGGCTGCCACTGCACGTCTTCGAGACGCGGGCGCGGCAACTTGGCGAACTTGGCGTAGTCCTCCAGGAATAGTTTCAGCCGCTGGGTGCGGTCGTCGATGGTGTCGAATACCAAGGGCAGCCGCGTGGTGTCGCCGCGCTCCAGCATCAGCCGGCCGCTGTGCGCCATCGAGGCGATGGGCGCAAGCGAGTTGTTGAGTTCGTGGCTGATGACGCGGATGACTTTCTTCCAGCTCTCCAGCTCCTGCCGGTTCAGCTCGCGCGTGAGCCGCTTGAACAGGTGCAGATGGTGCTCACGGGTGTTGAGCGTGAAGCGGTTGTGGGTGACGTGATACACCTCGGGCTCGTCGCCGCCGGCGATGGTGTAGAGGCCGTCGGCGCTGGTGAGCGCGGCTTCGCGCAGGCTCTCGGGTACGCCGTCGAGCAGGGTCGAGAAGGTCGCGCCCTCCATCTTGCGGCCCTCGTGGAAGAGCTTGCGGGCGGCGGTGTTGGCGTAGAGCACGGCATCGCTGGCGTTGGTGAGCACCAGCGCCCAGGGCGTGCTCTGGATCACGGTATCGAGCAGCAGCTCGCGCTGGAACAGCTCCTGCCGCTCGCGCCGCAGCACGTCGCCGATGCGGTTGTAGAGGCGGGCCAGCTCGCCCAGTTCGTCCTTGCGGTCGGCGACGATGGAGAGCGAGAAATCGCCATCGCGAAAACCCGCCACACCATCGCGCAGCACACGCAGGTAGCGGTTGATGGGCGCCATCACGCGGCGCAGCGCCAGCAGGCTCAGCGGCAGCAGCAGCAGCAGCGAAAACACCACGGCATGAAACGCGCTGATATCGAAGCGGCTGATCGCCGTGCTGACGCCCACACACAGCGCAACGATCAGTGCCAGCAGAATCGTCAGCCGCGCTTCGAGGCTCATGCGCTCGCCAAGCCGAATTTCTCCATGCGCCGATACAAGGCCTGGCGCGACAAGCCCAGCTCGCGCGCGGCGATGGCGATGACGCCCTGCGCACCGTCGAGTGCGCGCTGGATGCTGTCGCGGTCGGGTTCGTTCGTCACAGCCTCCGGCACTGTCGCGCCACGTTGCAGGCCCAGGTCGGTAGGCTGAATGGCTTCACCAGCCGCGAGCAGGCAGGCGCGGCGCACGCTGTTCTGCAACTCGCGCACATTGCCCGGCCAACTGTGGGCCATGAGCGCACGCTCGGCTTCGGGGCTGAAGCTGTGGGCACCATCGAGAAACGCCCGCGCCGTCGGCAGCACATCGTCGCGGCGCGAGGCCAGCGGCGGCACGTTCAACTCGATCACGTTCAAGCGGTAATACAGATCCTCGCGGAAAGTGCCGGCGCGGATCGCCGCCCGCAGATCGGCATTGGTGGCGCTGATGACACGCACCTTGACCTGTCGCGTCTTGGTGCTGCCGAGGCGCTCGAACTGCCCCGTCTGCAACACGCGCAGCAACTTCACCTGCCCTTCGAGCGAAAGCGTACCCAGCTCGTCCAGGAACAGCGTGCCGCCATCTGCGGCCTCGAAGCGCCCTTCGCGTGCCTTGTTGCTGGCCCCGGTGTAAGCGCCGGGCTCGGCACCGAACAGCTCCGCGCTCATCAGCTCGGCCGGCAGCGCACCGACGTTGACGCGGATGAACGGCCCTTCGCTCAAGGGTGAATTGGCCTGGATGATCTCGGCGATCTTTTCCTTGCCCGCACCGTTGGGCCCGGTGATGAGCACCGGCACATCGGCACGCGCCACACGGGTGGCGAGCGACACCGTCTCGTGCATCGCATCGCTCTCGTAGACCATGCCGCAGAGGTCGAAGGCACCGGCCACTTTCTGCCGCACCACGCGCCGCGCCGACTTGAGCTGCTGGTTTTCGCGTGTGGCCGAACCGAGCTTGAGCAGGTTGTGGATGGTCGTCAGCAGCTTGCGGTCGTCCCAGGGCTTGCCGAGGTAGTCGGCCGCGCCCTCCTTCATCAGCGCCACCGCCGTCTCTACACTCGTCCACGCGGTGAGCAGGATGATGGGCATGTCCGGCTCGCGCGCGCGGATGGCACGAAACAGTTCCACACCCTCTTCACCCGAAGTGGTGTCGCGGTGGAAGTTCATGTCCTGCACCACGAGGTCGATGCTGTGCTCGTCGAGCAGCCGCAACGCTTCGTCGGGTGACTCCGCGACGAAGGCCTTGAGTCCGTGCAGCGAGAACAGCAGATCGAGCGCCGTGCAGACGGCGGCGTTGTCGTCAACGATGAGAACGGTAGACATGCAATGAGATTAAACGCTGCGGGTGGCGAGTGCGGGGGCAAGCTGCGAAGCACGCCGCGCGGGCACCAGCACCGCGACGAGACCCAGCACCCATAAAAAGCACACGCCGACCGGGATGTAGTGCCAATCAAGCGGCGGCAGGTCGAAGGTGTTGACCATCCAGTAGCTCAAGCCGAACGAGAGCCCCGCGCCGATCACTGCCCCGGCGGTGGTGATGAGCCAGCTCTCGACCAGGAAGTAACGCACGATGTCGCCCTTCTGCGCGCCGAGCGCGCGGCGGGTGCCGATCTGCTTCTTGCGGGCGTTCACGTTGAACGAGGCCAAGCCCACGATGCCCAGGCCGGTGATGATGACGATGAGCACGATGACGCTGACGAGGATGATCGCCATCGCACGGTATTCGCCGTAGGTTCTGGCCTCGATATCGGTCTGCGATTTCATCGATTCGATGAGGCGGCCGCTGTTGCTTTCGCTCAGCAGCTTCTCGACTTGCGGCATCAGGCGATCCCGCTCACCGGGTGCTGCGCGCACGATGTAGCGCGCAAACGACAGCCGGTAGTTGGAGAAGAACGCCGAGTATTCCAGCTCGCCCCAGCTGATCCACGGCGCCTGCGCGCGCTCGACGACGCCGACGATGGGGATGGCCACCTGGTTGCCGTCATAGAGCGTCTTGCCGACGGCATTGCCGTCTGGCGGAAACATTTTTTCGGCATAGGCCTTGGTCAGGATCGCCACCGGGTTCTCGTACTGGCTGTTGATCTCCCGGCCACGGATTTCGTCCTCGCGGAAATCACGCCCGGCGATCAGCTTCAGCCCCAGCGTGTTCAGCGTGTGCGCATCCACCTCGTAGCGTGCCGCCCCGACATACTCCTCACCCTTGGCACCGGGCTTTGCGGCATACATGCTGGAGCCGCCGCTCTGCAGCAGCGGGAAGGAGTTGACGACGGCCGCATCAACCACGCCCGGCAGTGCGCGCAGCGCTCTCAGATCCGCCTCGATCGAGCCCTTGGTATCAAAGTTCGGGGCGAACGGGATGACACTCATGCTGAAGACGTTCTCCACATCCACGCCACTCGGCCGCGCCATTTTTTTCAGGCGATCCTGGATGATGAAGATGGCATTGGTGATGATGGCCAGCGTGATGGCGCATTGCAGGGCGATCAGCACCGCACCGGCACGGCTGCGGGTGAGCGCGCGCAGGATGGGGCCGGCGTCGAGTGCGAGTTTCTGGAACAGGTTCATGGGTTGCTCCTATTGGGTTTTGAGCAGGCCGGCGGGCGCCAGCCGTGCCGCGCGCCAGGCCGGATACAGCCCGGCGATGAGGCTGCTGACGAGTGCGATGCCGAGTGCGACCAGCAGCAACTCGCCGTTCAACTGCACCAGCTTTTCGTAGTTTCGATAGAGCTGCTTCACACCCTGCAAACCAGCGAGCGCCAACAGCAGGCCAAGCACACCGCCCAGCAAGCCGATGAGGCCGACCTCGACCAGGTTCTTCTGCATGATCTGCAAGCGCGTTGCCCCCAGCGCACGGCGCAGCGCCGTTTCGCCGGACTTGCCAAGAAACTTCGACAGCAAGAGACCGACGATATTGAGCAGGCAGACGGCGAGGAATAGAAACGACAGGCCGAGCAGCACCTTTGCGTCTTCGGTGACCACCTCGTTGACCTTCATCCAGTCCACGACGTTGGTGAGCCGGTTGTTGAGCGGGCGCGGGTAGCGGCCGAGCTTTTTCTGCTCGCGCACGTACTGGTCGATGAAGGCCTGGTACGCCTCGCGCGTCTTCGTATCCGGCAGCTCGGCCCAGTATTGAAGCCAGATTTCTTCGGCGTTCAAGAAATCCTGAAACGAGTTGATCTGCTCGGGCTTCCAGCCGTTGGTGTTGCCGAAGCTCTTGAGTTGCAAGGGTTCGATCAGGCCGAAAGGCACATACAGTTCTTCCGGCTTGGCGAAGCTGCCGTTGTTCAAGTCGTAGAACTTCGGCGTCGGCTTCCAGTCTTCGGTCACGCCCACCACGCGAAATTCGCGATCGTCGAGTTTCAGCGTTTTGCCCACACTGTCGGTGCCGCCGAACACCTTGTCATTGGTCTTCTTGGTCAGCACCACCAGCTGCTGCTGGTCGCGGTCGGCAGGCGCATCCCAACCGCCGCCGTAGATGAAGGGCACATCGAACATCTCGAAGAAGTCGCGCGTCGTCACCCGCGCTTCGGCAATGAACGCCGGCAGCTTGTTGCTGGGTTCCTGCACCGCAAAGCCGGAGCGAAACATGGCGACCTGACGTTTGGGGATGTCGGATTTGAGCAGTGCCTGCGTATCGCGCCAGTTCAATTGCGAGGGCGGCAGGTTGGGCTCGCCCCAGGCTTCGTTCGGGTCCCAGCTGTCGAGCTGCACGGCGTAGAGCACATCGCTCTTCTGCGGGATGGGGTTGTTGCTCATCAGCGTGTAGACCGTGAGCGTGGTCATGCACACACCGATGCCCATGCCGATCGCGCCGATCATCAACAGCGACAGCACGGGATTCTTGCGCAGGCTTTTCCAGGCGAGAAAAAGGTTGTGGGCGAGCATGGTCGTTCTCCTACGCGGCGAGCGCGTCGCGTGCAGCGGAGGCCTGCGAGAAGTCGGTGAAATCGCTTACCTGCCCGTCCATCACATGGATGTTGCGATGCGCGCGGCGGGCCAGCTCCGGGTCGTGCGTGACCATGACGATGGTTGTCCCAGAGCTGTTGATCTCTTCGAGCATCTCCAGCACCTGACGCGCCATCAGCGAGTCGAGGTTGCCCGTGGGTTCGTCGGCAAACAGGATGCGCGGCGTGCCGGCGAGTGCGCGGGCGATGGCGACGCGCTGCTGCTGGCCACCGCTGAGCTGCGAGGGCAGATGCTTGGCGCGCGAGGCCAATCCCACCTGTTCGAGCGCGCCCTCGATGCGACGGCGGCGCTCCTTGCCGTCGAAGCCGCGATAGCGCAGCGGCACATCGACGTTGTCGAACACGCTCAGGTCCGGGATGAGATTGAAGCCCTGGAAGATGAAGCCGATCTTCTCGTTGCGCAGCCGCGAGCGGCTGTCGTCGCTCAGATGGCTCACGTCCTTGCCATCCAGCAGATAGGTGCCGGTGTCGAAGGTCTCCAGCAGGCCCGCGATGTTCAGGAACGTGGTCTTGCCCGAACCTGACGGCCCGGTGACCGCGACGAACTCGCCCTCCTTCACGTTGAGACTGAAATCGCGCAGCGCGTGGGTCTGCACGAGGTCGGTGCGGAACACCTTGCTGATATGGGTCATTTGCAGCATGGGAAAACTCCTTGGGTTAGTCGCGCAGATAAAGGGTTTCGGCATCGTCGAAGCTGTCGCTGCCGGTGAGGATGATTTCGTCGCCTTCTTTCAGGCCTTCGAGCACTTCGACGGCCGCGAGGCTGGTCGCACCGGTGCGGATGGCTTGGCGCCGCGCGATACCGTCGGTGACCACATAGGCGCTGCGGCCGGCACCGGCTTCGAGGAAGGGCCCGCGCTGCACCATCAGCACGCCGTCGCGCTGGTCGAGCACGATGCGCACGCTGACGCGCTGGTTCTGGCGCAGTTCCTTCGGCGTTTCGCCATCGAAGCGCACGCGCGCGATGACCTGGCCGTTCTGCACTTCGGGCGAGAGCGCGGTGAGCTTGCCCGCGTGGCGTTGCTCGCCCCAGACGATTTCTGCCGTCATGCCCAGCCCCATGCTCTGCGCATAGGTTTCCGGCACCTGTATTTCCACTTCGAGCGCGGAGAGGTCGACGACGGTGAGCAGCGGCTGGTTGGCGGCGACGGCGGATTTCTGCGCGACCGCGAGCGTGCCGACGATGCCATCCACCGGCGCCTTCACCGTCAGCTCTTCGGCGCGCCGGGCGAGATTGGCCACCAGCAGCAGTTGCCGCTCGGCCTCCTGCTGGCGGGTCTTCAATTCAAAGTTCAAGCCCTCAGTGAGCAGGCCGGCCTCTTCCTGCATCTGCTTGGCGCGCACACGGGCGACGGTGAGTTCATCGGCGCGGCGTGCGACCTCGATATCGGGCATCACGCCGCGGCGCTTGGCGTCTTCGGCACGTGCCAGCTCGCGCTCGCTCGCACCCTCGGTGACCTTGGCCAGCTCGATGGCGAGCTGCCCCTGCGAAATGCGCGTGCGGGCGTCCACCTTCTGGCGCGCCACGGCCGAGCGCAGGCTGTCGAGATTGACCTGTTCGCGCGCCAGTTCGTTGGTGATGTCGGGGCTGTCGACGGTCGCCAGCACCTGGCCTTTCTTCACGCCTTCGCCCGCCGACACCAGCAGCGTCACCACGCCCGCACCGGTGGCATACAGCGTGGGGCTGACGGCCGCCACCGCCTTGCCTTGGGCTGCGACATCCGACACGAAGTTGCCGCGCGTCACCACTGCAAAGCGCAGCCGCTCGCGGGAGACCGAACGCTCGGCCGACGAATAGCGCGACAGTGCCGGCCAGGCGGCCGCGACGATAAGCACCAGCACCACCGGCAGCGCCAGCCAGCGCCATTTGCGGCGGGGGTTGGCGCTGACCAGAGCAGTGTCCTGCCCTGCCGTGCCTTGAATAATCCCCATCGTTTAGACCTCGACCGGCGTACGCTTGAAGTTGAAATGCTTCCACACGGTCTTGAGCCAGACCTTCACGCTGTTGACGCGCGAGGTGTGCTTCACCAGCGTCAGACCAGCCTGGCGCTGCTGCCATTCGGCCACCGTGTAGCGCGCGGTGGGGGTGACGATGACCGGATCGAGCGTGACGGCGACGAGCGTCTTTCTGGCCGTCCACTCGGCCACGCTGTAGCGGGCAGCCGGCGTGACGATGACGCGATCCAGCACCACGGCGTTGCGTTGGGCAACGCGGGCCTGCCACTCGCCGGGGCTGTAGCGCGCGGTGGGCGTGACCACGACCGTTTCGAGCATCGTGGCCTCGACGGCCGGCGCGGCCTGGGCCGGGCTGTGCGCAGCGATCAGCGTGAGCGCGGCGGTGAGGGCAAGGGCGAATGAGTTTTTCATGGCGGACTCCTGTGGGGCGGTTACACCAGAGGTAATGCCATGCCTGTGCCAAGTCGCTATAATCTAATAACTCATTGATTTGTTTATGTTTTAGTAAACTATATTACTGCGAAACAGCGTCCGGACGCGGACAGCGGACACCCGCCCGGACACTTTACTGATGGCGCGCGACGATCTCAGCCCAGCGCTGTGCGGCCTGCGTCAGCAATTGCCCGAAAGCCTGCTGCTCGGCAGCCAGGCGCTTCTGGTCGATGCGCTCGGGCTTGCCCCAATCCTGATCGAGCCCGGTCACCTGCGCAGTGGCCTCGACCACGCCGTAGACGAAGCCGGTGCGCACGTCGAGGAACACCGCCAAGGCCTGGCTGCTGATGTGGTCCTGTGCGTCGGGCGTGCTGCCCAGCGGCAGCTTGGCCAGCGGCGCATAGCGACGGCCCTTGAGCTGGAAGGCGGTATCGACGGTGTAGACCAGCAGCATGTCGGCCTGGCCTTTGGCGGCGGCCATGCGCAGGTCGTCGATGGACTCGGGCTGCTCCGGCAGCATCGGGGCTTCGATGGCGAACGCGGCAGCCACCGCTGGCCAGCGCGCAAGCTGGTCGAGTTGTGGCGCGCCCAGCAGTTCCTGCGCGGGCAGCACCGTCAACGCGCCCTTGCCCTGCCCCTCTGCGGTGAGCGACTGGTAGTGCGCGGCCTGCACCCGCGCCACCGCCATCCGCGCAGGGAAACGCGACGACGGCTGCGGCGGTTCAGCCCCGGGTGCGACTGTGCGATTCAGAACCTCCAGCGGCACCGCGCCGCCGGGCGTGCGGTAGCTGGCGCAGGCGACACAAGACAAGGTGAGAGCGGCAATCAGGACTCGGGACCACATGGGGCATACCAGCAGGTGAAGGTTGGGCCGGTGGACCACGCCGCGCGAACTTTTCACGCAAGGCGCCGATCCACCACGGGAATAGACTGTTACATCACTTGAAGAGTACATCCATGTCGCTGAAGCCCTTCCTCCTGCTGCTGGTCACTTTCTGGGCTGCGGGCACACACGCGGCCCCCGCGCCGTTCGACCTTACCGGCCCGACCATCGAAGTGGTGGTGACGCGCGGCAAGCAGATCTTGCCGATTGCGGAAGTACCCAACCTCGCCACCGGCGACAAGGTGTGGATCAAGGCCGATCTGCCCAGCACGCAGTCGGTGAACTATCTGTTGGTGGTGGCGTTTCTGAGCGGCCCCACCAACCCGCCGCCGGAGAGCTGGTTCACCCCCTGCAAGACCTGGACGGGCAAGTGCGCGCACGATGGGTTGACGGTGACCGTGCCCGCCGGCGCGCAGCAGGTGATCGTATTCCTGGCACCGGCGACCGGCGGGGATTTCAACACTCTGGTCAGCGCCGTGCGCGGCCGTCCCGGTGCGTTCGTGCGCACCTCGCAGGACTTGAATCAGGCCGGGCTCGACCGCTCGCGCCTGCAACGTTATCTCACCACCATCCGCACGCTGGACCAGACCAACCCGGCGCAGCTCAAGGATGTCGCCCCGCTGCTCGCACGCAGCCTGGCGATCCGCGTCGACGAGAAATGCCTCGACCGCATTCCGCAGCTGCAAGCGCCCTGCCTGATGTCCGGGCAGGAGTCGTTGATCTTGAGCGACGGCCACAGCATGTCGCTGGTGGAAGCACTCGCGTCCAGCCCCGGCTACGACCTGCTGATGGAGGTCTCGTCCAGCCCGCAGGCGGGCTACGGCTTCTACAGCCCGTACATCAACTCGGTGGTGGACCTGGCGCGCATTCTCGATTCCTTCAGCACCGCGCAATACCAGTACATCCCCGCGCTCTCGTCCGCGCAGGGCAGCAAGATGGCGCTGACGCTGAACGCCGCGCCCTCGTTCCATTCGCCGCGCTCGGTGCTGGTCACCGCCCTGCCTGCCGTCGAAAAACCGCAGCTGCCGCCGATGCACGCGGTGGCACCGGAAGAAATCTATTGCGCCAGCCAGTCCAACCTGGTGTTGCCGGTGGAGGGCGCGCCGCTGGTGTTCGCCACCGACTTTGCGCACGACATCACGCTCACCGTCACCGGCAGCGACGGCAAGGCCATCCACCTGCCCGCGCGGGCCGATGGCACGCAGGGCGGTTACGTGATCGACACCGCGCGTCTGAAGGGCGCGAATCTGGGCGAGACCGTGCGCGCCTCGCTGAGGGGCTACTGGGGTTTCGAGCCCTACGCCGGCCCCGGTTTCCAGCTGCGCAACACCCACACCAAGGAATGGACGCTGGCACCCAACGACGGCGACGCGCTGCTGGTGGGCCGTACCGAGACTGTGCACCTGCGCGCCGACAGCGTCAGCTGCATCGACAACATCCTGCTCAAGGACCCGGCCGGCAAGGAGCTGCGCGCGGAATGGAAACGAACCAAGCCCGGCGAGGTGGAGGTGAAGCTGCCGCTGCAAGGTGCCGCCCCCGGCCCGGTGACGCTGCTCATCAACCAGTACGGCGGCAACACACCGGTGCCGCTGTCGATACAGACTTTTGCCAACGTCGGCCGGCTCGATGGCTTCACGCTTTACGCCGGCGACACCTTGGGCGTGCTCAAGGGCAGCCGTCTGGATGAGGTGACGCAGCTCGATATCGGCGGCGTGGTGTTTCTGCCGCACGAACTGGCCACTCCACGCGGCGGCGATACGCTGACGATGCGCGCGCAGGACAGTGCGGCTGCCATCGCCTTGCAGCCCGATCGTGCGGCGGCGGCCAGCGTGCGCCTCAAGGACGGTCGCAACGTGCGCCTCGCCGCCCTCATCGAAGCACCGCGCCCGCGCGTCGGCCTGATCGCCAAGAGCGTGACGGCGCCCGCCAGTGGCACGGGCGCCATCGTGCTCGGCGGTGACGACGCACTGCCGCTCGGTGCCATGCTGACGTTCTCGCTGCGCGCCCAGGTGCCTGCTGCTTTCGCACGCGAACAGAGCATCGAAGTCGCCACCGCCGATGCCGGGTTTTCGACCCTGCTCAATCTCGGCAACGGTGGCCTGCGGCTGGAGAACAGCAAGGTCGCCGTCGCCACCCTCGACCCCGCCAAGGCGTTCGGCAGCTCAGCATTCGGGCCGCTGCAATTCCGGGCCGTGGTCAACGGCGTGGCGGGCGACTGGCAGCCGCTGACCACGCTGGTGCGGCTGCCGACGCTGAAAGACCTCAAGTGTCCGGCCAGCGCCGACCTCGCCTGTCGGCTCTCCGGCACCGATCTGTTCCTGATCGCCGCAGTATCGGGCGCACCCGGCTTCGAGTCTTCGGCAGAGGTGCCGGATGGCTTTCCCGCCACCAGCCTGCCGGTGCCGCGCCCGGTGGCGGGCAAGCTCTACCTCAAGCTGCGCGACGACCCCACGGTCATCCATCCCGTGGCGCTGGAAGTGATCGTGCAGCCGCCGACCGCTGACTGAGCATCAAAATCATCGTCATTCCCGCGTAGGCGGGAATCCAGGCTGCGCGAAG
>JAUSQI010000057.1 GCA_030652575.1 Stagnimonas sp. | reverse complement strand
ACACCATCCGCATGGAACCCGGCGTGCAGACGCCGGAGGAAACGCTGACCAAGGCCAGCGGCAGCTGCCGCGATTCCGGCTGGCTCTTGGTGCAGCTGCTGCGCCATCTCGGCTATGCGGCACGCTTCGTCAGCGGCTATCTCATCCAGCTCACGCCCGACCTGAAATCGCTCGACGGGCCCAGCGGCACCGAGGTGGATTTCACCGACCTGCACGCCTGGTGCGAGGTGTATCTGCCGGGTGCCGGTTGGGTCGGTCTTGACCCCACCTCGGGCCTCTTCTGCGGCGAAGGCCACATCCCGCTTTGCGCCACGCCGGAGCCCTCCAGTGCGGCGCCCGTCAGCGGCGGCTTCACCTACGCGCGCGGTGAAAAAGACCCGCCGATGGAAATCGAATTCGGCCACGAGATGAAGGTGTCGCGCCTGCGCGAAACGCCCCGCATCACCAAGCCTTACACCGAAGAACAATGGGCGGCGATCCAGAAGCTCGGCGATGCGGTGGATGCGCGACTGGTCGCGGGTGACGTGCGCCTGACGATGGGCGGCGAACCCACCTTCATCTCGATCGACGACTTCCAGGCCGCCGAATGGAACACCGCTGCCGTCGGCCCCACCAAGCAGAAGCTCGCCAACGACCTGCTGCTGCGCCTGCGCAAGGAGTTCGCACCCGGCGCGCTGCTCACCCACGGCCAGGGCAAGTGGTATCCCGGCGAGCAGTTGCCGCGCTGGGCCTACGCCATGTACTGGCGCAAGGACATGGAGCCGATCCTGCGCGCGGGCGTGATCGAATCCACCGTGCCCGCCTACGACAAGCCGGCCCCGCACACCGATACCGGCCGCGTGCATGCCGAGCGTGTGAAGAGCGCGGGCCTGCTCATCCGCGGCATCGCGGCGCGCCTGAAGATCAACCCCGACAACGCCCTGCCCGCCTACGAAGACGCCTTCTATTATTTGCACCGCGAACGCCAGCTGCCGCCCAACGTCTCGACTCTCGATTCCAAGCTCAAGGACGAAGAGGAACGCGCGCGCCTGGCACAGGTGTTCGAACGCGGGCTAGACGTGCCGCGCGGCTACGTGATGCCGGTGCAGCGCTGGCAGAGCAAGGCCTGGGTCAGCGAAAAGTGGAAGCCGCGCACCGGCCGCCTGCAACTGATGCCGGGCGATTCACCGGTGGGGTTTCGCCTGCCGCTGGAATCGCTGCCGCATGTGCCGGCAGAGAGCTATCCGTATATGCACGAGGCGGACCCGTTCGCCATTCGCAACGCGCTGCCGCGCCGTTTCAACCAGCCGTTCCTGCAACTGCCCAAGGTCGAGCAGGATCAGCGCCGCAGCAAGCAGCGCCTGCTCACCGACGAGCTGCTGGCGGCGAACGGCAACAAGTCCTACCTCGATGGCACGGTGCGCACCGCCATGACGGTGGAGCCGCGCGGCGATCACCTCTACGTGTTCATGCCGCCGACGGCCGATGCCGACGATTATCTGGAACTGATCGCCGTAGTCGAAGACACCGCGGCCGAGCTGCGGGTGCCAGTGCGCATCGAGGGTTATCCGCCGCCGAACGACCCGCGCCTGGAAGTGCTCAAGATCACGCCCGACCCCGGCGTGATCGAAGTCAACGTGCAGCCCGCAGCCTCGTGGAAGGAGCTGAACCACATCGTCGGCACCGTCTACGAACAGGCCCGGCTCACGCGGCTCACCAGCGAGAAGTTCCTGGTCGATGGCCGCAGCGTCGGTTCCGGCGGCGGCGCGCACATCGTGGTGGGCGGGGCGACGGCCGAGGATTCGCCGTTCCTGCGCCGGCCGGACATGCTCGGCTCGCTGGTGCGCTTCTGGCAGAACCATCCCTCGCTGAGCTATTTCTTCAGCGGCCTGTTCATCGGACCCACCTCGCAGCACCCGCGCGTGGACGAAGCGCGCGACGCGAATCTGTACGAACTGGAAATCGCGCTGGCGCAGCTGCCCAAGCGCGGCAGTGCCGACGTGCCGCTGTGGGTGGTCGATCGCATCCTGCGGCATCTGCTCACCGATCTCACCGGCAACACGCACCGCAGCGAGATCTGCATCGACAAGCTCTACTCGCCGGACAGCGCGACGGGTCGGCTCGGGCTGGTCGAGTTCCGCGGCTTCGAGATGCCGCCGCATCCGCGCATGAGCCTGGCGCAGCAGCTGTTGCTGCGGGCGCTGATCGCCAAGTTCTGGGAGACGCCCTACGAGGGCGAGCTGGTGCGCTGGGGCACGACGCTGCACGACCGCTTCCTGCTGCCGCATTACCTGTGGCAGGACCTCACCAGCGTGCTCGACGAGCTGCGCCGCGCCGGCTTCGCCTTCGACGATGCCTGGTTCGCACCGCATTTCGAGTTCCGCTTCCCCGCCCACGGCACGATGCGCTTCGGCGAGGTGGAAATCGAGCTGCGCCATGCGCTGGAATGCTGGAACACCCTGGGTGAAGAGCCCGGCGGCGGCGGCACGGCCCGCTATGTGGACAGCTCACTCGAACGCCTGCAGATCAAGGTCACCGGCCTCACGCCGGGCAAGCACTTCGTCACCGTCAGCGGCCGTCGCCTGCCGCTTACCCCCACCGGCACCCAGGGCGAATATGTGGCGGGCCTGCGCTATCGCGCCTGGCAGCCGGCCAGCTGTCTGCACCCCACCATCGGCGTGCATACGCCGCTGATTTTCGATCTCTACGATGCCTGGGCAAAACGGGCTGTGGCGGGTTGCACCTACCACGTCATGCATCCGGCGGGTCGCAGCTACGACAGCTTCCCGGTCAATGCCTACGAGGCCGAGGCGCGCCGTCTCGCGCGGTTCTCGACCCTGGGCCACACGCCCGGTGACTACTGGCCGGGTGTGGAAAAAACCAATGCCGAGTATCCGCTGACGCTCGATCTGCGCCGCGCGCAGTAGAACCTGGGCGGCAGGACGCGCGAGCGTCCCACCGTGCTTTGTTCAGCTGTTCTCAGGTGACCTTGAACGCCAAGCGCCCCACCAGCTGACCACCTGCGGTGCGAATGTCGACGTGCCAGTCGCCGCGCGGGTCGCCGTCGAAGTTCTGCTTGCGCGTCCAGGTGCGCCAGCTGCGGGCTTTCTCGCCCACGCCTTGAATCTGCGCCGGGATACGGTCGATACAAACGTCGCCGTGATACCAGTCGAAGCTCAGACCCTGGGTAAGCCCGGCGGGGGCGTGGATAGCGGTAAATGCAATCAGACCCTCCGCGCGCAGTGTGGCGACATCGATGCGCTTGACCGAAAGGCCAGGCTGCAATCCGTTCATTTCAGTCGTGACTCGTGCTTCGGCCAATCGCAGGCCCGTCGGCGGTAACGCTGGCGCGAGCAAGGTCACTACCATCAGCACGATGATGGCTGGCAAGGCTGCGCGCAAACAGGCGCCAATACCCTGCACAGAACCCAGCAATCTGGGCAGCCCGGCAGCGAGGGCAAGGAGAGCGACCACAGCCGCCCCCGGCGCACTCAGTTCCAATGGCAGATGCAGTGCGATCGGCAGCACCACCAATGCGGCAACCCAGGTGCAGTAGACCTGAAAGCACACCGCCATCACCGGCACCCGGGCGACGCGTTTCAAGTAGAAGGGATCAATGGTGCTGACCAGAGCGGCGGCCATCAGCACGGCAACGAAAACCCCATGCGCCCAATCCAGCTGCGCTGCGCCGAGCACGAAGGGCAATGAAAAAAACAGTAGCTCCTGTTGCAGCGACTGGGTGACGAAGCAGGCCATATTTTCGGAAAGCCGCCCCCCACTCACCCGCTGCAACCAGCGCCCTGCGATGGGTTCGAGCAGCAACCAGAACCAGCTTGCCAGCACCGTGAGCGCCACGACCCTGGCCAATGCGGGCCCGCGCTCGATCGCGACATAGCCGACCCAGCCGGCTGCGAAACTGATGATCGGCAGCAGCCATTGCCAGCGCTCCAGGCGGGCCAGCAACGATGAGGGCGGTGCAGCAGTGAGCATGGTTTAAGGCAGAGGTTGGGTAAAGCGTGCTGCGTTTGTGACAGCCCTGTCTGGCTGATGGCTGAACCCCTTGCTGAGGCAAACGGTCTATCGTGGTGCTCTGCTTTCAGAGGTTATCGTCATGCGCTCCATCATCTTCCGCAGCATCTGTTGTTCCGTGCTTTTTCTGACGGCTTGCGCCACGCCGCAGTCTCGCATCGAGCGCGATCCTGCCGCCTTTGCGGCACTCAGCACAGAGCAGCAAGAACGGGTGAAGAAAGGCGAAGTCACCGTGGGCTTCGACGAGGCCACCGTGCGCCTCGCGCTGGGCGAACCAGATCGCGTCATCGAACGGGAGACGAGCGAGGGCATCAGCCAGTCATGGGTCTACTACGCCATCGTGCCGGATAGCTACAACGCGGGATATTGCGCGCAGGGCTTCCCCTACTACAGTTACCGGTACTACTGCCGACCGACAATCATCACGCCGACGCAGTACGAAGAACGCATGCGGCTGGTCTTCAAGGACGGCAAGGTCAGCACCGTGGAACGCGCAAAATAAGCGGGCGCTAACCCTCCACATTGCTGAGCGATAATGCAGCCCTCAAAAAATCTAATGAGGAGCTTCACATGTCGCAGCAAGATCCTGTCGTCATCGTTTCCGCCACCCGCACGCCGATGGGCGCGCTGCAAGGCGTGTTTTCCGGCCTGACGGCCAGCCAGTTGGGCGCGGTCGCGATCAAGGCCGCCGTCGAACGTGCCGGCATCGCCCCGGCGGATGTGCAGGAAGTGATTTTCGGCAATGTGCTCGGTGCAGGTCAGGGTCAGGCGCCTGCTCGCCAGGCCATGCGTGGTGCCGGCCTGCCCGATTCGGCCAACGCCACCACCATCAACAAGATGTGCGGCTCCGGCCTCAAGGCCATCATGCTTGCGCACGACCTGATCCTGGCTGGCAGCAACGAGGTGATGGTGGCCGGCGGCATGGAGAGCATGACCAACG
>JAUSQI010000044.1 GCA_030652575.1 Stagnimonas sp. | reverse complement strand
GGGGCACTGCACGCCCGAGCCCTTGAGTGCCGCCAGGGTTTCACGGCAGTCGAAGCGCGTGGGGTAGTTGACGAAGGTGAGCATGTCCTCGGGCAGACCCAGGTCCTTGAGGACGGCGTTGCGCACGCGGCGCACCGGGGCAATCGCCATCAGGCTCTTCTTGATGCCCTTGGGAATGAAGCCCAGCAGCGCCGCGTTGACGAAGAGGTTCATGCGCGGTGCATGCGCGGCGCGCGAGAAGATGTCTAGAACATCACCCACGCGGTAGCCCACCGGATCAACCAGGTGGAAGCATTTTTTGCCGATGGAGGGCTGGTGGCTGATGACGTTGATGGCGTTGACGACAAAATCGACCGGCACGATGTTCACGCGCCCGCCCTCCAGGCCCACGGTGGGCATCCAGGGTGGCAACATCTGGCGTATGCGCTGGATGAGCTTGAAGAAATAGTACGGGCCGTCGATCTTGTCCATCTCGCCGGTTTCGCTGTGGCCCACCACCACACCGGGGCGGTAGATGCGGAACGGCACCTTGCTCTCGTTGCGGACGATCGCCTCGCTCTGGAACTTGCTGCGGTAGTACGGGTGGTCGACCGACTGCCCCTCGTCGAACATGTTCTCGCGGAAGGTGCCGACGTAATCGCTGCCCGCCACCGCCACGCTCGACACGTGATGCAGCACGGCGGGACCGCCGAGGTCGTTGACGAAGGCCACAGCATTGCGCGTGCCCTCGTTGTTGATCTTGTCGCCTTCTTCATCGCTCATCGACATGTCGTAGACGGCGGCGAGGTGGAACACATGGTCGACCTTGCCGGCGAGCTTCTTGAAGTCGGCCGGCGAGACCAGCCCCGGCGTGGTGATGTCACCCCACAGTGGCACCAGCTTGCTGCCGGCGGCGCCGTAGCGGGCCTTGAGCGCCTCGAACTTCTCGGCCGAAGACTTGCGCACGAGCACGTAGACCTTCGCATCCTCACGCGCCAGCAGTTTTTCCAGCAGGAACTTGCCGATGAAGCCGGTGGCACCGGTGACGAAATAATTCATGGGTTCTCACTCCAGGTTTGTTTTTATGACTGCACCGACCGCAATCGCAGCGTCAGCTGCAAACATCCTAGCGCGCCCCCACAGCCCGCGTCATGGCTCGCAAGGGCTGCGAGGCTTGGTTATATTCGTTGCGCAGAACCAGAACCGGCAGTCCTCGAGGGCTTCGCCAACCACTTCTTGGGGAAGGGATGAGTCACACCGCGCACAATGCGGCCGTCGGCCGCAGACTGGCTACTGCATTCCTCGGCCTGATGCTGGTCGGCTTCGAGACGGCGGCGGACGAGACGGACGACAGCATTCGCCTGGACCCGGTCACCATCACGGCGCCTGCACCCGCACCTGCCGCCAGCCTGAGCGGTATCGAGACGCCCGCTCGTGAGTTGCCGTTCACCGTCAGCACGGTGCCGGTCGACGAATTGCGCAGCCGAGGCGGCAGCTTAAGCGATGTCGCCGACTACATGCCCGGCGTCGAGCGCAGTTCGGATGAAGGCGAGGGTTTGTTTGACGAGATCGCCATCCGTGGCTTCCAGAGCCTGTTCATCGCCGTCAACGGCTTGCGCCGCATCAGCATCCTGAGCGAAACCACCAGCGAGCTGGCCAACATCGAGCGCATCGAAGTGCTCAAGGGGGCGGCGGGGGCCGAACAGGGCATCGTCGGCCCTGGCGGGGCCATCAACTACGAAACACTCAAGCCCCAGTACCAGCAAGGGGCACGCTGGCTGGTGAACCGCGCCCAGCAGGGTCTGATGCGTGCCGAGGGCGACCTCACCGGCCCCATCGGCAAGGGGCAGGACTGGGCCTACCGCGTGGTGGTCAGTGGTCTCAATGGCCATGATTTTCGTACGCAGCGCGAGCAGCAGCGGCTGTTCATCGCCCCCTCGCTGCAATGGCGCGGCGAGCGCGGCACGACGGTGCTGGTCGAAACCGAATACGACTACGCCGACCAACCGTACGATGCCGGTGTGTTCTATCTGGAAGCAGCAGGGCTCAAAGACAATCTCGCGCCCTCGGATTTCAGCTATCACGTTCGCGGCGACAACAACCGCAACTATCGCAGCCGGGTGGCGACTTACATCAAGCAATCGCTGGGCGCCAACCTGGAGCTGCGCGTCGCCGCCGAGCTGCGGCATCGGCGGGTGGATGCGCTGTACTACAGCGCGTTTCCCACCTCGCTCTACGAAAACGGCTTCACGCCGCCCTACACCTTCTCGGGCGATTCCTTTCTGTTCGGCTTGCGCTCCACCAACCGCTCGCCACGCAACATCGGCCGCATCGTGCAGCCTGAACTGCGGGGGCAGTTCGCCACCGGCGTGCTGGCGCACCGCTGGGTGCTGGGCTACACGCTGCAAAAAGACAAGGTGCAGCGCATCTTCCGCTTCACCGACCAGTCGATGGGTTTCGATGTGTTCGACCGCGATGCCGAGCGGGTCAATGAGACTTTCACGGGCGGCTTGAACGACCGCATCGAGCAGAACATTGCCCTGAGCACGCAATCGTTGTTCGCCGGCTATCACCTGGGCATCGCCGAGAAGCTCTTTCTCATGGCCAATGTGCGCCGCGACAACAGCCGCATCGACGAGCGCTACTTCGAGTTCTTTGCCGACAACACCGGCATCCCCCTCGTCGATGAGCTGGGCAATCTCATCCCCAACCCCGACCCCGCTGCCGGCGGCACCGAGGAGTTGAGCCGCTACGGCGAGCCGAAAACCAGCTGGCGACTCGGCCTGCTCTGGCAGGCCACTCCCTGGCTGGCGCTGCACGGCAGTGGCTCCACGGGGTTTTTCCCGCAGACCGGGAGATTGCGCGAGGGCGGCAACCCGCCCGCGCAAAGCAATCGCTCGGAGGAAGCCGGTGTTCGCTTCGGTCGCGAAGACGGCCGCTGGCAGGCGGCCGTCACCGCCTTCCGCGTGCGCCAATCCAACATCGCCGAGCGCGACCCCAACAACACCGAAGACGAGTTCTTCATCCGCATCATCGGCAATGTGCGGGCGCGTGGGGTGGAGCTCTCCGGCAACGTCTCGCCGCTGCCGGACTGGAACCTGCTGGCCTTCGGCACCTACACGGATTCCGAGATCACCAGCAACGGCGAGGGCAACCAGGGCAATCGCCGCTACAACATTCCCCGCTATTCCGGCGGCTTGAGAAACCGCATCGGCCTCGGCGCGATCGGCCTCGACGCACTGGACTGGGAGCTGGCGCTGCGCCGGGTGGAACAGCGCTTTGGCAACGATGCCAACGACTTCAGTCTGCCCGGCTACACACGGCTCGACAGTGGCCTGGGTTGGGAGCCCTCCCGAGCGCTGCGGCTGGAAGCGTTCGTCGAAAATCTCACCAACGAGGGCATCTACGAAGAAAGCCAGAACCGGGTTTACTCGGTCACGCCCGGTTCGCCACGCACCGTCTGGCTGACGCTGCGGCTGGAGCGCTGAGGCGGCAGCACCAGGCCCATCTTGCCGAACTCGGTGCGCAATTCTTCTGCCCAGGCTGCGCCCTCGGGGCCGGCGCCATCGGCATCGGCCACCACCTGCACGGCGCGCGCCTGCGCCTCGGCGGTGCGGCCGCTGCGTTGCAGGGCTTTCACCCAGCCATCGGCCGCCATCACAGGCACCGTCTGTTGCCAGCCCAGCAAGGTCACCGCCTGCGGATAAAGTGCCGCAAAAGCGCTGGCCGCCGCCGCTGCCTGGCCATTGTCGAGCCGCACCATCGCCTCCAGCAGTGCGGCACGAATGGTCACCGCGTGCTCCAGCCCCAACACGCGCAGCGCATCGGCGTGCACCGCCTCGGCGGGGGCGAGCAGGTGCAGGCCGGTATCGACACGCTGCTGGTTGCTGAGGGCAAACGTGCGGCTCGAAATACCCTCGGCGGTCAGCCAGTCCTGGTCTTTCTGCATGGTTTCAAACAGCCGCTGAAGCGTGTCGCGGGCCTCCAGCCCCTGGCCCTGATCGAGCTGTGCGCGTTGCAGCAAAAACAACCCGTCGCGCGCGTTGTAGGGCAAGGCAGCGCGCGCGGCGCGCGCTGCTACGTCAGGCTGCCCCGCTTTCAGCGCAAGCTGCGCGCGCAGCAGTGACAGCAAGCTGGCGTTCTGGCCGCTGGCACCGACCAGAAACGGCTGCACCTCCTTGAGGATGCGCTGCTTGGCGCGCAGGTGATCGGGCTGGTCATCGCGCAGGCTGAGTGCGGTAATCAGCATGGCTTCGAGCACGCTCTGGTTGGGGGCTTTGCCCATTTCACGGTAGATCGCCAGCACCTTGCTGTAGCGCTTCTCGCCTTCATCCCAGCGGCCAAGATTGAGATAGGCGCGCGCCAGCGTGGCGTAGACGCGTGCACGGATTTCAGGCTCCGCCGCCAGCTCCTGGTCCAGCCCCTGCTCACCATTCTGCATGGCTTGGAGTACGGTGATGGACTTGGCCTCACCGTTTTCCATATCAAAGCCAAGCACCTCGTTTTGCAGAAACTCGTTGATCGCCCAGGCCGTGCGCGCCTCGGTGCGGCTTTGCTGAAACAGCCACAAGCTGCTGCCCAGACCAACGACCAGCACCGCTGCAAACGCCAGTACCCAGGGGCGGCGCAGACGCAGTTGGCGCAGACGCGTGTCTTTGGCTTGCAGCTCGGTTTGGCGGGTATGTTCCCGCTGCTGTGCGGCGCGGCGGGTTTCGAGACCTTGCAGTCGCTCGACCAGGATGGCGGCGGAAGCCAGCCGCCGCGCCGGGCTGCCATGCGCGGCAGCGGCAATGTCTTCGCGCAGCAGGGCGTCGTCGACATCCTGCTCCCAGCCCGCGACCAGCGGCTTGCTGAAATCGCCGACCACGAACTGGTACAGCATCACTCCCAAGGCATATACATCGGACTGCACCGTAGGCAGCTGGCCCGCCATCAGCTCGGGCGCGAGATACAGCGGCGTGCCGGACTGGCTGCTGCCGGTATCGAATTGAGTGACGGTGAAGCCCAGTCGCGTGATACCGAGCGCATCGAGCTGCGCCGGGTCGGCGAGCCGGCTGCTGCCGAAGTCGGTGAGCCGGGGATGCAGCCGATCATCCGCCCCGGGGTAGACCAGCACGTTGCCGGGCTTGAGATCCTTGTGCAGCACGCCCGCGCTGTGGGCGGCGGCGACGGCGGCGACGATCTCCACCAACAGCCGCAGGCGCTCTTGCGGTGACAAGGTGGCGAGTGCCGCATCTTGCGCTGCCCAATCACTGAGGCTGACGCCGCCGTACTGACACTCCAGAAAGAACGGCGGCGCCGTGAAGTTCCACTCCAGCACCCGCGCAAAATCCGGGCGTTCACCCAGCACCTCGCGCAGCAGGCGGTAGAGCGTGGCCTCGCGCTTGAGCGCCGTCAGCCGCGCGGCGTCGATGGCGAACTTGAACACCCGCTGCTCGCGGGTCTTGCGGTGTTCCGCCAGCCAGACCTCACCCTGCCCGCCCGTGCCCACGGGCCGCAGCAGCAGCCAGGCCTCGCGGGCGGGCACTGGCTCGCCGGGCTTGAGATGCAGTTCAGACGCCGCCTCGGCCAGCGATTTACGGGTGACCGGCACCGTCAGCCGGTAGCCGACGCGGTGCTGCGTGACGATCACCTCATCGCCCAACAGCTTGCGCAGGCGACTGATGGCGTTGGTGAGCACACCCTCGCTGATGTTGCCCTGGGCGCGGGCCCAGACGGTATCGAGCAGCTCGTCTTTGGTGACCACTTCGCCCGCATGGCGCAGCAGCACCAGCAACACCTCGATGGACTTGTAGTCCAGCTCGGCGGGTTGGCCCTTCACTTTAAGGCTTAGTAGCCGGTCGTTGAGCTCAGCCCCGGCAAAGGTCCACAACCCACCCGACTCGTCGCGGGCTGCCGTGGGCTGGGTGTCGCGGTCATCCATTGCAGGCCCTCGTCGCTACGACTGACGGTGATATCTATCAATTCAATCAATTACTTGGTGTTTTTACCACACCCCACCCCAAGCCTCGTGGCAGTTCTCACAGCGCATCTGTGAGAACTCTGTGAGAACCATCTGAGGACTCTATCAGCGCCGTTCGTCGACTGTTGGCCTCGGAGACGTGTGGGGAGGGCTGGGCGGCGGACCTGCATGGTCCCGCCATCCCGCCCAGTCAAACCCGCACGTCTCCACTTCCGCTTTTTGTGATGGCCAATCAATCGAAGGAGATTCTCATGTCCAAACTTTTCACCTCTACTGCTCTTGCCCTGGCCGTGCTCGGCACCGGCTGCGTCACCACCAAAGGCAAGAAGATCGAAACCGATCAATACAGCCGCTTCGAGGAAGGCAAGACCACGCGCGCAGAGATTGTCGCCGCGCTCGGCGAGCCTGAAACCACCAACTTCTCAGGCAGCGATGAAGTACTGACCTACCAGTTTCAGCACACCGACAACAAGGCAATGATCCCGATTGTCGGGGCGTACATGGGCGTCAAGGTGGATTTCCAGCTCTGCACCTTCACGGTAGGCGGCAAAAACGCCGTGCTCAAGGCCAAGGCCTGCAACTAGAACAAGGCCAGTGCTTCGGCCTTGGGCGGTTGATCACAGCCCCCTGACCCAAGGAGAAAACTCACCATGACCAACAAGATCCGCGGTCGCATCCTGCGTGACACTTCTGCAGGCGAAGGCCTGCTGATGGTGGACGGCAAACAGCTGCCGTTCCGGCTCGAAGGCCTCTGGCTTTCGCCCGTCGCACCCAAAACCAACATGACCGTCGAGGTCGATCTCGATGAGGCCGGGGCCATCCGCGGCATCACGGCCGTGGACGACGCCCAGCTCGCCAAGGAGGAAGCCCAGCGCGCCATGAACGCGATGCGAGACAAGGGCCTTGAGGGCTGGTCCGCGCTCACCGCCCGCGTCAGCAAGCCGGTGCTGGTCGCAGTAGTCGCCTTGCTGCTGGGCTGGTTCACCTTCGATGTGGTGGGCGTGCAGCTTTATGCCAACAACCGTCTGGGCCTGAGCTTTCACCAGCTGTTCGGGGCACTGGGCGGGCGCGATGTGATGTCGGCGCTGCAATACAGCGGCAGCGGCAAGATGGGCTTTCACAGCCTGGTATTGCTGGCGGCTGCATTGGCACCCCTCGCGCCCTACCTGCTGAGCAACCGCCATGCGAGCTGGGGTTTGTTGGCCCCGTTGGCAGTGATGCTCTATGTCGCCGTGCGCATCTACAGCGGGCTGGGTGATGCCTCCAGCCAGGCCGGCGATATCGGCGGCGACAGGGCGCGGGAAATGGCCAGCCAGATGCTCAAGGCGGCGATGGATGCCATCCATCTGGGCCTGGGCTTCTACCTCTCGTTGATTGCCGCGCTCTACCTCGCGGGCCTCGGTGCGGTGCGCCTGCTGGCCGCCCGCAGCCGTGTGTAGCGCCTGGCTGCGCCACCCAAACCTTCTCTCGGAATCTCTATCTGGATGACCCTCATGAAAATCTCAAACCTCACCGCATCTCTCATTGCCCCCGCACTCTTCGCGATTGGCATGGCCGCACTCACGGGCTGCTCCAAAGGCGGTGACAACGCCTCGGCCGACCCCGCTGCCGCGCCCAGCCTGAGCAGCGCGCTCTCACCCGAAAAAGCCAAGGAAGCCGTGGCCGAACAACGCCGCAGCGCCCTGACCAAAGCGGACCCCAGCACGCCGCTGGAAAGCTACTTCCCGCTCAAGAGCGGCAACGAGCTGATGTTCATGTACTACGCCCTGTCGGGCATTCCGCCCGAGATGGAGAAAATCGCCGCGAAGTATTCATCTGAATACCGCCAAAGCTCCGATGCCTTTCGCAAGCAGGACTTGCTGACGGCGCTCAAGCCGCGCATCGAAAATGAGCTGGAGATGGCCAAGACGCGCCGCTACTTCATCTACGAAATCGAACAGAACTTGCAGCACTACGACTTCGACAAAAAACAGTTCCCGCTGCAAAACGGTCTGCAACCGGACTCCTACTGGTACATGTACGACAACAGCGACTACAAGGTCGAGTTCACCAACGTCGAGCCTTTTCAACGCTTGAATGTTGCCGATGAAACCAAGGCACGCGGTATCGAAAAAATGGTGAGCGGCTACAAGCAATTCACCCTGCGCATCTATGCCTTTGCACAAGACGTGGACATCAACAGCTCCCGGCTCAAGGCGCAGGTCGTGAAGGTGGTGCTGCTCGACCAGCAGGACAACGAGCTGGTCACGCAATAACGGGGAGGACGATTGTCGCGAGGGCCGCGCCAAAACGCGGCCCTCGCGCACAACGGCGCCCGCAACATCCACCCCTTTTTGGAGCACCCCATGCACATTCGATTGAACACGGCGGTTCGGTATTTCGGCATCTTGAGCTTGGCCTTGCTGACCCACGCCGCCCAGGCCAGCAGCCTTGATGAGGTCAAGGCCAAGATGCAGGCCTCGTATGGCGAGATCACCGTCGAAAAAACGCCATTCGAGGAGATTTACACCTACTACCCCACGGCAAATCCTGAGCAGGCGGGCGTCCGACTCACGACGTCAGACTTATCGGCCCGAGCCAACGATGGCAAGAACCGCGGCTGGCAGCATCGGGACGGTGGCGGCCCGCTACCGGATGAGGAGGTTACAAAGCTGCGCCAGGCAGCCGTCTCGCAGCTGCCGATGAAAGACGCCCTTCTTTTCATCAAGAAAGCGGCACCCGTGGGCGTGATGATTTACTCGGCCGTCGACTGTGGCGCCTGTGTGGTGCTCGAACAGATTCTGAGTAAATCCAACCTGTCTTACGGCGTGTTTCCGTGGGCTTTGTCCGGTGCGCGTCTTCCGATTGCTGAAGACGTCTGGTGCGACGTCAATCCGCAAAAAGCCTGGAGCCAACTCATGCTCAAACGCGAATTGGTCACCCAGCGCCGGGCAACCGAGTGTGTCTATCCAAAGGCCAACATCGCTGCGGTCGGCTCCATGTTTGGCTACCGGCAGACCCCAACCATCATCCTGGCCGATGGCTCCACCATCCAGATGGATGACGACCCGGTCGTGCAGAAAAAGATGATCGCGACCATCCGCGAAAACGTGCGCAAGGGGATCGTCTTCAAAACCACCCCCTAGCGCGACTCGCATCGAGCCTTCTCAGCAGTGCCCGGGCGCGCACCGACAGCCAGCTGCATCAGGGTTCCATCACCTCATCCATCCGCACCCAGCCCTGCACATCGCGATAGGCGATCGACAGCCATCGCCCTTCGGCATTGCTCAGCTCGCCCAAGATCTGCACCGTTTCACCCTGGCTCAGGGTTTGCAGCGTCGCGCTGGCATCAATGGGCCGCTGGCGCACGGCGGTGCTGGCTTTCAAGGTGCCAGTTCGTGTCATGGAAGGCAGCACGTCCATGCTCAGGGCCGGGCGCCTTGCTTGGGCGGTGCGATCAGTGCTTGCTTGCGTGTCTGCCATGCCGGTGGGCGCATCCGGCGGATTGGATACCGGGGCGGTCGCGCGGCAAGCAACCAGCGTTGCAAGTGCCGCCATCAGAGCAAGGGGCGCAATACGCATGGCAAGCCCTCAGCGCTGGATATCCGCCTGCAACAGCCAGCCCGATTCCTTGCCAGCGGTGACGTACCACCAATAGCCATCGGCGTTGTAGATCTGCGGCCCCAGCTCCAGATCAATGTTTGGGGCGACCGGCGCACCGTCGCTTTTGGTGCTGGGCCGTGCCCGCAGCGAGGCGTTGCCGTAGGCGCGCACTTTGGCCCCTTTTTGCAGCACCTCGATTTGTTGATGTGCGGGTGCAGAGGCGGAAGTAGGCGTCGGCGCGGCAGCAGCAGCTACCGCGACCGCGACCGCGGGCGCGGGCGCGGGCGCGGCTTGGCGCGGCGGCGGGCTGCGGGGTGCTGCCTCACGTGCAGCAACTGCCGCCGGTGTATTGAGTTCAGACAGCGGTTTAGATTCGTTTCTAGCCTGTTGCGATGCCGGCGCAGCGCGAATGGCGCGGGTCTGAATACCGGTGTACTCCGACTCGCCGCCAGCCGACTGCGTTGCCGACTGCCCACCCCCGCTCGCACAGCCCCCCACGAGGCCCAGTACGGAAGAAAGTGCTACGGCACCAACCACTGATTTGAGTGTAGATGACATGTGCAACTCCAGACGGTGAGGCGGCATTTGCAAACGAGCCGAGACTCTAGCAGCCCCATATGGGGTTGACGACGACTCAGCCGTTGCCTGCGAGCCGCTGCACGTCTTCCCACACCCAGTAGCGCGGCACGGCAAACGGCTGCATCTCGCGCAGCAGCGTTGAGGCATCGGCGAAAGTCCACAGCCAGTGGGCATCATCGGCAGGCAGGGTGCGGGTCGTCATGGCTCAGGCTTTGGGCTGGCTGGCGCGTGTGGGCAAACTGGCGTTCTGACGCGCCACTTTTTTACGCAGCCAATACTCCGGTGGATTCTTCAGCGACAGCGATTGCTCCGCCCATTGATAGCGGTCAGCCGCCGTTTTGACATCGCCCTGCGCTTGCGCGATGCGGCCTTCGAGATAGGCCATTTCGCCCACCCAGTCGCTATCGTCGAGCTTGCCTTTGGCCGCCGCTTTCACCTGCCGGATGGTGCTGTCGGCCTCGGCATAACGCCCCTCATCCACCAAGCCGTGGGCGAGATTTGACCGCATGATGACCACCAGCAGATTGTCTTCGCCGAACTTGGGACTGGCGTAGGCCAGTGCGGTGCGCAGGCTGGCATTTGCCTCGCTGGCACGACCTAGCCGCAGCAGGGCCACGTTGCGCTGGTTCAGCGCATTGAGCGATTGCAGATACTCGCTGCCGTGCGCCGTCACCAGGCCACGATGCACCGCAGCCGCCGTGCGCTCTGCCTCGGCCCATTGTTCGAGCTTGGTCAGAATGAGACTCAGACCGTGCTGCGCCAGCAGGGTGTTTTCGCTCTGCGGGCCCAGCGCTTCACTCATATCGGCAATCAGCTCGCGGTAGGCCGCAAGCGATTCGCGCTCCTGCCCTTGCGCCAGTCGCAACCGCGCCAGCGAATGGCGTACGGCGAGCGTCGCTGGGTGCTTCCAGCCACGGGCTTTGCGCTGGGCTTCGACGATCAGCACCAGGGTCTGCTCGGCCTTGGCGGTCTGCTTGCTGCGGGCGTAGGCCGAGGCCAGGGCCTGGCGCACGCCCAGCAAGGTTTCAGCCGCCGCCGTACCGGTGGTTTCGGCTTGGGCGATGGCAGTCTCCAGCACCGGGATGGCCTTGTCGTATTGCAGCTGCTGCGCCAGCAGGTTGGCTTCAGCGCGGGCGCGCAGCAGGGCAAGGCGCACTTCGCCGACGCCGACCAGATTGGCGTCGGCTGCGTTGAGCAAGGTGCGCGCCTCGTCAAACTTGGATTGCCGGGCCAGCACTTCGACCAGGCTCAGCTCGCTTTCAATGAGGGCGATTTTCTGGCCAGGCAGGCTGCGATAGCGCACGACCGCAGCCTGGAGTTGGACTTCGGCCTGCTGAAAAGCCGTGAGCTGGTAATAGGCATCGCCCAGGGTCTGGCGCAGCGCGGCTTCGGTCTCTGGCTGGCCGGCAAAGCTCTGTTCGATGAGCGGCGCGGCGCGATCGACCGCTTCGCGCAGCGAGATATCGGCCCGGCCACCTACCAGCGGGTTGGCAGCAGAGAGCAGGCTGTTTTTGAGAAAGCCATTGGTGGCCTTGGCGATCTCGAACTGGCGCGCCGCATCACTGCCCGCTTGCACGGCCTGCTGCCGAAAGAACAGGCTTGCGAGCAGCCCCACCAGAAGAATGCCGAACAACGCCACAAAAATAGGCCGCCGTGCCCGGTCGCGCTGCAAGGCCGCCTCGGCCTGGGTCGCGCGCGCGGCGAGTTGGTATTGCCTTTGCGCCTCGACACGCCGCGCTTCCAAGGTGCGCAAGCGGCGCGCCAGCTCATCGGCAGAGGCAATGCGCTCACTGGGTTTGCCGTGGGCGGCAGCGGCAATGTCGGCGCGCAGCAAAGGGTCGCTCACGTCCTGCTCCCAGCCGGAAGACAGTGGACGTTTCAAATCGCCCACGACGAGTTGGTAAAGCATCACACCCAGGCTGTAGACATCCGACTGCGCGGTGGGCAACTGGCCCAGCAGCAGCTCGGGCGCGAGATACAGCGGCGTGCCGCTGGTGCCCTCTCCTGCCATCTGGGTGACCGTAAACCCAAGCCGCGTGATGCCGGCGGCATCGAGCCGCGAGGGGTCGGCCAGCCGGCTGCTGCCGAAGTCGGTCAGGCGCGCGTGCTCCAGCCCCGCCTCGTCTCGCCAGATCAGCACGTTGCCGGGTTTCAAATCTTTGTGCAGTACGCCCGCACTGTGGGCAGCGGCCACTGCGTCGGCCGTCTCGGCCAGCAGCCGCACCCGGTTTTCGAGCGATGCCGCCGCCAAACCCGCACCCTGCTTTGCCCAATCGCTCAGGCTCAAACCGCCGTACTCACACTCAATAAAAAACGGTGGTGCGGTGAAGTTCCACTCCAGCACACGGGCAAAGTCGCGGCGCTCGCCCAGCACCTCACGCAACAAGCGGTAGAGCGTGACCTCGCGCTTCAAGGCTGAAAGGCGTCCGGCATCAATGGCGAACTTGAACACGCGCTGCTCGCGGTTCTTGGCCTGCTCGGCCAGCCAGACCTCGCCCTCGCCACCACTGCCGAGTGGCCGCAGCAGCAGCCAGGCTTCTCGGGCAGGCACCGCATCACCGGGTTTCAGGTGCAACTCGGAGATGCCTTCATCCAGCGAGCGACGCTTGACCGGCACCGTCAATCGGTAGCCGATGCGGTGCTGGGTTGCAATCACCGCATCACCCAGCACCTTGCGCAGCTTGCTGATGGCGTTGGTCAGCACGCCGTCGACCGTCTCGCGCCCGGCCCAGACGGTGTCAAACAACTCATCCTTGGTGACCACTTCGCCGGCATGGCGCAGCAGTACCAGCAAAACCTCCACCGCCTTGTAGTCGAGTTCAACGGGCGTGCCTTTGATCTGCACCCGCAAAGTCCGCTCGTTCAGCTCTGCATCGGCAAACATCCAAAGCCCGCCCACGTCCTCGCGACCCGCTGAGGACATCTTCTTGCTGTCGTCCATTGTTCTCCCTTGGTCTTGATACCAGCGGGTGCATCCGCCAGCTAGATCAATCACTTGGGCTGTTTTGCCATCCCCTCCCAAGTGGTGCAGCACTTCTCACGCGACAGATGTGAGAACTCTGTGAGAACCACCTGAGGACTCTATCAGCGCCGTTCGTCGACTGTTGGCCTCGGAGACGTGTGGGCAGGGCTGGGCGGCGGACCGTGCATGGTCCCGCCATCCCGCCCAGTCAAACCCGCACGTCTCCACTTCTGACTTTCCTACCTTGTGATGGCCAATTTAAGGAGCAGCAAATGAAAAAGTCCTCACCTACGATTTCACCACGCACATGGCATTGGCGGGACTCATCATCGGCTACATCGCGCGCGCTCGGCGCGCTGGCGATGTTGTTCATCGGTGGCTCCATCCTGGCGCTGCTCGGGCTTTCAATGGCGCGCTGATTCAAGGGGGGGCGTCAACGAAAAAGCCCCGGCAGCGTACCGGGGCTTTGCGGTTGGCAGCGCTCAGTAATCGCCTTCGTGATGCTGCCGCTGCTCGCGGGCATCCTGCTTGGCGGCTAGCCTGGGTGCACGGTCTTTGTCGGATGCCCAAATCACATCGGGGAACAGCAGCACCCGCAAGAGGCCAATGAGCATCCACAGGTAGCTCACCGAAAACACGATGCCGCAGAACATGCTCACCCACTCGAAGTTGGGCGTGAGGTACTTGATGCCCCACCAGCTCATCACGTCGGTGAGCGAGGCCGCGAGCCCGGCGGGGAAAATCCACTGGTAGAGACGCAGCTGATTGAACTGCATCGAAAACGGGATGCCGATGATGAAGAAGCAGGTCGTGAACCCGAACAGGTGGGCATGCGTGAAGGCGATGAGCTTGCCGAGCGACATCTGCGCGAAGTAGGCCTCGGCACTGCCGTGCAGGCGCAGCTGGTACCAGATTTCCGACGCACCGAAGCAGAACGCGATGCCGAAGATGACCACCGCAAAGGCGATGCCGCGCTTGGCGGCGGGTGGGAAGTCGCGCAGGTTGATGTCGACGCTGTGGCTGGTGAACGGCACCGCCCACCAGTTGAAGATGATGATGAGGAAGAAGAAGGCGACGAGGGCGAGCGGGCTGCCGATGCTGATCCAGCGCGAGGGCTTTGGCGGCAGCTCCACCACTTCCGCACTCTCGACCGGGGCCTCGCTGAAGAAGTCGAAGTTGTCGGCGGGTGCGGCCTGCACTTGGGTGGTGATCGCAGCGGCGGCATCCTGATCCGCTGCGGTTTGGGCGACCACGCGCACGCCCCAGAACAGCAGCACGAACATGAGTGCCATTGCGCCCGCAAAGATTCTCGACCTAAGCATTTTTGAGCCGCACGTAGATCAGCGTGCCGGCTTTTTTCACCGCCTCGCCGATGGCGGCATCGACACCGCTGCCCGATGCCGCGGGCAGCTTGTCCAGCGCCAGCCCCTTGAAGCCCGCATAGACCTTGCTCTTCGCAGCCTCGGGCACATGCACGGTGTTGAGCGGCGTGACACTGGTGACGTTGAGCTGGCGATCAGTGGCGAGCAGCAGGAAGAAATCCTTGCCCTGGTATTGCGCCGGGAAGATCAGCGCCGTGCCGGCGGGTTTCTTGTCGGTGAGCGGGATGTAGATGGTGTTCTCGTCGGCCTTGCCGAGCGCTGCACCCAGCGCCTTGGCGCGGGCGATGTCGGCATCGGTGAGCACCGCATCGCGCGGCAGGTATTCGCGCACGCCGGGGAACAGGGCCTGCACTTCGCGCGGGATGAGACTCGCCGTGTCGAGCCAAGCGCCCTTGTTGGCGGGCGTGGACTTGGCATCGCCGGGGTTGGATTTGGCGGCGGCCTCGTCGGCGTTTTTCACGCCATCGCCATCGCCATCGAGGGCGGCGATCTTGCTGAAGGCAGCGAGGCTTTCGCCCGCGTCCTTGAACTGCAAGCCGTAGGCATTGTTGGGCGTGCCACCGCCATCCTTGTGGCAGGCGTTGCAGCTGGGCGTGTAGCCGTATTGCTGCTTGTAGAGGCGTGCGAAGGCGGGCTCGGCAGACACACCACTCGCAAACAAAAGCATCGTCATTCCCGCGCAGGCGGGAATCC
>JAUSQI010000026.1 GCA_030652575.1 Stagnimonas sp. | reverse complement strand
TTGCCAACATCACGGTTCGGCCCGCCGTATTAGCGCAGGGCAAACTCCCACGCGGCCAGGTAGTTCCAGCGCGCGCCGCCCGAGGTCTTGGGGTTGGGCGTGATGACCTTGACGTTGGGCTTGACCAGATCGCCCCAGTCCTTGATGCCCTTGGGGTTGCCCTTGCGCACCAGGAACACGATGGTGGAGGTGTAGGGCGCGGAGTTATCGGGCAGGCGGCTCTGCCAGTTCTTGGGCAGCAGGCCACCCTTCTCGGCGATCGAGTCGATGTCGTAGGCGAGGGCGAGCGTGACGACGTCGGCTTCGAGGCCGTCGATCACCGAGCGCGCCTGTTTGCCGCTGCCGCCGTGGCTGGTCTTGATGTCGAGCGTTTCGCCGGACTTGGCTTTCCACTCTTCGGCGAATCGCAAGTTCACCTCCTTGTAGAACTCGCGGGTCGGGTCGTAGCTGACGTTGAGGAAGTCCTTGGCGCTGGCGGCGGTGGAGAGCAACAGCGTGCCGGCAGCGGCAAGGGCGATGAGAGTGCGTTTCATGGGAGTTATTCCGATGTCTGGAAGTGAGTTCAGTACTGGATGGTCAGGCGCGTGAACACGGCCTTTTCGTCGCGACGATCAATCGGTGCCGCTGCGGTGCCGCCACCGCCGCCCTCGAAGCTCGTGTAGTTGTAGTCGGCTGTGAGCTTGGCGTTCTGGGTGAGATACCAGTTGATGCCCGCGCCATAGCTCTCGGCCTTGCTGGCCTGCGCGGTGGGGTTGGCGAGGCGGTCGGTGGCGGCCACACCCGCGAAGGCTGCGTTGTCCACACTCAAGCCACCGATGCGCGCGACCAGTTCCACCGCGCCCCAGCCGGGTGCGCCGATGGCGTAGGCCGAACTCGGCTTCACACCTCTATAGCTCGCATCCTCACCGGTCAGCACGTAGCTGGCGGTGACGTTGTAGCCGTCGTTCTTGATCGAGCGCTCGACGCCGCCGCGGGTGAGGTCTTGCTCGGACACCACGTACTCCGCCAGCAGGCCGACGTTGTTGCGGTAGAAGAAGCCCTGCGGCGCGTAGCGGGTGTGCTTGCCGGAGGCGACCGCCGTGGCCTCGTAGGTGAAGAACTGGTTCTGGCCCGGCGAGCGGTAGCGCGAGACGAAGTTGTTGCCGCTGCCATCCTTCGCCCCCGTGCTGCCGGCGATGCCGACGCCCAGACCCTTGAAGACGCTGTAGTCGTTCTTGAACGGCTCGAAGAACACGCGGCCTTCGAACTCCTTCAAACCGTCGTCGGCCCCCGTCGTGGTGCCCACCACGTCACGGCCGTCCGCCGTGCCGTTGAACACACCGACGGCGTAGTTGATGGTGCTGCTGGCGAGTTCGCCATAGAGCGCGACGCCGAGATCGCGGTTGGGCACCAGCTCGGTGGCATAGCCACGCTCGACGAGGCTGATCGCCGCACCCGATTGCAGGCGTTCCAATCCCAGCAAGCCTTTCTGCTTACCGGCGCGGATCGAGGCGGCGGGGCTGAACTTCAGGTCGAAGTAGGCATCGACGATGCTGGCCGCCTCGCCGGTTCCGTTGCCGGCAAACTCGGGCGTGAAGCGGAAGCTCACCAGTTTGCCGAGGTTGCCCTGCACCGTGGGGCGCAGACGGCGGGCGATGAAGCCATCGCGGAACGCGCCGTCGTCGTCGATGAAGTAACGGCCGTCGATCTGCGCCAGGCCGCTGAACTTGATCTCGTAGTCGCCCTTGGCGTTCTTCAGCGAAAAGCCCTTGTCACCGGCGTTGACGACCGGTGCTTCCTTGGCCTTGGTCGCGGCCTCCTCGGTCTGGATTTCCAGTTTGCGTTCGAGCACCAGCAGGCGCTGTTCGAGTTCTTCGACGCGCTGCTGGTCTGCGCTCGCTGCGCTTTGCGCGTGGGCGAGCGGAGCAAAGCTCGCAACGGCGAGCAGGCTGATGAGGGTGCGGGTGGGCAGGGTGAGGCGGGACATCGGCGTTGCTCCAGGTCGTTGTTATTCCGTGGAGCGGACAATGCCTAGCCCTGATAGGTCTGTAAAAGACTATCTGACGATATTTTAATTCTTTAAATCGTATATGTGATTTCTGGCGATACCCGGCGCTGCCTCAGTCCGCAGCTTGCGGGTGGATCTGCTCGGTGCTGTCTTGCGCCTGCAACGGTGTTTCGCCTGCGTGCGAGAGATTGAGCGATAGCGCCAGCACCGCGCCCAGCTGTGGATGTGCGGCGGCAGCCATCACTTCTCCCACGCTGTGGCCCTCTGCATTCAGCAGTGCGGTGCCGGGCGCAAGCAGAGTGCTGCCTTGTGCCAGGCGCAGGCGCTGCTTGACGCGGCCGAGGTAATGCACGCGGGCAACGATTTCCTGCCCGGGATAGCAGCCCTTGGTGAAGCTCACGCCGCCCGCGCTGTCGAGATTGATGGTCTGCGGCACGAAGTGGTCGGTGGTCTCGGCAGCGACTTGTGGAATGCCCGCGAGCACTTCGGCCAGTGCCCAGTCATCTGCGCTGGCCGAGGGCAGGCCCAGAGTCTGTTGCAGTGCTGCCAGGCGTTCGGGTGCGGCACGCAACTCGAAACGCGGCAGCGGGCCGGGGCGGCGCAGCAGCCAGATGCCGTCGTGCTGTGCCACGCCGTAGTCGCTGCTTGGCACGGTAAAGCCCTGTGCGTCCAGCACGTCGGCAGCGTGATCGCCCATTACGCCCAATGCGGGCAGCTCTGTGCTGGCATCAGTGAGCATCAGCTTGCTGCGCAGCACGAACATTTTCAGGCGCTTGAGCGTCGGTGCGACCAAGGCCAAAGGCAGCGCGAGCACGAAATCGTCCTCGCCCAACTGCAGCACGGTGAACACGGCCAGCAAGCGCCCCTTGGGGCTGCAATAGCCGCTGAGCTGAGCCTGCGCGGGCGTGAGCAGCTTGGCGTCGTTGCTCAGCTGGCTCTGCAAAAAGCTGCGCGCTTCCGGCCCGCTCGCACGGATCAGGCCCTGATCTGAAAGCCAGAGGCTGGCCGCATCGCCCTGCAGGGGATTGGAAAAAACGAAGGGAAATGCAGTCACGGCATGCTCGCTCGATAGGTCGACAGCCCGCCCGTTCATTGCCCGAGGGGTCTGGATTTGTCACACTAGCGTAGTCGTATCCCCGTCCGCTTTCCCGGTCCTCCCGTGCCTGCTGTGCTGACCCGCATCAAACCGCCAAGTCCGCAGGATATTGCCGCGGGCGATGCCATCAAGCTGGCCGACCTGCTGGCGGCCGAAGCGCATGACGAGCATGACCACGACGAGTTGGTGCATGAGTCCAAGGCCGGGCAAGTGCCAGAGATCGGAGGCCGCCGCGACGGCCCCGACCCCACCCGCTACGGCGACTGGGAAAAGAACGGCCGCTGCATCGATTTCTAACCCTTTTCATCACTACTAGAGCAAGAGCGCATGAGCACTCCAGCCACATCCAAGACGACCCCGACGCGACCTTTGTCGCCGTTCATGATCGGGCCGTACTACAAGCCGCAAATGACTTCGATGCTGTCGATCACGCATCGCCTCACGGGCCTGGGCCTGAGCTTCGGCGCGATTCTTCTCGTCACCTGGCTGGTCTGCCTTGCCAGCGGTGTCGATTGCTACAACATGATCCTGCCGCACCTCACCGCCTGGTACGGCAAGCTGGTGCTGGTCGCCTTCACCTGGGCGCTGCTCTATCACTTCTGCAATGGTATCCGTCACCTGATGTGGGATCTGGGCAAGGGCCTCGACATGCCCACCGCCGAGAAGACCGGCTGGGGTGTGATTGTGGTTTCCATCGCAGTGACCGCCGCCGTCTGGGCGCTCGCCCTCGCCACCAAATAAGAAAGGACGACCTCCATGAGCTACCGCTCCCCGCTCGGCCACGCCCGTGGCCTTGGTTCCGCCAAGCAAGGCACGCATCACTTCTGGATTCAGCGCGTCACCGCCGTGGCGCTCATTCCGCTCACGCTCTGGTTCGTGTTCTCGCTCGCACGCCTGCCATCGGCCGATTTCGACGCCGTCACCTGGTGGGTCGCCGCACCCTCGGTGGCCGTCGCGCTGATGATCTTCATCGGCTGCGCGCTGTATCACTCCCTGCTCGGTGTGCAGGTGGTGATCGAGGACTACGTGGGCGGCGAGGGCGCGAAGATCGTCGCCCTGCTGCTCAGCAAGTTCGTGCATGTGGTCGCGGGTGTGGCCGGCATCTTTGCCGTGCTGCGGATTTCACTTGGCGCGCTCGCCTAACACTTTCCCTTTCGAGAATCGACATGGCAGACGCCTCCACTGAATCCACCGCGACCAAGACCGGTCCGGCCTACGAAATCATTCACCACGAGTACGATGTGGTCGTAGTGGGCGCCGGCGGCGCCGGTCTGCGCGCCACGCTCGGCCTCGCCGAAGCGGGCCTGAAAACCGCCAACATCACCAAGGTGTTCCCGACCCGCTCGCACACAGTCGCGGCGCAGGGCGGTATCAGTGCTGCGCTCGGCAACATGGGTGACGACAGCTGGCAGTGGCACATGTACGACACCGTGAAGGGGTCGGACTGGTTGGGCGATCAGGACGCCATTCAGTACATGTGCCGCGAGGCGATCCCCGCGATCATCGAGCTCGAACACTACGGCGTGCCGTTCTCGCGCACGCCGGACGGCAAGATCTACCAGCGCCCCTTCGGCGGCATGACCACCCACTGGGGCAAGGGCACCGCGCAGCGCACCTGTGCGGCCGCTGACCGCACCGGCCACGCGATTCTGCACACGCTCTATCAGCAGTCGCTCAAGTGCAAGGCGCAGTTCTACATCGAGTACTTCGCCGTCGATCTGATCATGGATGACGACGGCAGCTGCAAGGGCGTGCTCGCCTGGGACATGTCGACCGGCCAACTGCACCGCTTCCGCGCGCATCAGGTCATCCTCGCCACCGGCGGCTACGGCCGCTCGTACTTCAGCGCCACTTCGGCCCACACCTGCACCGGTGACGGCAACGCGATGGTCGCGCGCGCCGGCCTGCCGCTGCAGGACATGGAGTTCGTGCAGTTCCACCCCACCGGCATCTACGGTTCGGGCTGCCTCATCACCGAGGGCGCGCGCGGCGAAGGCGGCTACCTCACCAACTCGAAGGGCGAGCGTTTCATGGAACGCTACGCGCCCAATCGCAAGGATCTCGCCTCGCGTGACGTGGTGTCGCGCTCGATGACGATGGAAATCCGCGAAGGCCGTGGCATCGGCGAAGAGGCCGACCACATCCACTTGCACCTTGAGCATCTGCCGCCGGAAATGCTGCACGCCAAGCTGCCGGGCATCAGCGAATCCGCCAAGATCTTCGCCGGCGTGGACGTGACCAAGGAGCCGATCCCGGTCATCCCGACGGTGCACTACAACATGGGCGGCATCCCCACGCTCTACACGGGCGAGGTGGTGACGCTGAAGAGCGGCAACCCCGACACCATCGTGCCGGGCCTGATGGCCGTCGGCGAAGCGGCTTGCGTCAGCGTGCATGGTGCCAACCGCCTCGGCAGCAACAGCCTGCTCGATCTGGTGGTGTTCGGCCGCGCTGCTGCCATCCAGGCCGCGAAGATCACGCCCAAGGGGCAGAACCACAAGATGCTCAACGGCTCGCTCGGCGGCAAGAGCGAAGAGCAGGCGCTGGCGCGTCTCGACAAGATCCGCCACTCGAACGGTGCGCGTGGCACGGCCGAACTGCGCCTCGAAATGCAGAAGACCATGCAGACGCACGCGGCCGTGTTCCGCACCATCCCCTCGATGGAAGAAGGTCTGGCCAAGCTGCAGAAGACCTGTGCGGCCTTCAACGACGTGAAGGTCACCGACCGCTCGATGATCTGGAACAGCGATCTGGTCGAAACCCTCGAACTCGACAATCTGCTCGCCAACGCGCTGCTGACGATTGCATCTGGCGCGGCCCGCAAGGAATCTCGCGGCGCCCACGCGCTCGACGATTTCACCGAGCGCGACGATGCCAACTGGATGAAGCACAGCCTCGCCTGGCGCACCAGCGATACGGAAGTGAAGCTCGATACCCGTCCCGTTCACACCTACACGCTCGACGACGAGATGCACTACGTAGAGCCCCAGAAGCGCGTTTACTAGGCGTTGTCTGAATGCCTTACGTGCTTGAGACGACCTCGGCTTGCGCAGGCGAAGCGTCTGCTCTTGCTGCTGCAAGCGCGCGAAAGTGGACGATGAACTCGAACCTCGACTACTACCACAACACATTGTCCAAAGCCGAGTCTCCTGCATTTGTGCAGCTTTCTTATAAGCGCGAAGAAACGAAAGAAGTCGTGGGTGTTTTTCGACTCGACTTGCCGTTGCTTCTCGCTGCGCGCCATATCCGCACTGAACCCGCAGATGCAGCTGACTCAGAAAACGTAAGAGTTCGTTTTGTTCGTCGCACAAATGGCAGTTTCTACATCCAAGCAAATGACGACGCGCCTGCCCTGAAAATTGCTGCTGCTTAATTCTTTAGTTACCAAGAGGTTAAAACCAATGGCCCAGTTTTCGCTGCCCAAGAACTCCACCATCGACAAGAAGGCCGGCAAGGTCTTCAAGTCGCCGGGTGCCAAGAAGCCCAAGTCCTTCAAGATCTACCGCTACGACCCGGACACGGGTGCGAACCCGCGCGTCGACACCTACGAAGTCGACATGGCCGCCTGCGGCCCGATGGTCTTGGATGCGCTGATCAAGATCAAGAACGAAATCGACCCGACGCTGACCTTCCGTCGCAGCTGCCGCGAAGGCATCTGCGGCTCCTGCGCGATGAACATCGACGGCACCAACACGCTGGCCTGCATCAAGGGCTGCGACGAGGTGAAGGGCGATGTCGCCATCTACCCGCTGCCGCACATGCCGGTGATCAAGGATCTCGTGCCGGACATGACGCACTTCTATGCGCAGCTGGCGTCGATCGAGCCTTGGCTGAAAACCGACACCCCGGCACCGACGCGCGAGCGCCTGCAAAGCGAGGACGACCGCGCCAAGATCGACGGCCTCTACGAGTGCATCCTCTGCGCCTGCTGCTCGACCAGCTGCCCCTCGTACTGGTGGAACAGCGACCGCTACCTGGGCCCCGCGATTCTCTTGCAGGCCTACCGCTGGCTGATCGATAGCCGCGACGAGGCGACCGGCGAGCGTCTGGACCAGCTCGAAGACCCCTTCAAGCTCTACCGCTGCCACACGATCATGAATTGCACCAAGACCTGCCCGAAGGGACTCAACCCCGCCAAGGCGATTGCCGAGACCAAGAAGATGCTGGTCGAGCGCACGGTTTAGCGCAGAACGTGACAAACAAGAAAGCGACCTCTCGGTCGCTTTCTTGTTTCAGGGACGTAGGATCAGCAGTCCGTTAGTGGAGTGTTCAAACTCCAGCAGCAGGATGGTGCGATCGCGCAGCAGGCGCGCCAGGTCGGCGCGAGAGCCATTGCCGGTGCGCAGCCACAACACCTTGGGTGGGTGACCGAGCAGAACGCTCAAATCCTGAAAATCGGAATCTTTGGTGGCAATGACGAAACCGTGCTGACGCGCGTAATCCCACACTTCACGGTCATCGACGGCAGCGAGATCAAGCTGGTGAACGTGAGCGGAGCCAGGAAAAACATCAGCCAAATCCTGCGTCAGTGCAGGTGGCAGATTCTCATCGAAGAGTAGCTTCATGGTTGCTTATTCAAATGCATGGTGAACCATGAAAACACAGGATTTTCAAGGTTGCCTGCTAGCTTCTGGAATGGCCTTAAATAGCTTGTCGCAGATAGCTCTGTCACAGCAAAGTGACAACTAAAGAGCAACTCAGTTGATGAAAGCCAGGCTTTTTTCGCGGTCTGCGGCAAACGCCAGGCAGGCACGAATGTCATCCAGCGTCAGATAGGGATAGTCGGCGAGAATGTCCGCTTCGCTCATCCCCGATGACAGCCAATCCAGCACGTCGTACACCGTCACCCTCAAGCCGCGAATGCAGGGTTTTCCTGAGCGTTTACCCGGCTCGATGGTGATGAACTGGCGATAATCCATGCCCCAATTTAGCACCGAAACCCAAAATGGAAGAAGCCCGCATCAAATGGCTGCTGCGCCGCGGCATGAAGGAGCTGGACGTGATGTTCGGCCGCTATCACGCGCACCGCTATGCGGTCGCACCCGCCGCCGAACGCGCCGCCTTCATCAAGCTGCTCGATGGCCCGACCGAGCCCGAGATTTACGCCTGGGCGATGGGTTTCGAACCCACGCCTGCCGAATTCGCCGAGGTGATCCATGAGTTCCGCAACTACCGTTGAGCTGCGGCTGGTGCCGTCGCTGAAAGTGCTCAAGTTCGTCTCGACGCTACACATCCTGCCGCTGGCTGCGCTCCCCTTTGCGATGCAGCCGGGGCCGGTCATGTGGGCGCTGATCGCCGCTTTCGCCGGTAGCTGGTTCTGGTTGCGGCGGCACCCTGCCTTCGGTTTTGGCCAGACCGCGCTGGTGCGGCTCACCTGGCACGAGGACGACAGCTGGACGCTGCACGAGGCCAGCGGCGTGCAACACACGGCCGTGCTCAAGGGCGACAGCACGCGGCATCCGCAGTGGCTGATCCTGCGGTATGCCCTGAAGGGCGGCGGCACGCGCACGCGGGTGATTGCCGGCGACGAAACCGATGCCGAAAGTCTGCGCCGTCTGCGCGCAAGACTCTCGGCGTGGCGGCCATCCGACAAGAGCTGAAGACGCACTCGCGTCCGCGGCTGCATAGCCATCAGCACGGCAGTTGGCAGCGATTCAGCCAGCCTGCGCAGGCTGCACGCATCCACCGCGTTTCAGGAACACCGCCATGAACACCCGCGCACTCTCGCTCACCTTCGGTCTTGTCGCCAGCGGCTGGATGCTCTCCGCCAACGCGGCTGAAAAGCCTTCGCCCGTGCCGCTGGCACCCGCGGTGGACTTGCCGAGTTTCATGGGCGATTGGTTTGTGATCGGCATCATCCCCAACTTCATCGAGAAGAAGGCTTTCAACTCGGTGGAGAGCTACCGGCTGGATGAAGACGGCACCATCAAGACCACGTTCACCTATCGCAAGGGCGCGTTCGACGGGCCCTTGAAGACCATGAATCCGCGCGGTTTCGTCGAGCCCAATACCAACAATGCGCTCTGGGGCATGCGCATCTTCTGGCCGATCAAGGGCGAATACCGCATCGCGCATGTGGAGCCCGACTACAGCACCACCATCATCGGCCGCAGCGCGCTCGATTACGTTTGGCTGATGAGCCGCACGCCGGTGATGAGCGATGCCGCATTCGAGAAATACCGGGCCCAGATCGGCAGTTGGGGCTACGACGTGACGAAGTTCGTGCGCGTACCGCAGCAGCCGCTGGAAGCACGGACGCCGAACCACTAAACGCGGCTTACTGCCGAGGCACCACCCGCACGGCGCGGCCGCTGTCCACCTCCAGCACGGCGATGAAGCCTTCGCCCAGTGTGGTGCTGGCACCGACCTCCCCGGAGGCCAGCACGACCCAGTGATTGTCGATGCGATAGCTTCGATATGGCGCCTGGATGATGGTCTGCTCGACGCCGTATTTCTTCGACCAGATTTCGCGCGCGAAGGTGATGGCCTGCTTGCCGTTGGCAATCGGACCTTTGGCGGGTATCTCGCTCACATATTCCTCGGGACGCAGTGTGGCGAGATAGGCGTCCATCCACGGCTCCCATTCGCTTTGCGGGATGGCGATCGGTGTCATTCTCAGGTTGAGCGCCTCCAGCGAGAGCAGGTGCAGGTCGTAGGCCTTCGGGTATTCCGTCGGCAGTGCCACCGCCTTGTCGCCCAGCAGACCATTGAGCGTGGCGCGGATCTGCTTGGCGGCGTCGATCGGCGAGATGGTCTTCTCGTGCATCTTGTAGACGATGTGGTTCTGGCCATCGATCACCAGCACGGCGGGCATCAGGCGCACGCCGAACTGGTCGGCCACCGCATTGCCGGAGACCAGCAGCGGAAAGTTCAGATCACGCTCCTTCATCACCGCCACCGGGTCGCGGGTTTCTTCGATGTTGATGGTCCACACCGTCACGCCGTGATCGCGGTAATCCTGCCAGATCGACTGCACATAAGGCTGCAAGGCGCGGCTGTAGGGGCACCACGAGGGCCAGAACAGCAGCACCATCGGCTGGTGCCTGGTCGCATCCGGCAGGGTGACCGTCTGCCCCTGCGGCGTTTGCAGGCTGAAGGTCGGGGCGAGCGAGCCGAGGGTGCCGCGCAGATCGACGGCAGGTTCGATTTTCGCGGGCAAGAACTCGATCAAGGGATAGGACTCGACATACACATAATCGGTGGCTGGCGCCGGCACCACGACCGCAGGCAGGGGCTGTAAAACGATCGTGCCATCGGCATGCGTGCTTGGGTCTTCGGCAGGCAGCACCGTCGGCAAGGGCAACAAAGCCGCTGTCTTGCCGGGGCTGCTTTTTTCAGGGGTCGTCGCTACAACCACGGCAAGCGGCTTGAGCGCAGCCTTGCCATCAGATGCCACTGGCGCTATCGCTTGTGCGATTGCTTTTGGCGCAAGGAAGACTGCAAATGCGAGGATGAAAGCCACGCCGTGCCGCAAGGCGATGGAAGTGCTCAATCGCATCATTGAGTGAGTCATCCTGTGAGGCGCAAATGGGTGGTCTGTTCAGATTCGAGCATGACACGCGAGTCGCCAATAAACGAATGATCAAGGCCTGAAAGTCGATGGCCGAAAACGGCTAGTCGCCAAGTCAGCTACACCTACACTTCTGGCCATGAAACTCGATCTCGACACCTGCTACGACGCTCTCAAGGCGCGGGATGCGCGCTTCGACGGCCGTTTTTTCGTGGCGGTGCGCAGCACGGGTATCTACTGTCGTCCAGTGTGCCCGGCGCGCACGCCGAACAAGGCCAACGTCGATTTCTTCGTGCATGCGGCAGCGGCCGAACGCGGGGGATTTCGCCCCTGCCTGCGCTGCCGCCCCGAACTGGCACCAGGTTTGGCGCCGATGGATGCGCCCGACCGCATCGCCCGCCTGGCAGCCGCCCGTATCGAGGCCGGTGCACTCGATGACAGCACCGCCGAGCAGCTCGCCGCCTCGTTGAATCTTTCCGGTCGCCAGCTGCGGCGGGTGGTGGAAGAAAGTTTTGGTGTCACGCCCGTCGAGCTGGCACAGACGCGGCGTCTGCTGCTGGCCAAGCAACTGCTCACCGACACCCGCCTGCCGATGGCGGTGGTGGCGCAGGCGGCAGGCTTTGGCAGCGTGCGGCGCTTCAATCATCTGTTCACCACCCGCTACGGCATGGCGCCGAGTCGGCTGCGGCAACGCGGTGGGGACGAGGCGCTGGGCGAGAGTTTTCAGCTGCGACTGAGCTATCGCGCCCCCTTGGCCTGGCCACATTTGCTGGGGTTTCTCACCGGGCGCGGCGCGGCGGGTGTGGAGGCGGCAGACAGCAACCGCTATCTGCGCACCGTGGCTCTCGGTGCGCATCAGGGCTGGCTGGCGGTCGAGCCGATCAAGGCGCTTGAGGCGCTGCAGGTGACACTTTCCACCAGCCTGCTGCCGGTGCTGCCGCAGGTGCTCGCGCGTCTGCGCCGCACGCTCGATCTCGACGCCAATGCGCCGGTGATCGACGCGCATCTGGGCGCTGATCCGCGCCTTGCGGCGCTGGTGCAAATCACGCCCGGCCTGCGCGTTCCCGGGGCATTCGATGGCTTCGAGCTGGCGCTGCGGGCCATCCTCGGCCAGCAGGTGACGGTGAAAGCGGCGACCACCTTGTTCGGACGATTCGCGCGCGCCTTCGGCACGGCCATCACCACGCCACACATCGCACTTACGCATCTCGCACCACGTGCCGAAGTGATCGCCCAGGCCTCGCTGCAACAGCTGATCGACCTCGGTCTCACCACCCGCCGCGCCGAGACGATCTCGCGCATGGCGCAAGCCGTGGCGAGTGGCGCGATCTCGCTCGAACCCGGCCCCGATCCAGAGGCCGTGATGGCGGCGATGCAGGCGCTGCCCGGCATCGGCCCGTGGACGGCGCACTACATCGCCATGCGCGCGCTGCGCCACCCCGATGCCTGGCCCGATGGCGACCTGGGCTTGCTGCACGCGCTGCAACTCAAATCCCACCGCGAACTGCGCGCCGCCGCCGAACCGTGGCGGCCCTGGCGCAGTTATGCCGCCTTGCATCTTTGGAATGCCGCTGCTTCCGGCGGTTAGGAGAATGACCATGACGACTCACTTCAGCAGCATGTCCTCACCCGTCGGCGAGCTGACTTTCACCGGCACGGCGGATGGCCTCACCGGCGTCTGGTTCGACACCGACCGTCACCAGCACGACCGCACGCACTGGCAGCGCGACGATGCGTTGTTCGCGGATACGCGCCAGCAGCTGGAGGAATACTTCGTCGGCGCGCGCCAAGTGTTCGATCTCAAGCTGGCGGTGCAAGGCACGGTCTTCCAGCAGCAGGTCTGGGCAGCACTCTGCGCGATTCCCTTCGGCGAAACCCGCAGCTATGGCCAGCAGGCGCGCAGCATGGACAACGAAAAGGCCGTGCGCGCCGTGGGCCTTGCCAATGGCAAGAACCCGATCAGCATCATCGTGCCCTGCCATCGCGTGATCGGCGCCAACGGCGCGCTCACGGGCTACGCGGGTGGCCTTGAACGCAAGCAATGGTTGCTGGCGCACGAGGCCAAGATTGCGGGCACACGATGGCTTTGATACGAGGCGCTAGCTCGCAAGCGGCATCACGATTTTGGGCGCTGCGCGTCGCTCCAGATGCAAGCTCCATAGCGCCACACCCAAGGCCGCCATCGGCATCAGCGCGCCCACCCAGGGCAGCGCGGAAAGACCGGGGCCGTGGTCGATCACCGCGCCGCCGAGCAGAGCGCCGAGTGCATTGCCGAGGTTGAAAGCGCCGATGTTGAAGCTCGCCGCCAGGCTCTGGCCCGCGCCGCCGGCTTTTTCCAGCACCCACATTTGCAGCGAGGGCACGGTGGCAAAGGCGGTGGCTCCGAGCAGGGCGACGAAGATCACCACTGCGATCTGGTTGAGCAGGGCGAAGTGCATCAGCAGCATCACCACCGTCAGCGCCAGCAGGCTGCCGAGCAGGGTTGGCACCTGCCAGCGGTCGGCGAGCTTGCCGCCCACCAGATTGCCCACCACCAGTCCGCCGCCGAATACCAGCAGGATCGGCGACACGGTGGATTCCGAAAAGCCGCTGAGCTGGCGCAGGATCGGCGCGATGTAGGTGAACACCGTGAACAGGCCGCCAAAGCCGAGCACGGTGGTCAGCAAGCCAAGCAGCACGGGCGTGCGACCCAAGGCGCGCAGGTCGGCGCGCCAGTCGCTGGCCTCGGGCGGGGCGGTATCGCGCGGCACCAGCAGGGCGATGATGGCGAAGGCGGCGAGGCCGACGGCGGTGACCGCCCAGAAGGTCGCGCGCCAGCCATAGTGTTGCCCCAGCCAGGTGCCGAATGGCACGCCGAGCACGGTGGCGAGCGTGAGGCCTGTGAACATCAGCGCAATTGCCGAGCCGCGCTGCTGCGGCGCGACCAGCGTGGTCGCCACCACCGAGCCGACGCCAAAGAAGGTGCCGTGCGCGAAAGACGTCAGCACCCGCGCCGCCAGCAGCAAGCCATAGGTCGGGGCCAGCGCGCAGGCGAGATTGCCGACGGTGAAGATCGCCATCAGTGCCAGCAGCACGGTCTTGCGCGGCCAGCGGGCGGTGACGATGGTCATCACCGGGGCGCCCAGCATCACGCCCAGCGCATAGCCGGAGATCAGCAGGCCGGCAGCGGAGATCGAGACGCCGAGATCGGCGCTCACCTCCAGCAGCAGACCCATGATGACGAACTCGGTGACACCGATGCCGAACGCACCGGCGGTCAGCGCATAAAGGGCGATGGGCATTGCTTACTCCAACTAGGATTCAAGGCGCGCACCATGCCAGCCTTGGCCATTGCTGATAAGAATGCCGGCAGACACTTTTGTCGTGATTTGAATGCACGAATGGCATGGACAACCGAACCGGTGAGATCGAAGCGTTTCTGCGCACCATCGAGAACGGCAGCTTTGCCGCCGCAGCCAAGGCGCTGCGGCAGACGCCTTCGGCGGTGAGCCGCAGCGTGGCGCGGCTCGAAACCCGTCTGGGCACGCGGCTGTTGCAACGCACGACGCGCTCGCTGGCGCTCACTGCCGAGGGCGAGGCCTACCGGCAGCGGGCGCAGACGATCATCCATGATCTGGACGAGCTGGAGCGCAGTTTCAGCACCGAGAAATCCGAGCCGCGCGGGCGCTTGCGGGTCAACGCCTCGGTGCCGTTCGGCCTGCATTGCGTGCTGCCGGTGCTGCCCGAGTTTCTGCTGCGGCATCCGCAGGTGAGTGTCGATCTCTCGCTCACCGACACGCTGGTGGACATGGTCAACGAGCGCGCCGATGTGCTGATCCGCCACGGGCCGCTGCGCGACTCCAATCTGCGCGCCCGCAAGCTCGGCAGCAGTCGCTGGATCACCGTGGCCGCACCCGCATACCTCGCCCGCAGGGGCTGCCCGACGCAGCCTGCGGATCTAGCCGCGCACAACTGCCTCAACTTCAATTTTCGCCGCAGCATCGAGGGCTGGGCTTTCAAGGGTGATGAGCCCTCGCTGCCGCGCAAGCTGGGCGGCAATTTCCAAGGCAACTCCGGCGAGGCGCTGCGGCTGATGGCCCTGGGCGGCGCGGGCCTGGCGCGTCTCGCGCATTTTCTGGTGGGTGCGGACATCGCCGCCGGGCGCTTGGTGCCGGTGCTGGACGCCTTCATGCCCGCCGACACCGAAGACATTCACGTGCTCTATGTCGGCCATGCACGCCTGGCCAGCCGCGTGCGGGCGTTCGTTGATTTCCTGGTGGAGCGCGCCTCGGTGCACGAGTGAATCCAGAGCGTGTTCTTCGCGTCGAGCACATTCGCTGCGCGCCACACCCTTTGCGCGCGGCTGCGCGAGGGCGAAACCCTGGAGTTGGGCCGTATTTACTGTCGCTTATCGCCACCACCGTATTTACCCTGCAACAAAAGGGCAATACGGCCTCGTAACGGGGAAGGCTATGAGGTGGTGTCCGATTTCGCGGTTCTCAGTGTTTGCGTTGGCATTGGCTGTCACGGCATGCGGCAGCAGCAGCACATCACCCGGGAATGCAGCAGGCGCAGGGGCTCCCGGCCCTGAGGCGCGTCAGACCATTCACTCGGTCGCCAATGGCTGCTACACGCTGCAATCCGCTTCCGGTTTCATTGCTGCCGATGAAGGTCGCAGCGATTACGGGCTGACGCAGGACGCCAAACAGGCGACCGCGTTCTACCTCAAGCCGAGTGCGCTGGGTTCCTATCTGCTGCTGTCCGCGTACCGTCGTGCGGCTGGCGAACGCGGCAGCAAGTCGCTGCTGGGCATCAGTGATCCGGCGGGCGAGTTCCTTGACGGGTTGGGCAACTTCACTGGCGAAGTCGGCTACCTGGTCAGCGGCGTGGGCGATATCACCGCGATCGTGCTCGATCCGCTCAAGCCGGGTGGTGGCATCGTCCGCGAGCTGGGAGAGACCGTCGGTGGTATAGGTGCTGGCATTGGCGGCATCAACGTCAATCCCAGCCTGTCGATGGTGCATGAGGCCAATGACCTGGCGGTCTGGAATCTGCTGGCGGCTTCCGAAGGGCGCTTCAGCCTGACTTCCGCAATCACCGGGCAGCGGCTGGCGGCCTCCAACGACGTGCTCGCGCTGACCAGCGCGACCACTGCGGGCATCGATACCGAATTCCGTTTCGTGCCGGCGCAGAACTGCGATCCGTATCCGGAAGTGAGCCTGAACGCCGAGATCGTCGACAAGCGCGGCCCCGCGCTGTTCCTGCGCGACGTGCCGCTGTTCAGCCGCGGCCCGAATGCCAGCCAGATCGGCAGTCAAGACGTTTTCGGCTACGTCGATGCGCATGCGCACATGACGGCGTACGAATTCATCGGGGGTCGCGTCAACTATGGCGATCCCTTCCACAAGTTCGGGATCGATCACGCGCTCGACGATTGCATCGTCAACCATGGGCCGATGGGCCTCCTCGGGGTCGTCGAGACCATCACCTCGGGGTTCAATCCGAGCCACGAAACCAAGGGCTGGCCCAGCTACAACTTCTGGCCGCGCCATAACTCGCTGCAGCACCATCAGACCTATTACAAATGGCTGGAGCGCTCGTATCTCGGCGGCTTGCGCCTGATGGTCAATCATTTCACCGGCAACGAGATTCTGTGCCAGCTCAATCCGCAGAAGCAGAACGACTGCGATTTTGAAGAGAACTGGCGTTTGCAGCTGCTGCGCCTGCATGAAATGCAGGATTACATCGACGCCCAGAATGGCGGGCCCGGCAAGGGCTGGATGAAGCTGGTGACCACGCCTGCGGATGCGCGTGCCGCCATCGCTGACGGCAAGCTGGCGATCGTGCTCGGCATCGAGATCTCCAAGCTGTTCAACTGCGGCGAGTTCCTGGATCGGCCGGAGTGCACGCGCGAGCAACTGGTAGAACGGCTCGACGCGGCGTACTCACTGGGCGTGCGACACATCTTCCCGATCCACAAGTTCGACAATGCCTTCGGTGGCGTGGTGCCGGACGAAGGGCTGGGCAACGGCACCATCATCTATGTCGGCAATCTGGCGGAAACAGGTCATATGCTGGAGTTCGAGGAATGCCCCGAGAGCTATGCCAACGACTCCGCGTCCTTGCCTAACGCAGTCAACCCGCTGGGCATCATCGACCAGCTGATGCTGCAATTGCACTACGTGAACGGCCAGCTCAGCCAGGTTGTGCCGATTCCGCCGCTGGTGCCGGCACCGGAGCATGGCCTGTGCAACAAGCGTGGCATCACCGACATGGGTCAGTTCCTGGTTGAGGAACTGATGCGCCGGCGCATGTTCATCGAGGTGGATCACAGTGGCCAGGCGGTTGTCGATCGTATCCTTGAGGTTGCGGAGGGCAATGGCTATCCCGGTGTGATCAGCAGCCATGACTGGCTGTACTCCGAGGCGCTGCTGGATCGCCTGCTGGGTAACGGCGGCTCGATCAGCCGTTTCGCCGACGCGCGCGGCAATTGGGTGGATCGTCTCCTGAAGGCGGGCCAGCGCCCGGTGACCGACAAGACCCGTCGCGTGGCGGGCACCATCGCCAGCGGCATGGCATCTGACGTCAATGGCATTGCGTCACTGCCGGGCAACAATGGGGCCGTGGACACGCCGCTGTATCCGTTCACCTCGGTGGATGGCCGCGTGCGTTTCGAGCGCCAGGTGACGGGCGATCACAGCTTCGATCTCTACGATGGCCGCGGTGTTGCGCATTACGGCATGTACCCGGATCAGATCGCGGACATGCAGCGCTTTACCGATGAGCGCACGCCGGCCGAGGTCGACGGTGCCTTGCGCTCGCTGTTCTCGTCCGCCGAGGCGTACCTGCGCCTGTGGGAGGCGACCGAGGCCTGGGGCAAGTAAGACCGGCAACGAAAAAGCCGCGGCGCGTTTTGTGCGCCGCGGCTTTTTCGTTTGCGCGTGTGATTACAGGGTATGGCCGGGCAGGATGGTTGGCTTGGCGACCGGCAAGGTCTCGGGATAATCCAGCGTGTAGTGCAGCCCGCGCGACTCCTTGCGGGTGAGGGCCGAGCGCACGATCAGCTCGGCGCAGAGCACGAGGTTTCTCAGCTCGATCAGGTGCGCCGTCACCTTGTAGTTGCCGTAGTAGTCGAAGATTTCGCGCTTCAAGACTTCGATGCGGTTCAGCGCGCGCTCCAGCCGCTTGGTGGTGCGCACGATGCCGACGTAATCCCACATGAAGGTGCGCAGTTCCAGCCAGTTGTGGCTCACCACCACGTCTTCGTCGCTGTCGGTGACGCGGCTCGCGTCCCACGCCTTGAGGGCAGGCGGGTTGCTGCGTTTGTTGAGCGTTGCTTCCAGATCCTCGGCGGCAGATTCAGCAAACGCGAGGCATTCCAGCAGCGAATTGCTGGCAAGACGGTTGGCCCCGTGCAGGCCGGTGCAGGCGACTTCGCCGATGGCGTAGAGCCCGTCGACATCGGTGCGACCCTTGAGATCGGTGACCACGCCGCCGCAGGTGAAATGCGCTGACGGCACCACCGGGATCGGCTCCTTGGTGATGTTGAGGCCGAGTTCGAGGCAGTGCGCGTAGATGTTGGGGAAGTGCTCCTTGATGAACGCGGGTTGCAGGTGCGTCACGTCGAGATGCACATGTCGCAGGCCGAGGCGCTTCATCTCATGGTCGATGGCGCGGGCGACGATGTCGCGTGGCGCGAGTTCGGCGCGCGCATCGAAGCGCGGCATGAAGCGCTCGCCGGTGGTGGGTAGCCGCAGATAGCCGCCTTCGCCGCGCAAGGCTTCTGTCAGCAGGTAGTTGCGCGTGTCCTTGTGATACAGGCAGGTCGGGTGGAACTGCATGAACTCCATGTTGCCGACGCGGCAGCCTGCCCGCCAGGCCATCGCGATGCCATCGCCCGAGGCGCCGAAAGGGTTGCTGGAATACAGATAGACCTGGTTCGCGCCGCCCGTGCACAGCGCCACGGCGCGCGCACCGACGGCCTCGACTTCGCCGGTATCGCGGTCGAAGAGATAGGCACCATGCGCCTGCTTGGTGGCTCTGTCGACAATCAGATCGACCACCACCGTGCGTTCCAGCACCGTGATGTTGGGGTGGTTCATGGCGAGTGAGGCTAGGGTGGTTTCCACGGCGCGGCCGGTGGCATCCGCCGCATGCACGACGCGGCGGTGGCTGTGCCCGCCTTCGCGGGTCAGGTGCAGGCTGCGGTGCTTGCCGTCCTCGTCGCGGGTGAACTGCACGCCCTGCGCCAGAAGCCAGCGAATGCAGCCCGGCCCGCGCTCGACCGTGAAACGCACAGCGGTCTCGTCGCACAGGCCGCCGCCGGCGACGAGGGTGTCCTGCACATGGTTTTCGAGCGAGTCGTTTTCGTCGATCACCGCCGAGATGCCGCCCTGCGCCCAGAGTGTGCTGCCGGATTCGAGCTTGCTCTTGGAGACGACGGTGACGTTGCGGCCTTTCTGCGCCAGCCGCAGCGCCAGCGAGAGCCCCGCCGCGCCGCTGCCGAGGATGAGCACATCGATTGGATAGGTGTTTTGTAAAGCTGCGGCTGTGCGCATGGGCTTCTTGCTAAGCTAGTTCGGCCGCGCAATGGTGCGACGGCAATGAGACGCCGCGTGATGTCATGCGGCACCAAAAGTTGAGAGAAGGGAGTTTAGCGCGCAGGGCCCCAAAGCCCGCGCGGATTCAATGAGCACCGACCCAGACGTCGATATTCAACTCGTCGCGCGCGCCCAGGCGGGCGACCAGCGTGCGTTCGAGCTGCTGGTACGCAAGTACCAGCACAAGATCATCCAGCTGGTCAGCCGCCTCGTGGGCGATGGCGATGCACCCGATGTGGCGCAGGAAACCTTCATCCGCGCCTGGCGCGCCATGAAGGGGTTCCAGGGCAATAGCGCGTTCTATACCTGGCTGTATCGCATTGGCATCAACACTGCCAAGAACCATCTGGTCTCGCGCAACCGTCGATCTGGCGACAAGGACATCGACATCGCCGACGCGGAACTCTATGGCCACACCGAGCAACTAAGTGACAACGCCACGCCAGAGGCACAGGCGCTGACGGAGGAGATCAAGCAGAAAGTCGGCGAGGCCATCAACAAGCTGCCACCGGACTTGCGCCAGGCCATCACCCTGCGCGAGCTGGAAGGTTTGAGCTACGAGGAAATCGCCGACGCGATGAATTGCCCGATCGGTACGGTTCGCTCGCGCATCTTCCGCGCGCGCGAAGCGATTGATTTCGTGTTGAAGCCGCTGCTCGATGGTTAGCCTCTGGGTCGCATCCGGTTTTTTTCAAGCCTCGGGTTGAACTTTCGGCAACAACAATGGTTTAGTTGTTCAGTGCAGAGTCAGCCAGCTTTCAGCCAGCCGACGCGCACCGGATTTTTTGCCAGGTTCGCCCTGCGGGTGTTCTAGGTTTTTTGAAGAGAGTGTTCATGTCGAATCAACTGCTGTCTGCCGCCGTCGATGCCGCCGCCACCGAAGCCGAGTGGGATGCGCTGATCGAGTCCGTCGAAAACGACCCTGAGCTCAAGGCCGAGTGGAGCCGTGTCTGGCAATGGCGCGATGCGCGCGACGGCGTGACGCTGGCTGCAGGCGACGACTTCTGCAGCGGCGTGATGGCGGCAATCGCCAACGAGAAACCGCTGCCCAGCACGGTGGTCACGATGCCGCGCCGCGCCGCCACTGTCGCAGCACGTCCGGCGCGCAGCTGGCGCACGCTGGTGCCGCTCTCCGCCGCCGCAGGCGTGGTGGCGGCGGTGCTGTTCGTGGGCGGGCTGCGTGGCCCGGCCAGCAACAATGGTTCTGATCTTGCGACGTCACAGGTGGCCAGCAGTGGCCAGATGTTGGCGACCACGCCGGTGAGTTTCTCCAGCGCCGAGAGCGGCGGTGATGCTCTGCCGGACGACGCCAAGGCCGCCATCCTCAATGCCTACCTGATGGAGCACAGCAACTCGCTCGCCGAGCGCAGCATGGGCGGCACGCTGGCCAACGCGCGTTTCGCAGCCCGCACCGCCGACTATCGCCCGGACGCGCAGTAATGCTTCGCACCCGTCTCGCGGCCTGCCTGCTCGGCCTGGCCTCGGTCACCGCGTTTGCCGGGCCACCGCCGGCCGAGATTCTGCTCAAGGCCGCCGATACCTCCCGCACGGTGAATTACCAGGGCACGGTCATCTATCGCGCCGGCGGCAACATCGAATCCATGCGGCTGATCCACGGCTTTGCCGGGGGCGTAGAGCGTGAACGCGTGGTGGCGCTGACCGGCGAGCCGCGCGAGATCATCCGCATCGACAACAAGGTCACCTGCCTGCTGCCCAAGGATCGCAAGCTCGATCTGAAACGACCCGCGCTCAAGGGGCTGCTCACCAATGTTTCTCCCGAATCCCTGAAGGAACTCGCCGCCTGGTACGAGCTGCGCGATGTCGGCACCGCGCGCGTCGCTGGTCGCGTCTGCCGCGGCGTGGCGCTGGCCCCGCGGGACGGCTTTCGCTACGGCTACGAAATCTGGGCCGATGAAATCACCGGCGTGCCGCTGAAGGTGGCACTGGTCGGCCCCGGCCGCCGGGCGCTCGAAGAGGTGATGTTCACCGAGGTGGCCTTCCCCGTCAGCCTGCCGGACGAGGCTTTTGCACCCGATCTGGACCCGACACGCTTCAAGGCCATTACTCGCGACGAGCCCGCAATGAAGGAGCTTTCCGGCGGTGCGGCCGATATCAACGACTTCCCGCTGCGGTTCGAAAACCTGCCGCCGGGCTATCGCGTCACCATGCGCGAGCAGCGTCCCGGCAACGACCTGCGCGGGCGCGTCGAGCATGTGATGCTTTCTGATGGGCTCTCGGCAGTGTCTGTGTTTGCTGCCCTTGGCGTAGCACCCGAAAAAGCCTTCAACGGCCTGACGCAGATGGGCGCGGTGCAGGCCTACGGCCGCAGCCTGGGGCGCTTTCACGTCACCGTCGTCGGCGAAACGCCGGTGGCGACTGTCGAGGCCATTTCCGGCGGCTTGCGCCTGAGCGAGACCACCGGCAAACCGGCCGCGAAGCCCTGAACAAGCCCCATCAGGCGAGACATCGCTCGTCCCCATAAAATGGCGGTCACCTTTTTGGAGCGTTACATGATCGTTGCCGCCGCGTCGTGCCGTCGGGCCGGATGCTTGCTTGTGTTGTCCCTGTTGCTGGGCAGCTGCTCGAAGGCGCCGTCAACCGCCGGCCTGCCCGCGTTTGCCGATCTGGTCGATGCCGTCAGCGGTTCGGTGGTCAACATCAGCACCGTGCCGGTCGATGCCGTGGCTTCGAGCGCGGCCCCCGAAGCCCCGACAGCCCCTGACGCCGACCCATCCGCGCGCGAAAACATGCCGGACTGGATGAAGAAGTTCCTCGAACAGCACGCGCCGGAAGGCTACGGTGGCGGCGCACCCGAAGGCTCGGATCAGCCCGAAGGCGAGCCGGGCCTCGACGAGCCGCTGGGTGCCGAGCAGTCGCTGGGCTCGGGCTTCATTCTCTGGGACGACGGCTATGTCGTCACCAATGCGCATGTGGTGAAGGACGCCAAGGAAATCACGGTGCGCTTGCAGGATCGCCGCGAGCTGGCGGCCACCATCATCGGCGTCGACGAGCCGAGCGACATCGCGCTGCTCAAGATCGACGCCAAGGATCTGCCGGCGGTCAAGATTGCCGACATCAAGAAGCTGCGCGTCGGCGAATGGGTGATGGCCATCGGCTCGCCGTTCGGCTTCGATTATTCGGTGACCGCCGGCATCGTCTCGGCCAAGGGCCGCAGCCTGTTCACCGAGCAGTACGTGCCCTTCATCCAGACCGATGCCGCGATCAACCCGGGCAATTCCGGCGGACCGCTGTTCAATCTCGCGGGCGAAGTGGTGGGCGTGAACTCGCAGATCTATTCGCAGACCGGTGGCAACTCCGGTATCGCGTTCGCCATCCCGATCAGCGTCGCGGTGAGCGTGGCCGAGCAATTGAAGGACAAGGGCAAGGTCACCCGCGGCTGGCTGGGCGTGGTGGTGCAGGAAGTCACCCGCGATCTCGCCAAGAGCTTCGGTCTTTCCAAAGCCGAAGGTGCGCTGGTGGCGCGCGTGGTGCCGGGCTCTCCGTCGGATGAAGCCGGCCTCAAGCCGGGCGATGTCATCCTGTCGTTCAACGACGAGCCGCTGGTGGTGAGCAACGCCTTGCCGCCGTTGGTGGGCGCGGTGGTTCCGGGCGAAACCGTGCCGCTGCGGGTGCTGCGCGAAGGCAAGCAGATCACGCTCAAGGTGAAAGTGGGCGAGTTGCCGCCCGATGCACTGGGTGCGCCGCAGCCGCAACTGCCGCTGGGTCTCGCCGTCGAGCGTCTGACCGCGCAGGATCGCGAAGACGCGAAGGTGGTGGATGGCGGCGGCGTCGGCATTGCCGGTGTCGAGCCGGGCCCGGCGCAGAAGGCCGGTGTGCGCGAGGGCGATATCTTGCTGTCGCTCTCCGGCCAGAAGATCGACAGTCCCGAGAAGCTGAAAGAGGTCGTCGAAAAACTCACGCCCGGGGCCAGTGTGCCGCTCTTGATCCAGCGCGACGGCGCGCCGCTGTTTCTGGCGCTGGATGTGCCTGCGGCGGACAGCAAAAAGTAAGCGTGCGGCGCTTCACCCTGCTGACGCGTCCTGATTGCCATCTGTGCGAGGTGTTCGAGGCCGAGGTGGTGGCCGTGTTCGGCGAACGGCTGGAGATCGAGGCAGTGCAGGTCGATCACCACCCCGCATGGCAGGCCGAATATGGGTTGCGGATTCCCGTGCTGCTGGACCCGCAGGAGCGCTTCGTCTGTGCGGTGACGGTCGATGCGAACGCCATTCGGGCGGCATTGTCCTAAGCCGTGCAGGACCGCTGCCGCTATACTCCGCGACCATTTTTTGACCACTGCGGCCTGCGACTCGGCCGCTCTGACTAGAACCCATGTCCGTCCCGCAGTCCCATATCCGCAACTTCTGCATCATCGCCCACATCGACCACGGCAAATCGACGCTGGCCGATCGTTTCATCCAGCTCACCGGTGGGCTCGAAGCGCGCGAGATGCAGGCGCAGGTGCTCGACAACAACCCCATCGAGCGCGAGCGCGGCATCACCATCAAGGCGCAGGCGGTGCAGCTGCACTACAAGGCGAAGAACGGCGAGCTGTACCAGTTCAACCTCATCGACACACCCGGACATGTGGATTTCTCGTACGAGGTGAGTCGCTCGCTCGCCGCCTGCGAGGGTGCGCTGCTGGTGGTTGATGCCTCGCAGGGTGTTGAAGCACAGAGTGTGGCCAACTGCTACACCGCGATCGATCTGAATCTGGAAGTGATGACGGTCTTGAACAAGATCGACCTCCAAAACGCCGAGCCCGAGCGGGTGGTGAAAGAGATCGAGGAAATCATCGGCGTGCCGGCCGAAGACGCCATCCGCATCAGCGCCAAGACTGGTTTGAACGTGCTGGATGTGCTGGAAGAAGTCACCACCCGCCTGCCCGCACCGAAGGGCGACCCGAACGGTCGCCTGCAGGCGCTGATCGCGGACTCGTGGTTCGACAACTACCTCGGCGTGGTCTCGCTGGTGCGCATCATGCACGGCACTGTCCGCAAGGGTCAGAAGATCCGCGTGATGAGCACCGGCCGCGATTACGAGATCACCATGATCGCGGTCAACACGCCCAAGCGCATCTTCAAGGACGTGCTGGAGTGCGGCGAAGTCGGCATGATCGTCGCCAACATCAAGGATATTTTTGGTGCGCCGGTCGGCGACACCATCACCTTGGCAGCCGCGCCCTGCGAGAACGCGCTGCAGGGCTTCAAGGAGGTCCAGCCGCGCGTGTTCGCCGGCATGTTCCCGATCGACGCCGATGATTTCGAGGACTTCCGCGAGTCGCTGCAGAAGTTGCGCTTGAACGATTCCGCGCTGCGCTTCGAGCCCGAAAACTCCTCCGCACTCGGCTTCGGTTTCCGCATCGGCTTCTTGGGCCTTTTGCACATGGAGATCGTGCAGGAGCGCCTGGAGCGCGAATACAACATGAATCTCATCACCACCGCGCCGTCGGTGGTCTACGAGGTGGTAACGACGCAGGGAGATGTGCTGAAAATCGACAATCCCAGCGACCTGCCCGAACCGGGTTCGCTGGCCGAAGTGCGCGAGCCGATCATCCTGGCCCGCGTGCTGATGCCGAACGAATACGTTGGCAACGTGATGACGCTGTGCATGGAAAAGCGCGGCGTGCAAAAGAACCTGCGCTACGTCGGCAACCAGGTGCAGATGGAAGTCGAGATGCCTCTGGGCGAAGTGGTGCTCGATTTCTTCGACCGCTTGAAATCAGTGAGCCGTGGCTTCGCCAGCTTTGAATACGAGTTCGTGCGCTTCCAGGAAGCCGACGTCGTCAAGCTCGACGTGCTGGTCAATGGCGAGAAGGTCGATGCACTCGCCACCATCGTGCACCGCGACAACAGCTACAACCGCGGCCGCGACCTTTGCGAACGGATGCAGGAAGTCATCCACCGGCAGATGTTCGATGTCGCCATCCAGGCCGCCATCGGCAGCAAGATCATCTCGCGCTCAACGGTCAAAGCCTTGCGCAAGGACGTCACCGCCAAGTGCTACGGCGGTGATGCCAGCCGCAAGAAGAAGCTCCTCGAAAAGCAGAAAGAGGGCAAGAAGCGCATGAAGCAGGTTGGCAGCGTCGAGATTCCGCAGGAAGCCTTCCTCGCCGTGCTCGGCATGGACCGCAAATAGGCCTTACCAGAGAACGGCATGAGCAATTTCTTTACCCATCTCGGCACCGACTTCGCATCGATCCTGTTCGTGCTGACGCTGGTCAGCGGCGTGCTCTGGACGCTGGACCGCTTCTGGCTCGAAAAGCGCCGCAAGGCGGCCGCTGCCACGACCGGCGCCGATCCAGAGAAGGCCAGCTGGCTGGTGGATCTGGGTCGCCAGTTCTTCCCCGTGATCGTCGCGGTATTTCTGCTGCGCTCGTTTCTGGTCGAGCCGTTCCGCATTCCGTCCGGCTCGATGATTCCGACCTTGCGGGTGGGTGATTTCATTCTGGTCAACCGCTTTGCCTACGGTCTGCGCTGCCCCATCGGTGACTGCAAGCTGCTGGCGCTCGCCGAACCCAAGCGCGGCGATGTGGTGGTGTTCCGCTACCCGGTCGACCCGAAGATGGATTTCATCAAGCGTGTGATCGGCCTGCCGGGCGATACCGTGCGCTACGTCAACAAGCAGCTGACCGTGAACGGTGAACTCGCCTCGCAGGAGGCCATCGGCCCCTTCGATGGCCGGCCGCTCGATACCGAGCTGCAGGAAACACTCGGCAGCGTGCAGCACCACATCCTCACCAACAGCGATCGTCCGGTGCAGGATTTCGAGTTCACCGTGCCCGCCGGCCAGTACTTCATGATGGGTGACAACCGCGACGGCAGCAGCGACAGCCGCTATTGGGGCACCGTGCCGGAGGCTTACCTCAAGGGCCGCGCGTTTTTCGTGTGGATGAGCTGGGATTCGGAAGCCATGCGGCCCGTGTGGTCACGCATCGGCCACGCCATCCAGTAACATCCGGCTAAATTACCGGGGCCGACCATGCAATCGAAACGCCATCAACAGGGGTTCATCAAGCTGCTTTTCATTTTCGGCTCGATTGCCTTCGTCGCTATCGTGGCGATGAAGCTCTTTCCGCTCTACGCCAACCAACTCAAGCTCACCCGCGCGGTGCAGCAGACGGCCAGCGAAGGCTCCATCGACCCGCTGGCGGTGCGAAGCGCGCTGCAGCGCCGCTGGGACATCGATGACATCACGCAGATACTGCCCAAAGACATCAAGATCGAACGCGATGGTCGTGGTGGCGGCGCACTCACTTACGATTACGAGGCGCGCACCAGCCTTTTCTACAACGTCGATCTGGTGCTGAAGTTCGATGGTCGCGAGCCGGTCAAGGGTTACTAGATGCCCGATGACCTGCGCGCGCTGCAACAGGCGCTGCGCTACCGCTTCAACGATGTCGCCCTGTTGCAACAGGCGCTTACGCACCGCAGCTTTGCCGGCGTCAACAACGAGCGGCTGGAATATCTCGGCGATGGCCTGCTCAATTTCGTGATTGGCGAGGCCGCTTACACGCAGTGGCCCAAGGCACCGGAAGGGGATCTATCCCGCCTGCGCGCCAGCCTGGTCTGCGAAGACACGCTCGCGCGCCTGGCCAAGGGGCTGGACATCAGCGATCAGTTGCGCATGGGCGGCGGTGAGCTCAAGAGCGGCGGCTACCGACGGGAGTCCATCCTTGCCGATGCGCTGGAGGCGATCATCGGCGCGATCTATCTCGATGGCGGTTTCGCTCCCGCGCGCGAAACCACGCTGCATCTGTTTACCGAGTGCCTGACGACGCTGCCGGAGCCTGAAACCCTCAAGGACTCCAAGACCCGTCTTCAGGAGTTTCTGCAAGGCGATTCGCGGCCCCTGCCCGAGTATCGTGTGCTCAGCGAGCACGGCCCGCCGCATCGGCGGGTGTTTCAGGTGGCCTGCAAGCTGCTGGACGCAGAATTGGAAACCGAGTCCGGCGGCACCAGCCGCAAGCAGGCAGAGCAGGATGCGGCACGATTGATGTTTGAAAAATTACACAGCAGCAAATCGAAAGGAACACCAAATGCGTAGCGGAATGGTGGCGGTCGTTGGACGCCCAAACGTCGGTAAATCCAGCCTGATGAACGCGATGATCGGTCGCAAGATTTCGATCGTCAGCCACAAGCCGCAGACCACGCGGCATCGCATTCAGGGCGTGCTGCACGACGAGCGCGGGCAGGTGGTGTTCGTCGACACGCCCGGCATGCACACCAAGGCGTCGCGTGCGCTCAACCAGGTGATGAATGCCGCCGCGACCGGTGCCATCCATGACGTCGAGCTGGTGCTGTGGGTGGTGGAAGCCGGCTATTACAACGACGAAGATGCCGCCGTGCTGGAGCGCCTGAAACTGACCGAATGCCCCATCGCATTGGTGGTCAACAAGGTCGACAAGTACGAGGACAAAGGTAAGGAGAAGCTGTTGCCGGAGCTGGAAAAGCTCACCGCACTCGCCAACTTCGTGTTCGTGGTGCCGGTCTCGGCGCACAAGAAAGACAATCTCGAAGCGCTGAAGAACGCCCTGTTCGCGCACCTGCCGGAAGGCGAGCCCATGTATCCGGAAGACATGGACATGGGCCACAACGTCAGCTTCGCGGCCGCCGAAATCATCCGCGAAAAACTGATCCGCAACCTGCACCAGGAGATGCCGTATTCGACGGCGGTGGAGATCGAAGCCTACGAGCGCGAGCCGACCATCGACCGCATCAGCGCCATCATCTGGGTCGAGCGCGAGGGGCAGAAGGCCATCGTCATCGGCAATGGCGGCGAGACGCTGAAACTGATTGGCAGTAATGCCCGCCGCGACATCGAGCGCGCCACGGGCCGCAAGGTGTTCCTCAAGCTCTGGTGCAAGGTGAAGGAAAACTGGAGCGACGACCCGAAGGCATTGACCAAGTTCGGCTACTGAGTCGCCGCACATGCAGCGGCAGCGCATCGAGCATGAGCCTGCCTATGTGCTGCACACCCGCCCTTTTGGCGACACCAGCCTGCTGCTGGAAGTGTTCACGCCGCAGCATGGCCGCTGCGGGCTGATCGCCAAGGGCGCACGCGCGCCCAAGTCGCGCAAGCGCGCTTTATTGCAGGTGCTGCAACCGCTGTTGCTGTCGTGGCGCACGAGCGGCGAGCTGGGCACGCTGACAGCGGTTGAAGCGGCATCGGCCCCGATCACGCTCACCGGCGAAAATCTCTTCTGTGCCTGGTATGCCAACGAGCTGTTGATGAAACTGCTGCCGCGTGGGGCTGCGCATGCGAACCTGTTCATCGCCTACTCGACCCTGCTGCCGCGACTGCCGGACGATGCCGAAGCCGGTCTGCGCGCCTTTGAATGCGCCCTGCTCGATGAACTGGGTTTGGGCCTGGGGCTGGATACCGAGATCGAACCTGCGGGGCATTACGTTTACGTCGGGAGTTACGGCTTGCGCCCCGCGATGCCGAACGAGCCCGGCAGCTGCGCAGGCACCAGCTTGATCGCCCTGCGCGACGATGCGCCGTACACACCCGAGGCGCGGCAGGAGGTCAGGCTGCTGCTGCGCAGCGTGCTGCGCGGTCTGCTGGGCGGACGCGCGCTGGAAAGCGCGCAACTGCTGCGCGAGCTGCGGGCGATGCCTGCCGCCGCTGCCAAACCTTAGAATCTCGTCCCGTCCCATGAAGCATCACTGTCCATGATTCCCATCCGCCTCGGCGTCAATGTCGATCACGTCGCCACGCTACGGCAGGCGCGCTGCACGCTGTATCCCGATCCGGTTGAGGCGGCCTTGATCGCGGCGAGCGCGGGGGCGGATTCGATCACCGTGCATCTGCGCGAAGACCGTCGGCACATCCAGGATCACGATGTGCAGCGCGTCATCCAGCGCAGCCCGGTGCCCATCAATTTCGAGATGGGCGTGACCGAGGAGATGCTGGGTATCGCCTGCAAGCTCAAGCCGAAATATGCCTGCCTGGTGCCTGAAAAGCGCGAGGAGAAAACCACCGAAGGCGGCCTGAACGTGGCGGGCAATCTCGCCGCCGTGCGGGACGCCTGCGCGCGGCTGATGAAGGCGGGCATCGTGCCGGCACTGTTCATCGACCCCGACCCGGCACAGCTGGCCGCGACGATCCAGAGCGGCGCGCCGCAGGTGGAGATTCACACCGGCCGCTACTGCGATGCCACGACGGACGCTGCACGCGGCGAAGAGCTGATGCTCATCATGAACTTCGCCCGCATCGCCCACGAGGCGGGGCTGGAGGTGCACGCGGGGCATGGCCTGAGCGTCGACAACGTCGGCCCGATTGCCGCCATCCCCGAGATCGTCGAACTCAACATCGGTCACGCATTGATCGCCCGCAGCGTGTTCATCGGCCTGCCGGCGGCGGTGGCCGAGCTGCGGCGGCGGATGCGCGAAGCACGCGGCCAGTGATCTACGGCGTCGGCACCGACCTGCTGCGCATCGACCGCGTCGAGCGTCTGTGGTCGAAGTATGGTGAGCACTTCGCCAACAAGATCCTGCTGCCTGAAGAGCGCGCGCAATTCGAGCAGGCGCGGCGCAAGGGCAACTTTCTCGCCAAGGCCTTTGCCGCCAAGGAGGCTTTCGTGAAAGCACTCGGCACCGGCTTTCACGGCGTGGGCTATCGCGATGCGGGCGTGGTGTCGCTGCCCAGCGGCAAGCCGACGCTGGTGTTCAGCGCGGCCATGCGCCTGCGGCTGGAGGCGCTGAACATCGCCGGTGGTCACGTCTCGCTCACCGACGAAGACGGCCGGGTGATGGCCTTCGTTGTGCTCGAAACCCGCTAGGGCGCGGCAGCTTCGCGCCGTTAAAATAGCGTCATGTCCTATCGCACCCTGGCCGAAACCATCGGCAACGCCCCGCTGGTGCAACTCACGCATCTGCCGGGCATCGGCAACAACGTGCTGCTCGCCAAGCTCGAAGGCAACAACCCGGCCGGCTCGGTGA
>JAUSQI010000023.1 GCA_030652575.1 Stagnimonas sp. | reverse complement strand
TCGGTCTTGTTGACGTGCTGGCCGCCCGCGCCGCTGGAGCGATAGGTGACGGCTTCGAGATCGGCCGGATTGATGTCGATCTCGATGTTGTCGTCGACTTCCGGGCTCACATAGACACCCGCAAAACTGGTGTGGCGACGGCCGCCGCTATCGAATGGCGACTTGCGCACCAGACGATGCACGCCGGTTTCGGTGCGCAGCCAGCCGTAGGCGTAGGCACCGGTCACCGAGAACGAAGCGCCCTTGATGCCTGCGACTTCACCATCGCTTACCTCAAGCAGCTCGTATTTGAAACCGTTCTGGTCGCACCATTTGAGATACATGCGCAAGAGCATGTTGGCCCAATCCTGCCCCTCGGTGCCGCCCGCACCAGACTGGATATCCACGTAGCAATTGGAGTTGTCCATCGGCCCTGCAAACATGCGTTTGAACTCCATGTCCTCTGCGAGCTTGATGAGCGCTTCCACGTCGCGGCCGATCTCCGCGATGGTGCCGTGGTCCGCCTCGGCCTCGGCCATCTCCAGCAGGTCTGTGGCGTCGCTCAAGCCCGCGGCAGCGCGCTCCAGCGGGTTGATGATGTCTTCGAGCTTTGCCCGTTCGCGGCCGATCTCCTGTGCCTTGGCGGGGTTGTTCCAGATCGTCCCCGTCTCCAGCTCGGCATTGACTTCGACTAGGCGGTCTTTCTTGTTGGCGTAGTCAAAGATACCCCCTGAGTGCGTCAAAACGCACTTGCAGAGCGGCGATCTCTTCCTTGATTTTGTTCGGTTCCATGATCGGCCTGTAGCTTGGGTTCCGGTTGATGGAACCACTCGAAAGGGCGCGGAGTATAGGTGGCAGCACGGGATGAGGCCATGCGGGTTGTGCGCAAACATTGCGAAATGTTAAAACTCCCCTCGGAGACCGGTCCGCAAGAGCAACAAACGCGTGCCGCGTTCAAAAACTAACAGCCAGAACACCCCAAACATGAAAGGGACGCACATGAAATATCGCCTTGGCACACTCGGCCTCATCGCCGCGATGGTGCTGTCGTTACCCAGCCACGCTCAGGACGAAGCGCCGACTGAGGATGAAACCGCCGGTCCGGCAAAAGGGCCGAAGGCCAAGCTGGAACGCAAGTTTTACGTGTCGCCGATGGGCAATTACTTCAGGGTCGCCAACGCACGCGGCACCGACGATGGCTTTGGCGGCCAGATCGCGGTCGGCAAGAGCGTCACCAATGGTCTGAACCTCGAACTGACCACCCAATACCTCACGGCAGACGCCAAGACCGGCAACGGCTCCGCCGAACTCGTCGGCGTGGGCGTGGGGGCGATGGTGTTCCCCAGCAGCTACCTGTCAGGCCTGTATGTGCCGATCAGCATCATGCGCGGCCAGGTGCGCGACAACCCGGGCCCGATCCCGGATTACAGCACCACTTTCTTCGATGTCGGTCTCGGTTACCTGATCGGCCTCGGCTCGGTGGGTGACTTCCTCGGCGGTACGTCCATCCGTGCCGAAGTGAAGTACCGCATCGACGCCCACGGCCGTGAAGCTGCCGGTGTGCACACCGGCGAGCGCAAGGCCTTCTACGAGGGCATCGCCGGCCTCGGTGTGCTGATCCCGCTCGGCGCTACACCTGCCGCCGCACCGGCTGTCGAAGAAGCTCCAGTTGAAGTGGTCGCTGTAGCAGTCGGCGATGCCGACAACGATGGCGTCACCGACGACAAGGACCAATGCCCCGAGACCCCGGCAGGCGCCACCGTCGACGAAAACGGTTGCCCGCCGCCCGAAGTCGCGCCAGAGCCCGCACCGGTTGTTGACTGCACGCCGCCGGGCCCCGGTGAAGCGATCGACCTCAACGGCTGCAAGGCCGGCGATGCCTTCGTGCTGCGCGGCGTCACGTTCGAACTGGATTCTGCCCGTCTAACCCCCAACGCCAAGGTCATCCTCGATGGCGTGGCGGATGCCCTGCTCGCACAGCAGGCCGTCAAGGCGGAGATCGGTGGCTACACCAGTTCCGAAGGCAGCGAGAGCCACAACCAGGGCCTGTCCGAGCGGCGTGCCGCGTCGGTCATGGAATACCTCGTGGGTCGTGGCGTCACCGCCGACCGCCTCACCAACCAGGGTTATGGTGAAGCCTCGCCGGTCGCCGACAACAACACGCCGGAGGGCCGCGAGCTCAACCGTCGCGTCGAGCTGAAGGTGATGGATTCGGGCGTGCCGGCTGCAGAAGCCGCACCGGTGGCGGAAGCCCCGGCAGAACCGGCGGCCGATGTCGCCGCACCTGCCGAAGGCGAAGCTGCGCCGGTTGAAGCTGCACCCGCCGAAGAAACCCCGTCGGCCGAAGGCGAAGCTGCACCCGCTGAAGCCCCTACCGAAACGCCGCCCGCCGAAGGCGAGTCGGCACCGGAAGTGGAAAGCGCACAGCCTGCGCAGTAAGCCGCAACGGTTGCAACAAAAAGCCCGCCAATCGGCGGGCTTTTTGTTGGGCGTCATGTCTTCAGAAAAGGTCGACCGACCCCGCCTGCATCGAGGCCTGCAACACCGGCTTGTGCGGGGCCACGGCCCAGACCTGCACCTGGCTCTCGGTCTGGCGCTTCCAGTTCTCCAACGCCGGACGCTTCGGCTCCAGATCATCCGACGGCGGCTCGGCCACCAGCCGGTGCAGGGTCTCGGCCTGCTCGGTCATCGCGGTCATGCGCTGCACGTTTTGAGCAGCGGCCCCAATCGCCTGGGTGGAGATGTCCTCGAACTGGAGGCAGCGCACGGCCTCGGCCACCGATAGGCCGATCTCGCGGCTGGTGGACGACACCTCGCGCAGACCGTTCTCCATGTTGGTGTTGAGCTGCTCGACCTGGCGCAGCAGGGTGCTCACCTCGTCCTTGGCCTTTACGCTCGCGCCCATGTCCTTGGTGGCCATGCCGCCGACGGTGTCGCGCACCTTGGCGACTGCATCTTTCGACGAGCCGACCAGCTTGCGGATCTGCTCGTTGAAGTTGTTGCTGCGCTGGCTGAGGTTGCGCACTTCCTCGGCCACCACCGCAAAGCCGCGCCCGGCCTCACCCGCACGCGCGGCCTCGATGGCAGCGTTGAGGGCGAGCAGATTGGTCTGGTCGGCAATGCTCTTCACATCGCCCAGCAGCTCGAAGATCGCATCCAGGTGCTGCACCATGTCGTCGATGTGGCGCACGCTGGCGCTCGACTGCTGGCTGACCGAGCTGAGGGTATCCACCAGCCCTTCCATGAGATTGCCGGCGAGCTGGGCAAAGCGGCGCACATCCACGTCATCCGCGCCGCCGCGCTGCACGATGCGCGCGACCACCGTCGCCTGTGCCTGCGATTGCGCGTTCATGGCACTGAAGCTCTTCTGCAGTTGCGCGCAGGCATCGCGGATGAGCATGCGCACCCGCTCCAGCTCCAGCTGCACGCTGTGCGCCTCGATGCGCGTGCTGCCGCAGACCTGCATCAGCACACGGTGCGGCTCGATGAGTGTTTGCGCATCACGCTGGCTGCGCAGGCGCTCCTGCTTTTGAAACCACCAGGCGGCATGGCACCAGGCGGCGAGCATCACCACCAACACCGCCCAGGTCAGCGAAGGCGGTGCATCCGCCAACTGCACCGCCGTGTGGGTGGCCGTAAGGGCCAATGGCAGCAGCAGGTTTTTTTGGATCGGCGTCATGGTTGCACTCGACATGGTGAGGCCCTCTAGTTGTGGGTCTTTTGATCTATCGGCGCGAGCGCGCCGGTCTTTAGGCCGCTTTTGCAGCACCGGTGCCAGCGGCGAACTTCAGCAGCTGTTCGGCAATGCGGTGCAAGGGCAGTACCAGCTCGGCAGCACCCAATTTGTAGGCCGCGCCGGGCATGCCCCAGACCACGCTGCTGGCTTCGTCCTGGATGAGCGTGTGGGCACCGGCCTGGCGCATTGCCAGCAAGCCGCGCGCGCCGTCTTCGCCCATGCCGGTGAGCACCGCGCCGACGGCGTTCTGGCCCACGTGTTCGGCCACGCTGCGGAACAACACATCCACCGCTGGGCGCTGGAAGCACTCCGGTGCCGCATCCGTGAGCTGGCACATGTAGCGCGCACCGCTGCGCACCACCCGCAGGTGCAGGCCGCCGGGTGCGACGTAGACATGCCCCGGCACGATCTGCTGGCCATCGTGCGCCTCGCAGGCGCGCATGGCCCCCACGGTGTTGAGGCGCTGCGCAAACGGGCCTGAGAACGCGGCCGGGATGTGCTGGGTGACCACGATCGCCGGCGCGTCGGCGGGCATCATGCGGATCACATCCTTCACCGCCTCGGTGCCGCCGGTCGATGAGCCGATGGCGATGATCTTTTCGGTGGTGCCGTAGAGCTTGTGCGGCCGCGCCGGTGGCTTGACCCTGGCAGCGCCGCTGTTGAGATTGCCGCGCGACACCACCCGCGCCCGCGCTGCCATGCGCAGCTTGCTGCACAGCTCGTCGGCGTAGGCGGTGAGGCCGGCCTTCACATCGAGCTTGGGCTTGGTGACGAAGTCGACCGCGCCGAGTTCCAGCGCCTGCAGGGTCACCTCGGCACCGCGCTCGGTGAGGCTCGACACCATCAGCACCGGCAGCGGGTGCAGGCGCATCAGGTTTTCGAGAAAGGTCAGGCCATCCATGCGTGGCATCTCGACATCCAGCGTCAGCACATCCGGCTTGAGCTGCTTGATCTTGTCGCGCGCCACAAAGGGGTCGGCGGCGGTGCCCACCACCTCGAAAGCCGGGTCGGCACCGATGAGCTCGGACAACACCTGCCGCACCAGGGCAGAGTCGTCGACGATGAGTACTTTGATGGGCATGGGATTCAGTCGAAGAGTTCAACGCTGCCGCTGACCGGTGCCTGCACCAGCCGCGAGCGATAGGCCGATTCCACGGCGAGGTCGCTCTGGGCGAGGCCGACGGTCAGCCGCTTTACCATCACGCGGCCCTCGTGGGGAAAGCAATAGATCTTGCGCGGACAGGTGTCGCCGAGATCCTGCGCCACCACCGGGATGCGCTCGGCCTTGAGATAGCTCAGCACGAACTCGGCGTTGCGCTTGCCCACGTTGGTATCGGTGAAGCCCTTGAGCACCGCGCCGCCGCCGAACACCTTGGCTTCAAGGCCCGAGCGCCGGGCACCGGCCTTGAGCAGTTCGTTGATGAGGATTTCCATCGCGAAACTGCCGTAGCGGGCCGAGTTGCCACCGGCGAGATCGCCATCCGGCAGCATGAAATGGTTCATGCCGCCAATGCCGGAC
>JAUSQI010000015.1 GCA_030652575.1 Stagnimonas sp. | reverse complement strand
AAACAATAAGTTAGGTGCCTTTATGATCCTGATGATCGACAACTACGACTCGTTTACCTACAACCTCGTGCAGTATTTCGGCGAGCTGGGGGCCGAGGTCGAGGTGCATCGCAACGACCAGATCACGGTCGCTGAAGTCGCCGCGAAAAAAACCAGCCACATCGTGCTGTCGCCCGGCCCCTGCACGCCCAATGAGGCGGGCATCTGTCTGGAGTTGCTCGCCAAGCTGAAAGGTCGCTTCCCGATCCTCGGCGTCTGCCTCGGCCATCAGGCCATGGGCCAGGCCTTCGGCGGCACGGTGCTGCGCGCCAGACAAGTCATGCATGGCAAAACCTCGCCCGTGTATCACTCGCAACGAGGCGTGTTCGCGGGCCTGCCGTCACCGTTCACGGCCACCCGCTACCACTCGCTGATCGTGGCGCGCGAGTCCTTGCCGGAGTGCTTCGAGATCACCGCCTGGACCCAGCACGCCGACGGCTCGATGGACGAGATCATGGGTCTGCGCCACAAAACGCTGCCCATCGAAGGCGTGCAGTTTCATCCCGAGTCCATCCTCACCGAGCATGGGCACGCGATGCTGAAAAACTTTCTGGAGGAGAAACGCTGATGGCACTGACTCCGCAGGAAGCCCTGCAACGCACCATCGAGCACCGCGAGATTTTCCAGGACGAAATGATCGAGCTGTTCCGCGCGATCATGCGCGGCGAAGTCTCGCCGCTGATGACCGCTGCCATCCTCACCGGCCTGCGCGTCAAGAAGGAAACCGTGGGCGAGATCGCCGCCGCCGCCCTCGTCATGCGCGAGTTCGCGCGCAAGGTCGATACGAGAGAGCGGGCGAGCGACGGCACTTTTGCCGTCAATGATCATCTCCTCGACATCGTCGGCACCGGTGGCGACGGCGCGCACAGCTTCAATATCTCGACGGCCGCGATGTTCGTGGCGGCCGCGGCGGGGGCGAAAGTCGCCAAGCACGGCAATCGTGGCGTGTCCTCCAAGAGCGGTTCGGCGGATGTGCTCGAAGCCCTGGGCGCGAAGCTCGACCTGCAACCCGAGCAGGTCGCTGCCTGTATCGCCGAGTGCGGCATCGGCTTCATGTTCGCGCCCAACCATCATCCGGCGATGAAGGTCGTCGCTCCCGTGCGGCGCGAGATGGGCATGCGCACAATCTTCAACATCCTGGGCCCGCTCACCAACCCGGCCGATGCGCCCAACATCCTGATGGGCGTGTTCCACCCCGATCTCGTCGGCATCCAGGTGCGCGTGCTCGAACGTCTCGGTGCCAAGCGCGCGCTGGTGGTCTGGGGCAAGGACGGCCTCGATGAAATCACGCTCGGTGCAGGCACGCTGGTCGGCGAGCTGCGCGACGGTGTCGTGCGCGAATACGAGATTCATCCCGAAGACTTTGGCCTTTCGATGGCTGGCTCACGCGGGCTGACCGTGGCCGATGCCACCGAGTCGAAAACACGCCTGCTCGAAGCACTCGACAACACGCCCGGCATCGCCCGCGAGATCGTCGCGCTCAACGCCGGTGCGGCGCTCTACACCGCAGGCCTGGCGGACTCGATCCGCACCGGCATCGACCAGGCGCGCGCGGCGCTCGCGAGTGGTGCGGCCCGCGCCAAGCTGGACGCCTTCGTGCGCGCCACGCAGAACCAGAACTCATGAGCGACATCCTCGACAAAATCCTCGCGGTCAAGGCCGACGAGATCAAGCTGCTGACCAAGCGCTACTCGCGCAGCACACTGGAGGCACTGGGCCGCGAGCAGGGCGCCACACGCGGCTTCATTGGTGCGCTGACCGCCAAAGTCGCGGCAGGCGAAGCGGGCGTGATCGCCGAGATCAAGAAAGCCTCGCCGAGCAAGGGCTTGATCCGTGCCGACTTCGACCCCGGCTGGATTGCGCGCGAGTATGCGGCGGGAGGTGCTGCCTGCTTGTCGGTGCTGACCGACGAGCAGTTCTTCCAAGGCCATAACGCTTTTCTCATTCAGGCGCGTGCGAGCTGCGTGCTGCCGGCGATCCGCAAGGATTTCCTGATCGACGAGCTACAGATCGCCGAAGCGCGCGCCATCGGCGCCGACTGCGTGCTGCTGATCGTCGCCGCACTCGAACCGGCGCAGCTCGAAGCACTCGCGCAGTACGCGGTGAGCCTGGGCATGGACGTGCTGGTCGAGATTCACGACCGCGCGGAGCTGGACGTGGTGCTGAAAGCCAAGCTGCCGCCGCCCGCACGCGATGGCGCGCAAAACCCGATTTTGCTGGGCATCAACAACCGCAACCTGCGCACCTTCGAGGTGAGCTTGCACAACACGCTCGATCTGCTGGCCGATATCCCGCCGGGAACGGATGTGGTCACCGAATCCGGCATCGTCACGTCAGCCGATGTCGCGACCATGCGCGCGGCAGGCGTGCACCGTTTTCTGGTGGGCGAGTCGCTGATGCGTCAGGCCGCACCGGGCGCGGCGCTAAGACAGTTGGTCGGCCGCGATTGACGCGGCGCTGACCGCCTAGCGGCGGCGCAGCGCCGGCTTCACGACGCCGGTGAACTGCACACCGAGCACGACGATGCTGCGGCCCTGCACGGTCACCGTGCCATCGTCGCCGAGCTTCTTCAACACGCGGCCCGCCATCTCGCGCGAGCAACCGACGATGCGTGCCAGCTCCTGCCGAGAGATGCGCACGAGCGTGCCGCGTGCATGCGGCTGGGCATCCGGCTGACGGCAGAGATTGATGATCTCGTGCGCGACGCGGCCCTGCACATCGAGGAAGGCGAGATCGGTGAGCCTCGCCGTGGTCGCGCGCAGCCGCTGGGCGAGCTGACCGGCGAGCGCCAGCATGATCTCCGGGTTCTCGCGGATGAAGCGGCGGAAGTGGTCGTAGCCGATCTCCGCCACCAGCGCCTGTGTGCGCGTGCGCACTTCCGCCGTGCGGGTTTTCTGCTCGGGGAACATGCACATCTCGCCGAAGAAATCGCCCGGATTCAGATACGCCAGCACCATCTCGCGCTCTTCGTCGTCGGCGACGCTGACGCTCATCGAGCCTTCGAGAATCAGGTACAGCGACTGCGGCGCATCGCCGGCATGGATGATGATCTGCTTGGCGGGGAACGACCGCTTGGTCGCCTGCGCGATGAAGGCTTGGATGGCGGGTTGGTCAAGCATGGTTCGGTGTCGCTCCCTCGTGCGAAACGCGACGCGCGGGCGTCGTGGACCTTGATTTTCCGGGACGATACCACATGATTTAAGCCCTTCCCGTCACCGGCCGAAGCCAATGCAGGCGCGCATCAAATGGGTAGAAAACATGGCATTCGTCGCCGAGTCCGGCTCGGGTCACGCCATCGTGCTGGATGGCCCACCCGAGCTTGGCGGCCGCAACCTCGGGGCACGCCCGATGGAGCTGCTGCTGATGGGCGTGGGTGCCTGCTCGTCGGTCGACGTGGTGATGATCCTGAAAAAGGGTCGCCAACCGGTCACCGACTGCGTCTGCGAGTTGAAGGCCGAACGTGCCGAGACCGAACCCAAGGTGTTCACCGCCATCCATCTGCACTTCGTGGTCAGCGGCAAGGGCTTGAACCCGGCGCAGGTCGAACGTGCCGTGCAGCTCTCGGCCGAAAAATACTGCTCCGCCTCGATCATGCTGACCAAGGGCGGTGTCGCCATCACCCACGGCTTCGAGATTCGCGAACCGGCTTGATACCGCACTGAAACAACGGTCATCAAAGTTTAATGGGCAAAAAACACACTTTTGCCGGATAATTCTGAGTCCCCGCAGCTCACCCTGCGGGGATTTTCGTTTCACCGCCGTCTGCTGTGCCTGGTCGCACAGCTCGCACACTTTTTATTGGGAGAACAACTTGGCCAAGATGAAACCCACCAGCAACCCGAAACTCAAATTGTTGGGCTTCAACAATCTCACCAAGTCGCTGAGCTTCAACATCTACGATATCTGCTACGCCCGCACCAAGGCCGACCAGCAGGAATACGTCGAATACATCGACGAGCAATACAACGCCGAGCGCCTCACCGAGATCCTCACCAACGTCGCGGACATGATCGGTGCGCACGTGCTCAACGTCGCACGGCAGGACTACGACCCGCAGGGTGCGAGCGTCACCATGCTGATCTCCGAGGGTCACCTCGACGGCATGAAGACACCCGGCAAGGACAGCGTCGTCGGCCATCTCGACAAGAGTCACATCACGGTGCACACCTATCCCGAGAACCACCCGGATGCCGGCATCAGCACTTTCCGTGCGGATATCGACGTCAGCACCTGCGGCAAGATCAGCCCGCTGAAGGCGCTGAACTATCTCATCAAGAGCTTCGAGAGCGACATCGTGGTGCTCGACTATCGCGTGCGCGGCTTCACCCGCAACGTGCGCGGCATGAAGCACTTCATCGACCACAACATCGACTCGGCGCAGAACTTCATCGCCCGCGACATCAAGGACAAGTACGACATGGTGGACGTCAACGTCTACCAGGAGAACATCTTCCACACCAAGATGAAGCTCAAGGAACTCGACCTCGACACCTACCTGTTCGGCGAAGGCGCCAGCGAGCTGCCGCCGCGCGAAGCCAAGCGCATCCGCGGTCGCGTCGACCACGAGATCATGGAAATCTTCTACGGCAAGAACATTCAGGCCTGACCGAGCGAGTGCACGGCAGTTTCGACTGCGCTTTCAAAACCGCTCACAACAAAAACCCCCGGTGCTACCGGGGGTTTTTGCGTTGAGGCATCAAGACGCTTTAGTCGGTGCAGCTGTCCGAACCCGGATACTTCTCGGCATCGACCTTCACCACTTCGTTGATCCAGCGGGTGATGAGTTCGTGCGCCTCGGTATCGACCACGCTGCGCGCGATGGGCGGCATGCGGGCCGAAGGCAGGGTGGCCTCGGGCCCGATGCGGAAGGGGATGATGGAGTCCGCCGCGTCCGCAGGGTGGATGTCGTAAGTACGGCCGCCGCGGCCTTCGGTGCCGGTCGCGGTGGTGGTCTTGCAGACACCGTAGGTCGTATCCACCTTGCGCAGCGAGTCCAGATAGAAGCCGGTGCTGGCCGCGAAGCCGCGCACGTTGTGGCAGTGCTGGCAGTTCACTTCCAGCCAGGCGCGTGAGCGGGCTTCGATGTCCTCCGGCGTATTGGCGGCAAAGCCGGAGCTGCCGGGCACGTTGTAGATCGGGCTCTTCTCCAGCAGCTTGGCGACCTGGGTCATGTTGTCGACGCCCCGATCCGCAGGGCAGCCCGCCATCAGGCCCTTGGCGCAGAGATAGTCGATCTGGTTCTTGCCCGCGATCTCATGCTGGCTCTGGCCGCTGACCTTCTTGCTTTCCGGCTTGTACGGCCTGTTCATGAAGCGCACTTTCGGGCCGATGGGCGCAGAGCCCGGTTCGGCATCCTCGCGCGAGTGGCAGCTCAGGCACTGGTTGGCGTTGGGGATGAGATAACTGTCGGTGCTGCCGGTGTGCAGCACGCCGGAATCGACATCGGTGTGTTTCCACGACACCGCAGCGGTGCCGCCGCCCAGCGCGAGCTTGGCCACGCGCTTGCCGTCTACCGTGGTCCAGCGATAGCTCATGCCGTGCCAGCGCGCGGCGCCGTTGGTGGCGGTGCGCTTGATGAGCAGGCGGGTTTCAATCATGTCCTCTGCCCCAGAGTCTTCGTCGTCGAAGGCAAAGCTCTTGGCGATGATGGTGCCGACCGGGAACACGATGACGGCATTCGCACCGTCGCTCGCGGCCTCGCGATACACCGCCTTGGTGCCGGGCGGCATGTACAGCACGCGATATTTCACCGCGTAGTCGGAGAACAATTTGCTGTTGAGCGAGTACGGCACGCCACCGCTGTTGGCGGCACTGGTCGGGTCCTGCGGATCGCGGAACAGGTTGTACTGATCGAGCGTCGGGCAGTTGACCTTGCTGGCGTCGAAATTGACCACGCCTGCCGCCATCACCTTGCCGCACAGGCGGTCGATCTCGGCCTGCGCCGGTGCCGGGTCGATGAGACCCGAGCGCACGAACGGCGGGATCACCACCGGCGGCAGCAGCGGCAGGTTTTTGCCGTAGCTGGCCTTGCAGCGATGCGGGGTCAGGTCGAAGCTCGAAGGCAGCTGTTGCAGCTCGGTCAAATCGGTGATTGACGGCGTGGCGCCCACGGCGAGCTTGATCGCCGCATTCGCACCCTTGGTGCCGTTGAAGTTGGCGAAGGCCAGGCTGTCGGCCGAAAAATCATTGTCTTCGTCGATGCAGCTCATGAACCAATCAGGCTTGATGCGCGGGCTGCCGGTGGCCTCGGTATCGAACTTGTAACCGTTGTAGTGGCAGGCCGGGTCCGGGTCCTCATTGGTGTGCAGCGGCTTGCCGCGCGCGTCCATCGGCACCGGGTCGCCGTTGGCTTTCTTGGGGTAGGGGCAGTCGGCCAGCGTGTCGACCAGGCCGTCCCACAGGATGTGCGCGCCGCGAAACCCGGCGACCTGCGTGCCCAATCCACCCGCCACGCCAGCTGCCGCACAGGCGGCGAGGTTTTGTGGCATCAGGCAAGCCAGCTGGTTCTTGACGCCAATGACCACGGGCAGCACCTTGGCCACATCCCCGGCGATGAGCGCATTGGACGTGATGATCGGCAGCGCATTGCCGTTGTTGATGAACTTGTTGCGGAAGATGTGCACGCCTTCGGTGTACCAGTCGATGCGCTTCTCGTTCGGCCGGCCCGCTCCTTCAGGGAAGACCTCATAGCTGGTGTGGATGATGCCAGCGGTGTTGTTGTTCTCGAAGGTGTTGTCGAAGATGTCGATGCGGTCATAGCTCAGCGTGATCATGCCGCTGCCCGGCGGCACGCTGCCGACGATGCCGCCGGAGGTGAAGTTGTAGGTGTTGTTGTTGCGCGCCACGTTGCCGTACATGCGGCTGCGATCGCCGTATTGCCTGAGCGCGTCGAGGTCGTATACGAGGAAGCCACCGGTGTTGCACTCGGCCAGGTTGTTGGCGTACTCGCCGCCCTGCACGTTCTCGATCTCGAAGCCGAACACGTTGTAGGCCGAGCGCGAGTTCTTGATGATGGCGTTGTTGGTCTGGCCGACATAGATGCCGGCATCCGACGCACCAATCGACTCCGCGTCATCCACCAGCACGTTTTCGGACGACACCGGATAAATGCCGTAGCGCCCGGACTTGGGGCTGGGCGTGTAGTCGGGCGATGTGGTGTCGCCCAGCACGTTCTCGGGTGCAGTCGGGTCCTGGGTCGGCGGATCGGTGCAGGGCACATGCAGACGATCTTTATAGTTCTCCGCCGTGATCGGATCGGCGCTTTCGCGGCCGCCGCCACTGCTCCAGATCGCACGCACCCGCAGCAGCTTGGCGTTGTCGACGCCACGCAGCTCAAAGCCATTGCCACCGGTGTCGGCGACGGTGAAATCCTGGTATGTCACGCCGCGCACATTGACCGCCAGCACGCCTTCGGGCGCGTTGTTGCTCTTGAAGCTCAGCACCGTCTTGTCCTTGCCGCAGCCCTTCACCAGCACATCTTCGGTGTCGGTGAGCTGGAAGGTATTGCTCAGCTCGAAGTAGCCGCAGTCGAACTCGATGACATCGCCCGGTGCCGCCTGGATCATCGCGCTGACCATGTCGGTGGTGGCGTCGGCCCCCGGCTTGATGAAGAACTTGCGGCCGGTAGCACCCGGATTGGTCGGGTTGAGCGCCGAGGCGTCCGGGGCCTTGCTGCTGCCGCAGCCGGCGATCAGCAGACTTGCCAGCGTCAGCGCCGCAAGGGAGAGCGACAGGCCGGCTGCGGGGGCGATTCTGGGATGTTGCATGGCGAAGCTCTCCGAAATGACTTGCTGGCCCGGTGTCCGTACAGGAGGCCAATCGCCGGCGCGGATGCCAACGTGGTGTGTTGCTCGCAACCCTAGTGCCGGGACGGGGCACGCACCAGCGGGAAAATTGGCTTATCGCGAAGTAACTGCCGGGTGGCAGCAGAACACACGGCGACGAAGCGGCTCGCCCTCTGGGCGGCCATACGCGCGCGATTCAGAACCGCGCCGCGCCGAACTTCATCACGTCGGCCACCAGGCGCATCAGTCCGCGCACCGGCACCGGCGGCAGCTTGCCGCCGGCGTCGAGCGCCTCCTGACCGTGGCGCTCTTCATCGGTTTTCATCGCCTGCACCACCGCGCGCGAGGCCGCATCGCCCGCAGGCAGGCGCTGCAAATGCTCGCCCAGATGCGCACTCACCTGCCGCTCGGTTTCAGCAACAAAGCCCAGGCTGACGGCATCGCTGCGCAGCCCTGCAAGGGCACCGATGGCGGCCGAGCCCGCATACCAGAGCGGCGTGAGTCGGCTGGGCCCGTCGCCGAGCTCCTGCAGGCGCTCGGCGCACCAGTGCAGATGGTCCTGCTCCTCCCGGGCCGCGGCCAACAGCTGCTGGCGGATCACCGGGTCGCGCGCCATCAGCGCCTGCCCGTGATACAGCCCCTGCGCCGCCACTTCACCGGCGTGGTTGACGCGCATCAGC
>JAUSQI010000014.1 GCA_030652575.1 Stagnimonas sp. | reverse complement strand
CGAAGTTGCGGTTGCCCGAGAGCACGGCCGAGACGCTCAGCGTGTTGTCGGTGATCGCCTTGCCCAGCGGCTCGTTGAGGGGCCCAGAGTTGCCGATGCAGGTGGTGCAGCCGTAGGCGGTGACGTAGAAGCCCATCGCCTCCAGGTCTTCGATCAGACCGGCTTTTTTCAGGTACTCGGTGACTGCCAGCGAGCCCGGAGCGAGCGAGGTCTTGACCCAGGGCTGAGCAGCCAAGCCCAGCGCGCGTGCCTTCTTGGCGAGCAGGCCGGCACCGATCAGCACGCTGGGGTTCGAGGTGTTGGTGCAGCTGGTGATCGCCGCGATCATCACCGCGCCGTCTTTCAGCTCGAAGGTCTTGCCGTTGTCGGTGACGGTTGCGGGCCCCTTGCTGGGGCGCGCCTTCTGCTCGGCTTCGAAGGCCTTGCGATAGTTGGCCTTCACGTCGGTGAGCAGCACGCGATCCTGCGGGCGCTTGGGGCCGGCGAGGCTGGGCTTGATGCTGCCCAGATCGAGTGAGAGCACGTCGGTGTATTCGGCTTCGGGGGCGTCGAGCGTCCACCACATGCCCTGGGCCTGGGCGTAGGCCTTGACCTTGGCGATGTCGTCTTCGGCGCGGCCGGTGAGACGCAGGTAGTTGAGGGTTTCTTCGTCGATCGGGAAGATGCCGCAGGTGGCACCGTATTCCGGGCCCATGTTGGCGATGGTGTTGCGATCGCTGGCCGACAGATTGGCAAGGCCGGGGCCGAAGAACTCCACAAACTTCTCCACCACGCCGCGGGCTCGCAACATTTCGGTGACGGTGAGCACGAGGTCGGTCGCGGTCGCACCTTCGGCGAGCTTGCCGCTGACGCGCACGCCGATGACTTCCGGCATCAGCATGGAGGAGGGCTGGCCCAGCATCGCGGCCTCGGCCTCGATACCACCCACACCCCAGCCCAGCACGCCGATGCCGTTCACCATCGTGGTGTGGCTGTCGGTGCCGAAGCAGGAATCGGGGTAGAGCAGGCCGTCTTTCTCGAACACCACGCGCGCGAGATATTCGATGTTGACCTGGTGGACGATGCCGGTATCCGGCGGCACGGCCTTGAAGTTCTTGAGCGCTTCCTGGCCCCAGCGAAGAAAGGTGTAGCGCTCGGCATTGCGCTGGAACTCGACCTTGGCATTCAGATCTAGTGCGTCTTTCGAGCCGTAGTGGTCGATCATCACCGAGTGGTCGATGACCAGCTCCACCGGGCAGAGCGGGTTCACCTTGGCGGCATCGCCACCGAGGGTCTTGATGGCATCGCGCATGGCGGCCAGATCAACCACGCAGGGCACGCCGGTGAAGTCCTGCAGGATCACGCGGGCGGGGGTGAAGTCGATGTCCTTCGAGGGCAGCTTCTTCAGGTCAGCGCCGGCGAAGGCCTTGATGGTCTCGGCGGTGGTGTTCACGCCGTCTTCGTGGCGGAGCAGGTTTTCCAGCAGCACCTTGTACGAGTAGGGCAGGCGGCTGACCTTGAACTGGCCCTCCAGCTTGGTCAGGTCGAAGAAGGTGTAATTCTTGGCACCCACCGTAAGGGTGGATTTGGACTTAAAACTGTCCGTCATGGCTGGCTCGCTCCGTGGAGATGGCTGTTGGTAATCACTGTTCAGCACCGCAAGCGGTGCTGATAAGGGCTGGCGACAAGCCGCAAGCGGCTGCGCGGGCGGCAATTATACTGGTCGTTAACACTCAACCAATGGCGGGCGATGCGTAGCCGATTCGTCAGACTGTGCTACTTCTGCTTTGCCGCCTGGTTTTGGGCGGCAAGGGCTGTCGCCGTCGATGCGCCGGCGGCGGCAGAACCGGGCGCTGCCAGCCCTTTGTCCAGCGCGAATGTGTTTACCGCCGAACAGCGGCAGTGGCTGGCCGAGCATCCCGTCGTGCGGGTGCTTTCAGATGCCGCCTCGCCGCCTTTTGATTACCTCGCCGCTGATGGCAGCCATATCGGTTTGTATCCCGAGTATCTGCAAGAACTCTCGCGGGTCACGGGCCTGCGGTTCGAGTGGAGCGAGCAAACCCGCCGCGACCAGTTGGTCAACGCGGCCAAGGGTGGTTTGGGGCAACTGGTCATCGGCTTTGCCGTGCCGGTGCCGACGCGCGATTTCGTGCCGGTGCAACGGGCCATCGCGCACGACTATCCCGTGCTGGTGGTGCGTCGTGAAGGCAGCGGCTTTGCCGATGCCGCTGCAAGCGGTCATCAGCGGGTCTCGCTGGTGCGCAGCTATGCGCCGGCACAGGACTACGCCGCCCGCGTCTCCGCGCAGCAGTTCTTGAACAGCGAAGGCTTCGAGCCCGCCCTGGTGGATGTGGCGGTCGGCCGCACCGACATGAGCGTGCAAAGCCTGGCGGTGGCCGAGTTTCTCATCCGCCAGCGCGGCCTGGTGGGCTTGCAGATTGCCGGGCCTTACACCCCCGGTGCGGCGGTGGATGGAGCGCTCTACTGGTGGGTGCCCGCCGCCACCGGCCCGCTGGCGGGCATCCTCGAAAAAGCCTGGGATAGCCTGCCGCCGGAGCGTCACCGTGCCTTGCGCGCGCGCTGGCTTGAACACCCCGTCACTGGCGGGGCCGCGGTGCCGCCCCTGCTCACGCGTGTCGAGCGGGATTTCACCCTGTTCAATGTGGTCGCTGCCGTGCTGCTGGTGTTTCTGGCCCTGTTCGCGGCGCTGCTGTGGTGGCGGCTGCGGCGCTTGCAGGCTGCCGACCGCTCCGTGATGCGCAGGCCTCAGGCCGTCGAACAGATATTGGAGTCGAGCCCGGCACTGATTTTCGAGATGGAGCAAACCCGCGGCGGCACGCTGGTGGTGCGCTACGCCAGCACCGAGGCGCGTCGGCTGTTCGGCATCGATGTGGAAGAAGACACGCTGCCGATCGAAGTCTTCTTGCGCACGATCTACACCGACGACCAGCCGGGCGTCATGAACGCCATCCAGCAAAGCGCTGTCGAGCGCCGCGAAAGGGAGCAGGAATACCGGGTGCTCAGCCCGCAAGGCATGCGCTGGGTCCGAAGCATCATCAGACCGTTGCACGAGCGTGGGCAGGGCATGGTGTGGAGCGGTGTCACCATCGACATCGCCGCGCAGAAAAACGCGGAGCAGCGTGCCGAACAAACCGAACAGCGCCTGCGCGAGATTGCCGACAACGTGCCGGGCGTGGTGTTTCAGGTGCAACGCGATCTGGCCGGCAGCTTCACGCTCAATTTCGCCAGCCCCTCGCTCTACACCGTGCGTGGGGTCAAGCCGGACGACTTCAACCACGACGGCGACGCCTTTTTCAATTCCATCCACGATGAAGATCGGGCTCGGGTGCGCGAGGCGCTGGAACACTCGGCCCTGTCCCAGCAGGCGGTGGATGTGGAATACCGCGTGCGCATGGCGGATGGACATCTGGAATGGATGTCCACCCGTGCGGTACCGAGCCGCGCGCGGGATGGCGTGGTGGTCTGGAACGGCTACATCGGTAATCTGACCCGCCTCAAGACGGTCGAAAACGAACGGCTGGAAGCCCAGCAGTTCCTTCGCGATCTCACCGACGGGGTGCCGGGCTTCATCTACCAGATGCGCCGCGAATCGGCGGCCACACCCTACAAGCTCGTTTTCGTTTCCGCCGGCGTCAGCACGCATGGTCTCAGTGCCGCAGAAGCCCTGGCGGACATCAGCCGCCTGTACGACCCGGTGGATGAGGACGATCGCATCCGCATGACGGCCGCGATTGATCGCTCGTACGCCAACCTGGTGCCGTTCCGCATCGACTACCGCATGCGCCTGCCAACCGGTCTCACGGCCTGGATGCGCACCCAGGCCGTGCCAACACGCGACGCGCAGGGCGTGGTGATGTGGAACGGCATGACCTTCAACATCAGCGAAGAAAAACTGCGCGAGATGCAGGCCAAGCGCGCCGAGGAGCGCTTGAGCCGGCTCACCAACGCACTGCCCGGTGCGGTGTTCCAGCTCGCCACCACGCCCAGCGGTGAGTGGTTGTATTCCTACATCAGCGATGGCGCGCGACAGGTGCATCAGATCGAACCGGATCTGGTGCTGCGCGATGCGACCGCGCTGCACAGCATGTTGTTCGCCGAAGACTGGCGGCGCCTGGAAATGGCGCTGGGCGAGTCGATCCACAGCGGTGCCGAAGTGCTGCGCGAATGCCGCACGCGACGGGCAGACGGTGCACTGCGCTGGTTGCTGATTCTCGCGCGGCCGCAAGGGCCGGACGGCGAGCTGTTCGTCTGGAATGGCTTCACACGCGACATCACCGACGAGAAAGAAGCCACCCTCAAGGCCGAGACCTTGCAGCGCCGCCTGCGCGAAGTGACTGAGAACGTGCCCTGCACGGTGTTCCAGTTGCAGCGCGATTTCGAGGATGAGCTGTCGGTGCGCTTCGTCAGCGAAAACATCTATGGGCTGATCGGCATCACCCGCGAAGAGTTGGTCGAAGACATGACCAAGCTGATCGGGCGCATCGTCTCCGACGATCTGCCGGTGATGTTCAGCGCGCTGGATACCTCGCACCGCGAGCAGCGGCCGATATTCTTCGATTTCCGCGTGCGCGACACGGCATTCGCCCTGCGCTGGTTGCGTGGCTCCCTGTCGACCCCGCGCGTCGAAGACGGCGGCATGGTCTGGAGCGGTGCCTGGCTCGACATCACCGACATCAAGGAGCTGGAGGCCTCGCTCGCCTCGGCGAGCCAGGTGGCCGATGGCGCCAACCGTCTCAAGAGCGAGTTTCTCGCCACCATGAGTCACGAGATCCGTACGCCGATGAACGCCATCATCGGTCTCGGCCAGCTCATGCGGCAGACCACGCTGACCAACGCGCAGCGCGGCTATCTGGACAAGATCAACACCGCCAGCCAGTCGCTGCTGGGCATCCTCAACGACATCCTCGACCACTCCAAGATCGAGGCCGGCAAGATGACGCTGGAACGCACCGAGTTCGATTTCAACACGGTGCTCGACGGCCTCTCTGCGGTAACCCATCTCAAGGCCATCGAAAAGAATCTGGAACTGCGTTTCGAGGTGCCGCCGGGTTTGCCGATGCGTCTGCTGGGCGACCCCCTGCGACTCGGCCAGGTGCTGCTCAACCTCACCAGCAACGCCATCAAGTTCTCCGAGCGCGGCACCGTGGTGGTAAGGGTGGCCGAGGTGAGTCGCGACGACGACGGTCTGCGGCTGGCGTTCGAGGTATCCGATGAGGGCATCGGCCTGAGCGCGATGCAGATCGAAGGCCTGTTTCAATCCTTCGCGCAGGGCGATGCCTCCACCACCCGCAAGTACGGCGGTACCGGACTGGGCTTGTCGATCGCCCGCAACCTGATCCGGTTGATGGACGGCGATATCCAGGCGCGCTCAGTGCCGGGCGAAGGTAGCGTGTTCCGCTTTGAAGCCCTGGTCGGGCTGCCTTCGACCCCGCAACCGCGCTACGACCTGCCGCGTGATCTGTATGGCTTGCGGGCGCTCGTGGTGGACGACAACACCGAGACCCGCGCCGTGACCGAGGGCTGGCTGAAAGCGTTCGGCTTCGATGTGCAGAGCGTCGACAACGGGTTGTCGGCGCTGGAGGTGTTGCAGGCGGCGGAACTGTCCATCGCACTCGTGGTGCTCGACTGGCGCATGCCCGGCCTGAACGGGGTGGAAACCGCCGAGCGCATCCGCAAACTTCCGCTTGCCGTGCAGCCGGCGCTGTTGATGGCGACGGCCTATATCAACGAAGAACTGGTGCGGCAGTGTGAAGGCATCGCGCTGCGCGACTTCCTGGCCAAGCCTTTCAGTCCCTCCGCGTTGTTCAACACGGTGCTTGCCGCCCTGGGCCGCGCCGAGGCCGTCGGCGACAGCGGCGATGCGCTGCAACCGCTGGTCGGTCTGCGGGTGCTGGTGGCGGACGACAACGAGGTCAATCTGGAAATCGCCACGGCCATTCTCGAATCCGCCGGCGCCGGTGTGCGGCGTGCCCGCAACGGCGAAGAAGTGATGACGCGATTGAACGACAGCGAGTTCGATGTGGTGCTGCTCGATTTGCAGATGCCCAAGCTCGATGGTCTCGAAGCCGCGCGCCTGCTGCGCGACGACCCGCGTTTTGCGACGCTGCCGCTGGTGGCGATGACGGCGCACGCCATGCCCGCGCATCGTGAAGCCAGCCGTCTGGCAGGCTTCGACGCCCATCTGCTGAAGCCCATCGACCGGCGCGAGCTATTCGATACCTTGCTGCGATATCGCAGGGGTGCAGCCCCTGCACCCGCCGTCGCGGCAGCTGAGCCGGCCGCAATCGAGCCAGCGATTTCGTCTGCTGTAGCCAAGATGCGGGTATTTGATCGTGCCAATGCACTGCTGCGGCTGGGTGGCAACCAGAGCCTGCTGGATCGCCTGCTGGCGCGCTTCGCGGCCGATCACGGCGATGCCGCACAGCAGATCATCACCGCGCTGGAGTCGGGCGATCGCGCGCGTGCGACCCGCGAGGCCCACACCATCAAGGGCGTTGCCGCCAATCTGGGGGCCAGCTTGCTGGCCGATACGGCCGGCATGATCGAGGCCGCGTTGCGGCAAGGTGAAACGGTGCCGTCACAGACTCTAGACCTGCTGCGCATCCATCACCAGGAAACATTGCGGGCGATTCATCACCACACACCGGCAGCGGCGAGCGCGTCGGTTCAGGACGACTCCAGGGAACGGTTGCGCAGCCTGACGGCGCAGCTGGGAAGCCTGTTGCTGGCCCACGATGCCGATTCCAAGGATGCGTTTGAAGCCTTGCAGCAGCGGCTATCCGGCAACCCGTTGCCCGCCTTGGTACGCCTGCGATCGGCTGTCGAAAATTATGAGTTCGAATCAGCCCTGTCGGCCTTGCAGGAAGTGCTGCGTGACCTCAACCTTGCAGATGAGGAATAGGTATGTTCAGGGGGCAATAAAACATGCAAAACATCGAATCGGTATCGCCCAGCGCATTCAGCAGCACCGGCAGTTTCCAGATCCAGACCTCCGACCCGACCAAGCCGGTGGTGCTGGTGGTGGACGACACGCCCTTCAACATCGACGTGCTGCGCGGCGTGCTGTCATCGGCCTACACGCTGAAGGTCGCCACCAACGGTGAAAAAGCGCTGGCCCTGGCCAACAGCCACCCGCAGCCCGAGCTGGTGCTGCTCGATGTGATGATGCCGGGCATGGACGGCTACGAAGTCTGCCGTCGGCTCAAGCTGGAGGATCGCACCCGCAACATCCCGGTGGTGTTCGTCACCAGCATGAGCGAGGTGGAGGACGAACGGAAAGGCTTCGAGTCGGGCGGCGTCGACTACATCACCAAGCCCGTGAGCCCGCCGCTGGTGCAGGCGCGCGTCGCCACCCATCTGCGCCTGTACGCGCACGAACGCCACCTCACCGAACTGGTCAAGGCGCGCACCCAGGAGCTCGAACAGACGCGGCTCGAAATCATCCGCCGGCTCGGTCGTGCCGCCGAGTTCAAGGACGATGAAACCGGCCAGCACGTCATCCGCATGAGCCACTACACGCGCATCCTCGCCGAGGCTTGCGGCATGGCGCCGGATGACGTGGAGGTGTTGTTCAACGCCGCACCCATGCACGATATCGGCAAGATCGGCATTCCCGAAGCCATCCTGCTCAAGCCCGACAAGCTCGACGAAGAAGAGTGGAAAGTGATGCGCAAGCATCCAGCCATTGGTGCCGGCATCATCGGCCGCCATGCGCACCCTCTGCTGCATACCGCCCGCATCGTTGCCCTCACACATCACGAGAAATGGGATGGCTCCGGCTATCCGCGGGGGTTGTCGGGCGAGCAGATTCCGCTCTCCGGCCGCATCGTCGCGATTGCCGATGTGTTCGACGCACTGACTTCGGAGCGACCCTACAAAAAAGCCTGGCCGGTGGAAGAAGCCGTGGCGCTGCTGAAAAACAACGCGGGCTCGCACTTCGATCCCACCCTGATTGCCTTGTTCATCGCCTGCCTGCCGGATGTGATGAAAGTCCGCGCGATGTATGCCGATCTGCCCCAGGCCGAAACGCTGGCCGAATATGCCGAGGACGTGGCTCTTTAACGCGCGGCGATTTCGCCGCAGCCCAGGCATTCCTCGCCCGAGTACAGCGCCAGATACTGTCCCGGTGTGACGGCGCGTTGCAGGTCGGCAAAGTCGGCTGCGACGCCACCATCGGGCAGCATTTGAATAGTGCAGGGTGCCAAGACCTGCCGGTGCCGCAAACGCCCCAGCAGCATGGTTTCATTTGGCGATGGCGCGCGCAGCCAGTGGAAGGGTTCAGTGACGACGCGATGGCGCTTGAGACGCGGATGCTCGCCATCCTGCGAGACGATCAGCGCACGCCGTTTGGTGTCCTTATCAACCACGAACCACGGCGTTTCCGCCGCACCCCGCAGGCCGCCGATGCGGATGCCCTTGCGCTGGCCGAGCGTGAAGAACTGCAAGCCCTGATGCTCGCCAACCACCACGCCGGTGTCGGTTTCAATCGGCCCCGGTGATGCAGGCAAGTGCTCGGCCAAAAAGGCGCTGAAGGGACGCTCGCCGATGAAGCAGATGCCGGTGGAATCCTTGCGCAGGTGATTGGGCAGACCGGCCTGGCTGGCCAGTGCGCGCACCGCCGGTTTGGTGAGCGCGCCGAGTGGAAACAGCACCTTTTCAAAGTGCGCTCGCGCCACGCCAGCCAGAAAATAGGTCTGGTCCTTGTTGTCGTCGGCCGCGCGCAGCAAATGTGGGCCGTCCTCGCGGTGCTCGACACGGGCGTAATGGCCGGTCGCCACCCAGTCCGCACCGAGTCGCCACGCATGTTCGACAAAGGGCTGGAACTTGATCTCGCGGTTGCAGAGCACATCCGGGTTGGGTGTTTTCCCTTCGCCGAGCTGTTTCAGGAAGGCTGCAAAGACGCGCTCGCGGTACTGCGCCGAGAAATCCACCTTGTGCAGCGGGATGCCCAGTTCATCGGCAACCGCACGCGCCTGCTGGTAGTCCTCGGCGCTGGTGCAGTAGCCGGATTCGTCCTCCGACCAGTTCTGCATGAACAGGCCCGAGACAAGGTAACCCTGCTCCTTGAGCAGCCAGGCGGTGACGGCGGAATCGACTCCACCGGAGAGCCCCACGAATACCCGCTGCGGCACTTAGGGCCTGCACACAAATGAAACGTTGCTGCGGCCGAAGGCTGTATTGGGGCAGTGCAAGGAACGAGGTGCAGCGAATGGTTGTTCCATTCGC
>JAUSQI010000012.1 GCA_030652575.1 Stagnimonas sp. | reverse complement strand
GATGGACGATGCCAATCCGAGACTGGAAAGCTGCACTCACCCGATTCACCATCCAATTCGAAGATCGGATGCCAACCCGTTAACCCACCCGCCGTTTACACAAAAATCAGGACACGCCCGAATTGGCTGTTCGCAGACTCGCCAGACGGGGCTGAAGCGAACGGACTTTTTTACAGCTTGGTTCAAACTGCCTTAGCAAATGGGCTCAGTCCATACGACTACTTGCTGACGATTTTTCAGCGATTCCCGTTGATGAAAACCTCCGCTGAAGTTGAGCTGCTGCTTCCTTGGCGGGTGAAGGAATGTGCCCGCCACAACGACCTTTTAGTCGCCTGACCCCTAGGTTGCGATCACATCGCCGCAAACCTATCCTCCGACGCATGCTTGGGCGACGACCGTTCGGCCTATGCAACCGGTATGCTGAACGGGCGGCGGCTAGAGCTGATCCAGGGTAGCTGACCGCTGTGCGTTTTTGCAGCAAGCGCGCGCCAACTTTAGAAGCAATAAACGCTCTGCGCCGCATGGCGCATGGCCTCATGAATTACTAAGAGTGCGACGTAAGTCTTATGCAGCCCTGCGATTTCAAAAGCGTTTCTGACGGCAGCTGTGCCTCTGACAGCGGATCGGCGCGACCGGCAAGCCCGTTTGTTGGCCGCCCTCCAGCAAACGTCGCGTTCGCCACCCACTGGGGCCGCATGTTTCATGGAAAGTCCGATGAGCTGTTGGACGATGGGATGTTGGCGCGCGTTGAAAACTGACCAGCAGGGGGTGCGGACAAAAACTTGGACGGATTAAGCAGCGAATCCCAAGCTACGACGGTGTTGCATGGGGCTTTTGAATCCGAGTGACCTTTTGATTCTCGCCTCGTTGTACCAGGTGATGTAAGCGTCCAGTGCGGACACAAACTCCTCCATCGTGGTGTTGATCCACTCACGCGAATAGAAGAGCTCGTTCTTCAGACGCCCGAAGAAGCCTTCGCAGGCGGCATTGTCTGGTGAGCAGGCCTTCCGCGACATGGATCTCCCCAGCTTCGCCTCCGCGATTCGGGATAACCAGCCTGGCCATCGGTAGTGGCCGCCGCGGTCCGAATGCACCAAGGGCCGCTGGGGATTGCTGATGATGGTTTCGATGGCCGTGTCCAGCATCGTGTTGACGAGTTCGGCGTCGGGACGGGTGCTGATCGACCAGCTGACCACCAGGCCACCGTGGCAGTCGATCATCGGGGACAGATACACCTTGCCAGCCGGAATCTGAAACTCCGTGATGTCGGTGAGCCACTTCTCATTGGGCGCACTGGCGCGGAAGTCCCGATTCAAGAGGTTGTCCGGCGCCGGACTGATCTCACCCATGTAGGAGCCGTATCGACGGCGCCTGGCCGCGACAGGGACCAGGGACTCCTGCTTCATCAGGCGCCGCACGACTTTCTCAGAGAGGTCGAAGGATCGCTCGCTTAGCGAGGCCCGCATCCGGCGGTAGCCATAGCAGCGGTAATTGCGATTGAAGATGTCGCCCATCGCGAGCCGCACTTCGGAGTATTGGTCGCCGGTCTGAATCCGGGCCAGGTGATAGAAAAAGGAGCTGCGCGCCAAACCGACGATGCCGAGAAGCTCTGCCAGCCTGTAGGTCGATCTCAGGGCATCAACCAGCTGTGTCTTTTCCCGGTTTGTCAGGAGCAGCGGGGTGACGCCCAGATCTTTTTTTAGGAGTTCGTTCGCCTTCTTCAGGATGTCCTGCTCCAGCTGCAGACGCCGGATATCGCGTCGAAGCATCTCGACCTGCTGCTCTAGCTCGTCTCGCTCGGAGCTTCCTGATGGGGTGTGATGGCGCGTCATGGGGCTGATGTCCTCGCTGCTGAGAAGCTCGTTCTTCCAGGCGTACAGCGTTGGGCGAGAGACCCCCACTTTCTCGGCGACCTCTTGAGCGCCACCTTGTCGCATGCACAGTGCGATGACTGCCGACTGCTTCATGTCAGTGGGCGCCGCCAGTGAGCGACGAGCGACGAGGACGCGCATCTCAGGACATCGCCCTCGAATCCAAATGGAAAGCAGCCCTCTGGAGGGATAGCCCAAGGCCTGGATCGTCACGGTGATGCTGCGACCATTATCCAGATAGTGATCGACCGCAGCTTCTTTCTGTGCTGCGGTGTACTTCGACGCACGCAGAAGGACAGCACGCAACTCCTGCCGCTGCTCATATTCCCGATGCCAGCCCTTCAGTGCATTCTTGGTCGGATAGCCGAGCTGGCGGATGGTCAGCCCGACACGCTTACCCAGCTTGATGAAAAGCCGAACAGCGCGCAGTCGATCTTCGTATGAATACATGAACTACCCCTCCAGATAGTCCAAGAAAACGTCCGCACCCCCCGCTGGTCAATTTTCAACGCGCGCCAACACTCCATACGCAATCGACTGATCGATACCGCGAACGCCGGGGTCGAGCACGTCCTGCCACCAGCCCCCGCCCGAACCCATCGCGATGTAGGACTGGGCGTAGGCGAAGGGCTTGCCATCCAGCAGGCCGATGTAGGGAGTCACGTTATGCAGCGCCATGTCCTCAGGCCGGTAGTGCTCTCGCACGGCTTCCAGCGAAGGCTGCTCGCCACCCCACCACTCAACGATATGGGGCTTGTTGAGCCACTCGTGCAGCATGGGCAGATCGGCCTCCGTCATCAGGCGGAGTGAAATCCTGGAAGAGATTTGCAGCCCTTGCTCATGCCCTTGCAAAGTTTTCATCCGTTGTCTCCCTCGGGGAGTCGATGCGTCATTCTTTCTCCTTGGCCGCGAAAGGGTAAGAGCCGCCACCAGTCTGTTTGGGCGGGAACACCAGCGAGAGAATCATCGTCAGCGTCAGAATCGCCGCCGTCACGCCCAGCGACCAGACCACCGGAATCTTGTAGAGGTCGATGATGAGCATCTTGATGCCAATGAAAGTGAGCACTAGAGCCAAGCCGTAGCTCAGCAGGTGGAACTTCTCATGCACTCCCGCGAGCAGGAAGTACATCGCCCGCAAGCCTAGGATGGCAAACACGTTCGAGGTGAGTACGATGAAGGGATCGGTGGTGATGGCGAAGATTGCCGGGATGGAATCCACCGCGAACACCAGATCAACGATGCCGATCAGCACGATGACGATGGCGAGTGGTGTGGCCATGCGAATGCCGTTGACGACGGTGAAGAACTTCTCGCCGTCGTAATGCGGCGCGATCTTTACCTTGCGACGCAGCCACTTCAGTGCCGGGTTGGATTCAAGGTCTGGCTCCTTGCCCGCCGCCCACCACATTTTGATGCCGGTGAAGACCAGAAAGGCACCAAAGACGTAGAGCACCCAATGGAACTGCGAGATGAGCCAAGCCCCGACCAGAATCATCACGGCGCGAAGAACCAACGCCCCAAGTACACCCAGCATCAGCACACGCTTCTGATACTCCGCCGGCACCGCGAAGTAGGTGAACAGCATCAGGAACACGAAGACGTTATCGACAGCCAGTGCTTTCTCGATGAGATAGCCGGTGAGAAACTCCACAGCTTTGGTATCGGCGGTGGCCTTGGCTGCGGTATCGCTGCCCAGTCCGCCCAGATGCCACCACATCCAGCCCATGAACAGAAACGACACCGCTACCCAGACGAGTGACCAGACGCCCGCCTCGCGCATCGAAACCTTGTGCGCGCCCTGACGGTTGAGGGCGAAGAAGTCGAGTGCCAGGGCAACAACGACGAAGCCTGCGAAAAGTGCCCACATCGTGGGCGTGCCGATACTGCTCATGGTGGATGTCTCCAGTTCAGTGCGTGTTTTTGTTGGTGAGGCGATCCATCAGCGCGAGCATCACACCGGAGATCACGAAGGTCATGTACAGGGCCAGCTTCCAGCCCAGCTGCTCTTTGGTGTAGGCCGCGATGTTGAGAAAGGACTTCAACAGCTCGATGCCGGAGATGGCGACGATGGAGCCGATGAGCATGATATTGAGGTCGCAGAAGCTCACATGGCCCATCCAGTCGGGGCGTCCTCATGGCTGCCGGCGTCGATCTTCGAGACGAAGTTTTCGTAGCCAGCGAAGATGATGATGAGAAGCAGATTGGCGACCTGGGCGACATCGACCAGGGTCAACACGCCGACCATCACGTCACCGCTGTCGCCAGAAATCACCGTCGGCAGAAAGTGAAAGAACTCTTTGAAGAGCTTGACCAGCAGCAGCGCGATCGCGCCGACCAAGCCGATGTAGAACAGGGGTCAGCAGCCAGCGGCTGCCGAAGATGAATCGCTCCAATAAACGCTCAGCGCTCGATGCTTTGACCATGGGGATCGGCCTCACAGCGACCATTCGATGCCGATGACAGGCGCGTGGCCGACGGTGTCGGGGCCACGATCATTGATGTCTTGCTGACGCAGATAGGCCGCACTCAGCGAAAGCCGATCATTCACCTCATAGGCGAAACCGATCTGGCTACGGAGACCAGTCAAGCCAGTGTCACCGCCATTGCGGGTGCTGCGAACGGTCAGAAACAGCTCGGCATCCGTCTTGAATTGAAGTCGCTTGTTGTCATCTACTGGAATGACCAAGCCTAGACGCGGGCGCACCCGCAGGCCCATCTGGTCGGTGTTTTCGACGAATCGCTGTTCAAGACGTAGCCTCGTGCGGAAGATGCCGTGCTTGGTCGAAAGCTGCTGAATCAGCCGCGTCTCATTCGACCCACCATCATTGATCCGGCGCTCAAACGCACCGCTGAGAGTCACGTTGCGTGCAACCTCTTGGTTGAGCCACAGGCGGGCAAAGTAGGTGTCAGGACGACCATCCGCTTCGCTCCTGAAGCGTTGCGCGGTTTCCAGTTCCACTCCGGTGTCTTGATCCAGATCAAGCGACGCCGAGGGGTTGAACCAATACTCGGCGGCCTCGTCAGTGGCCTGGGCTGCGTACGGCGTGATGGCTAGCCCGACCAGAAAAGCCATTGCAGCAGCGGTTTTCATGCTCATCTCCGAAGGTAGTTTGTGGTGGTGAAAAAAGGAGGCTGTGGTGTCGGCTTCAATCTGCCGAGAGGGAGGGACTCAGCATTCACTAACAGTCCGGAGACCCCACCCCTGGTGGAGTCTACAGACATTCACAGCCCCAAAGGGGAGAGCCCGAATCAGCCCTGCTTGTCAGTCGTTTGATGCAAGCGGCCAGTGCGCTCGACGGGCTTGAAGTGCACTTCAAAATGCTCGATAACGTCGACTGCAAAGCCGTCGTCGATCGGCACCTTCACGTATCTGCGAGTCAACTCGCAGTCGCCGGTGGCCTCGATGCGCTGGTCTTTGAAGAACCAGTTGCCGGTCTCGCGGACGTTTGCGCAAACAACGTTCCGGCCCTCAGCGTCATACACAACCTGACTGCTGTCTTTGTCGTAGCGCAAACCCGGTACCGGCACGCGATAGGTGTCGATGAGTTCGGTGACGCTTTCATAGACGGTGACCTCGACCCAGGCCCGACCCAGCTCAGGATTGATACCGAAGGTTTTGGACTTGGTGGCGTCTTGCGCGCCGATGGGCGCTTTGAAGATGGGAGTGCTTTCCGCTGAAACCGCAGTCACAGCAGAGAGGGAAAGGCCAATGGCAACGGCGGTGGTGGCAATACGTTTGAACATGGTGAGTCTCCTGAGGTGTGATGAGTGAAGTGCTACGAAAGTTGCTTAGAAGCGGTAGCCCAGATTGACGCTGAGCACATAGGGGTCGATCTCGACCGTGCCGACGTCCTGGCCGTCCACGGAGGCTTTTGAATCGATGTCGATGTAGCGGGCGTCGAAGCCCACACGCCATTTGGCGTTCAGGGGGATGTCTAGGCCGACCTGTGCAGCGAGGCCGACCGAGGGTTCAAGCTTCAGCTCGTTGCCGCTGCGCAGCTGCTCATCCATGAAGAGGGTGAGGTTTGCACCGACGCCGACATAGGGTTGCACCTTTGCACTGGGCAGAAAGTGGTATTGCAGCGAGACCGTCGGCGGCAGCTGCGAGGTGCTGCCCGCCTTCGAGCCATTGATCGAGAACTCGTGCTCAAAAGGCAGGGCCAGCAGCACGTCCACCGCCCAGTTAGGGGTGACGAAATAGCCGACGTTGAGGCTTGGGTCGAAATGGGGATTGACACTGATATTGCCGACGGAGAGCTGGCCGTTGTCAGCTTTAGGCTCGACGTGACTGATGCCGCCACGAACCAGCCAGCGCCCTTCATCAGAGGCGGCCTGAATCTGCGGTGCCATCGTGACGGCAGACAGCGCCAACAGCAGGGCGGCTGCCGGAATGCTCTTGCGGTTCGGGGTTTCGGTGGTAAGGGTCTGCAGGTTCATGGCTTTGCGGGTGTTCGGGGGTGGATGAGGCGGTGGGTGTCTCGTGACACCCACCAGCACTCGGTTGTGGTGGGTTACTTGGTAAAGGGCAGCGAGGAGTGGTGCAGCACGATGCGCAGCGCGCCCTCATCGTCACGGGCATAACCAAACGACTTGTCCACGGTGGTGGTTTTGCCGTTCTTGTCGGTGAAGCTGACGTTGCCGATGGTCAATGCGGTATCGCCGCGCAGCTGGATGGCCGCGTTCTTGAACTCCACCTTGCGCCAGCTCTTCAGCGCGAAGCCCTTGTCGTCGGGAAAGTTCTTGTTGTCACCCACGAAGTAAGCGAGTGCGCCTTCCTTGGTGGTGCGGATGTTCTGCGGCATCGGTGCCAGCGTGGGCTTGAACAGCACCGGGCCATACTGGTAGGCGTAGGCGTCGTCCAACACTTCATCGGCAGTTGCCTTGGCCTTGGCCAGGCCCTGGGTGTCAAACTCGGTGGCGATCTGCACCACAGCGTCACCCCAGGCGCGCTGCGCTGCGAGCACATCGGCTTCGGTGATGTTGTCGGTTGCCACCGCTGCGGAACCGCCGCCGTGCGACGTAGCCGGGGTTTTGGCCATGGCGGTGCTGGAAACGCCCAGGCTGCCCGCGAGAGCAAGGCCGAGGGCGAGGGTGCGGGGGGTGAAGGTCTTCGTCATGTTGAGTCTCCGTGGGTTTGTGAGTCCGTTACTGGACGACCGCATTGTTCCCCCGCCAGCCAGGGCGCAACTCTGCGCAGTGGCATAGCGCGTGATAGGCCGCGCGGCATATCATCCCGACCATGACCGAAACCGCCCTTGCCACCCCCTCTGCCCGCGCCCTGCGCGGGCAGCTCCGCAGTGCCGAGGGCGATTCGAGCCGCCTGCGCCTGCTCGATGGCGCAGCGCGCGTGCTGGCGGAAGAGCCGCAGCTCAAGTCCGCCGCCACCGCGGTGCTGTTGCAGGCCTTGCGGTTTCTGGCGGCCGATTGCGGCGTGCTGCTGTGGCAGGAGGGCGGCGCGCTCACCGTGCTCGCCGCCCACGGCGCTGTGCTGCCGGTGGGCGCACAGATTCCCGTCGGCGGCGCGCTGGGCGCGGTGCTGCGCCCGCCCCTGCGGCTGAGCCTGCGCGAGCACATCGAGAGCCGCTTGCGCGTCGGCAAAAACCCTGACGTGGCGCTGGAGCTGCTGCTGCCACTGTGCTTCGGCGGCAAGGCCCACGGCGTGCTGGCCTTGATGAGCGAGAGCAACCGGGTCACCCCCAGCGAAGAAGACCTGCACACCCTGCAAACGCTCGCCACGCTCATCGCCTGCGCGGTCAGCAGCCTCGGTGCGGCGCGGCCGCGCGCGCCGCGCCGCGAGGTGGCGGATTCGCTCGCGCGGCTGACCGCGCGCGAGCAGCAGGTGTTCGCGCTGTTGCCGCGCGGCCTGAGCAACGCGGAGATCGGCGCGCAACTGGGCATTGCCACCGGCACGGCGAAAATCCACATCGAACACATCCTGCACAAACTGGGATTGAAAGACCGCACGCAGGCTGCGGTCCGCGCCGCGGAATGGGGACATCGCGCATGAGCCGATGGCGCTGGCTGCACTGGACCGACTGGTCGCTCGCCGCCAAAAGTGCAGCCGCACTAGCGATGCCGCTCGCCTTGTTGGGGATGGCGCTGTTGTTCAGCTACCGCTTGCAGCAGGACATCACCGACACCGAGGCCGACGTGCGGCGCGCGCTGGCGATCCAGGCCGAAATCCAGACGCTGCAATCGCTCCTCGCCGAATCGGCCATGGGGGTGAGAGGCTATCTGCTGACCGGGCGCGACGATTTTCTCGCCCCCTATCGTGCGGCGCGGGAAGACCTGCCCGTCACCCTCACCGCCCTGCGCCGCAACATCCGCGATGCCGAGATGAAAGCGCATCTGGAGCACGTCCAGCAGCTACTGGACTTGAAGCTCCAGAGCCTGGAAGAGCTCAGCAGTGAGGGGCGGTTGTCGAGTCCGGCCGATCTGCAAGCGCACCTGATCGAAAGCAAGGCGTTGCTCGACGAACTGCGCATCGAGATCCGCGCCATGCACGCGCGCGAGGCCAATCTGCTGGCGCGCTATTCCGATGCCGCGAGCCAGGCTCTGCGGCGCAATCTCTGGGTTGATGCCATCACCAGCCTTCTGGCGCTGGTCACCGGTATTGCTGTTTTCATGCTGCTGTTCAGCGGCGTGGTCTGGAGGGTCAAGCGCCTGACAGTCAATGCCGAGCGGCTGGCGCAGGGCGACTCTCTGGAGCCCTTCCCGGCCGGGCGCGACGAGCTGGGGCTGCTGGCTGAGCGTCTGCAAAACACCAGCCTGTTGCTAGCGGAGCGCGCGGCAGAAGCGCGATCAGCGAATCAGGCCAAGAGCCAGTTTCTCTCGCGCACCAGCCATGAACTGCGCACCCCGCTCAACGCGATTCTCGGCTTCGCGCAGCTGCTGGAACTCGATCTCAAGAACGGGCCGCAGGCCGCGCACGTCGGTCACATCCTCGTCGCGGGCAGGCATCTCTTGGGCCTCATCGACGAAGTGCTCGACATCGCCCGCATCGAGTCTGGCGAGATGAAGCTGGAGGTCGCACCGCAGGCGCTTGCGCCGCTGGCGCAGGAGCTACGCGAGCTGATCGCGCCGCTGGCGAGCCAGCACCGCGTCACCATCCATCTGGGCGACTCGCTGAGCGAGCTGGCCATGCTCGCGGATCGGCGGCGTCTGCGGCAGGTGCTGCTCAACCTCTTGTCGAACGCCGTCAAATACAACCGCGCGGGTGGCGACGTGCATCTGGAGGCCGCGCAGCAAGGCGAGCGGGTCGCCCTCACCGTGCGTGACACGGGCCTTGGTATCGCACCCGCATCACTTGCAAGGCTGTTCACTCCCTTCGACCGGCTCGATGCCGAGCAAGGCCCGGTGCAGGGCACCGGTCTCGGTCTCGTGGTATCACGGCAGCTGGCGCTGTGCATGGGCGGCGACATCGAGGCGCACAGCACGCCGGGGGTGGGCAGCACGTTCTGTCTGCATCTGCGCGCAGCAACGCTGCCCGGCAGCAGCACACTGCGGATGACGGCTGCCACCGACACACCCTCTGCAAGCGCCCCGAATACCCAGCGCACGCTGCTGGTGATCGAAGACAACCCCTCCAATCTCGCGCTGATCCAGGCGCTCGTCGCCCGTAGATCAGCGTGGCGGCTGGTGACGGCGATGGATGGGCAGCAAGGCATCCTCCGTGCGCGCGAACTCAGGCCCGAACTGATCCTGCTTGACCTCAACCTGCCCAGCCTGGGCGGTGAGGCCGTGCTGGCCGAGCTGCGTGCCGACACCGCACTTGCGCGTCTGCGCATCGTCATCGTCAGTGCCGATGCCCAACCCGACACCATTGCCCGTCTGCGCGCCGCTGGCGCCGACGACTATCTCACCAAGCCACTCGCCGTCCCCAGCGTGCTGGCCCTGCTCGACCAAACCCAAACATGAGCGAAGACGAACTGCTGGCCTCCCGCATCCTCATCGTCGATGACCAGCCCGCCAACTTGAGGCTGCTCGAAGACCTGCTGGGCCGCGAGGGCTTCAGCAACGTGGTGAGCACCACCGAGCCTCAGCAGGCGCTGCAACTCTATTCCGCGTTCGACCCCGACCTCGTGCTGCTCGATTTGATGATGCCCGGCATGAGCGGCTACGCCGTGCTCGAACAACTGGAGCGGATGCGCCCCGCCAACGAGTTTCGCCCCGTGCTCGTACTCACGGCGGATGCCACCAGCCAGGCCAAGCGGCGGGCGCTGTCGCTGGGCGCAAAGGACTTTCTCACCAAGCCCTTCGACCCCATCGAGGCGATGCTGCGGGTGTGGAACCTCCTGGAGACGCGCACGCTACACAAGCAGCTCCGTCGGTTAGTGCCCGATCTGCCGTTGATTTCCGACCGATTCAGTAGCGCAGGAAAGTAGAGAGCTGAATGCACTGCTTTTCTACAGCTAAACGATAGGCTGCTTTGGGCTGCGTCTCGCCTGTGGTCACTGGCGAGTCGGCGCACGCTGATCGCCACAATGAAATTCGTGACCGCCCGTGATCAGTACTAGCGGGTTCAGTCCGTGATAACAGCCATCGCCGCGAGCGCAGACGTACCTGCTAATCGCTACGAAATCCGTGTGTGCGATATGGGACATGTTTTGGACGAATTGATGCCGTTGGCGGCTAGTTCCATTGGAATACTCTCGGAATAGACTGCAGCTTGTGGCGCAGCATTTGGGCAAAGATCGGACTGAAGACATCGCTGTGTTGGATCTCGGCATTTGGCACCAAGCCGATGAGCCTAGCGGTAATAGCTTCGACGGTGGTCTTGATCGCGGGATCGCGTGTGAAGTGCGGAATCAGGATCGGGTTTTCAGTGATCTCAAGCTCTGCACACAGGCGAGTAGCGAGTTTGCGGGCACCGATGCGGTTTTTTCGGCTATGTGCAACATCCGGTTGGGGGCGTGTCCTAGATTTTGTGTAAACGGTCTACTGGCAGGAAACTGCCTTGCTACGAGGAGTAGCGATGACCGTAGAGAAGAAGCACGCTGTATCGCCTGAGCTGTTGGATAGCCTGCTGGCGAATTACCGGAA
>JAUSQI010000006.1 GCA_030652575.1 Stagnimonas sp. | reverse complement strand
ACACCGGCAACCCGCTGGCCTGCCGCGCCGCGCTCGCTTCATTGGACTTGTTCGGCGAAGGCAATGCGCTCGCCGCCAACCGACTGATGGCACAACACCTTTGGAAGCAGACCCACAGCCTGCGCAGCCATCCGCATGTCGCCGAAGTGCGTCAGACCGGGATGATCCTGGCGGTCGAGATGGTGCTGCGCACCGGTAGCAAGACGCCCTATCCGGCCAGCGAACGGCGCGGGCTGATCGCCTACCGCCACGCGCTCAGCAAGGGCGTGGTGCTGCGGCCGCTGGGCAATGTGCTGTACCTGATGCCGCCCTACGTGCTGACACTGAAAGAGGCCGAGATGATGTGCGAAGTGCTGTGCGAGGCGGTGGATGTCGCCACTCAGGCGAGCCTCTGATGGGCTGGCTTCGCATTACCTTGCTGTGCGCAGCGAGCCTGCTGGCCGCTTGCAGCACCGGCACGCGCCTAGCCTACAACAATCTGGACACTCTGGTTTCGGTGACCGTGGGTGACTACGTCGATCTGCAGAAGCCGCAGAGCGCCGCACTCAAGCGCGAGCTCAAGACGGTGTGGGACTGGCACCGCGGCCATGAGCTGCCTCTGTATGCAGCGACCCTGCGCGACTTGGCGGACACGCTCGATGGCGGCAATCCCGACCGCGCCGAGGTCACCCGGCTCTTGCAGCAAGTCGAAGACGGTCTGGATCGTATCGCGCAGACGGCGCGGCCGGGACTGGCGCGCCTGCTGGCGAGCCTCGATGACCCGCAGATCGCCAGCCTGCTCGCCCAGCAGCAGAAAGACCTCGACGAGCGCCTGAAGGAATGGGCCGACGAGACCCCGGAAGAACGCCGTGTGCGGCTGAGCGAAAAATCCGAAGGCCGCATCGACGACTGGCTGGGCCGCGTGCTGCCGACCCAGCAAGCGCTCACCGAGCGTCGCATCGCCGCCGCAGAGCAACGCGGTGCTTTCGACGTCGCGAAACAACGCGCCGAAGCCGAGCAGCAGCAGGCACTCTTCGCCGCAGTGCTGGCCTCCCGCCAGCAACCCGGCTTCGAGGCAAGGCTGCACGCCCTGAACCAGACCGAAGACGCCGTCGCCGAGCGCGACGCCAACCGCGAGCGTCTGCGCAGCTACTTCGTCGACCTGGCCGCCACGCTCGATGTGCGCCAGCGCAATCATCTCGCCCGCCGCCTGCGTGACTTTGCGCAAGACTGCGATGTGCTGGCCGCCAAGCCGATCGACCCACCCAATTGATCCGATGACCCGTCTCTACCTGCCGCAGCCGCTCACCGTTGGCACCACCATCACCCTGCCCGACGAGGCCCTGCGCCACCTGGTGCAGGTGCTGCGCATGGAGGCCGGCGAGCGGCTCACCGTGTTCAACGGCCTGGGCGGCGAGTACGCCGCCACGCTAGCCAGCGCCTCGCGCAAGGCCGCCACGCTAGCCATCGACGCCTACGATCCGATCTCGCGCGAGGCCCCCATCGCCATCACCATCGCCCAGTGCGTCAGCAAGGGCGACCGCATGGACTACGCCGTGCAGAAAGCCACCGAGCTGGGGATGGCGACATTCCAGCCGGTGTTGTCCGCGCGCGGGGTGGTCAAGCTGGACGGCGAGCGCTGGGAGAAAAAGATCGAGCACTGGCGCGGTGTGGCCATTAGTGCGGCCGAGCAGTCCGGCCGCACCGCCGTGCCCGAGGTGGAAGCGCCTTTACCTTTCGAGCGATTCGTCGCCACGCCCTGCAAAGGCCTGAAACTCATCCTCGCCCCCGGCGGCACGGTGACCGTCAACACCTTGCCGCGCACCACGGCCGTCACCGCCCTGATCGGCCCTGAAGGCGGTTTCTCGCCGCTGGAGCTGGAACTGGCCGATCGACACGGCTGGCAGCGCCTGGGATTGGGCCCGCGCATCCTGCGCACCGAAACCGCGCCGGTCGCAGTATTGGCCGTATTCATGGCCCTGCATGGTGATTTGGCCGCACTGCCGTAAAATGCCGCCCGCTGTCACCCCCTAGCCCGTTTGTTGAGTGCTGCAATGACTTTCGTCGTCACCGAAAACTGCATCAAGTGCAAATACACCGACTGTGTCGAGGTTTGTCCGGTCGATTGCTTCCATGTCGGGCCCAACTTCCTGGTCATCGACCCGGAAGAGTGCATCGACTGCACCCTGTGCGAGCCGGAATGCCCCGCCAACGCCATCAAGGCCGAGGACGATCTGAAAGAGCATGAGCTGCACTTCAAACCTTTGAATGCCGAGTTATCCAAGCTCTGGCCGGTGCTCACCGAACGCATGGGCGCGCCGGCGGATGCCAAGGCCTGGGACGGCAAACCCGACAAGTTCAAGCTGCTCGAACGGTAGCCTCGCCGCGTCGCCATGACCGACGCGCGCTGCCTTCTGATTGCCCCCGGTGCGGATTTTCCGCAAGTCGTCGCGCAGCATGTTCTCGGCGCGCATCACGCGGCACTGCCTGATCTCTCGGCACTGACGCTGGTGGTGCCGCAGGCCGCGCTTGCCACCTCGCTGCGCGACCAGCTGTTGCATCAGGCAGGCGGCGCGCTGCTGATGCCGCGCATCACCACCCTCGCCGCGCTCGGCGCACCGGCCACGCCACCCGCTTCTGCGCTGGCCTGTCGCCTGCGGCTTGCCGAGGCGATGTCGCGCTTCCGGTTTTTATTTGAAGGGCAGACGCCGTTACGCGTGGCGGATGCGCTGTATGCGCTGTTCGACGAACTCGAACGCCAGGCGGTGACGCTGCCCAGCGACGCCGCCGAACTCGAAGCCCTCATGCAAGCGGGCTATGGCGCGGAGCAACCCTTGGCAGCGCTCTCGCGCGAGGCACAGATCGTGCACCGCCTGCATCAGGCTTTCCGCGAGGAACTCGGCGATGCCGCTCCCGCCGTCGCCCAGCGCCAAGCGCTGCACGCCGCCCTGCGCGACTGGCCGGACGACGCGCCACTGATCTTCATCGGCTTCGATGTGCTGAGCGCCAGCGAAGCCGAATCGCTGCGACTGGCGCTGGCCAAGCCGCTGAGCACGTTCATCGCGCAAGGACGTCTCGAAGGCCGCGACAGCGCCGCCTGCACGCGCCTGTTTGCACAGCTCCGCGCAGGGCCGCAAGAGTTAGAGGCAGTGGCTAGCGACCGCAGCCGCTGGCTCGATGCCGCCTTCGACACGATCGACAGCGCCCATGCCCGGACACAGCGCCTGCGCACCGCGCCTCTGCAACTGGGCGACATCGCCGTGGTACCCGCCGCCGACCCCGAACACGAGGCTCAGTGTGCTGATCTCGCGGTGCGCGAAGCCTGGCTGGACGGCGCACGCCACATCGCCGTGGTCTGCAACGACCGCCGCCTCGCGCGCCGCCTGCGGGCGCGGCTCGAACGGGCACACGTCACGTTGCTCGACCGCGGCGGCTGGGCGCTTTCCACCAGCCGGGCAGCGGCCACACTCGACAACTGGCTGGATTGCATCGAGCAGGATTTCCCGTTCCGGCCGCTGTTTGCGCTGCTGAAATCCGGCTTTCTGCCCGGCGGCATCGACTGGGCCGATGCACTGGAGCCGCGCGCCTATCGCAAGGCCATCGCCGGCGGCGCCGAGCACTGGCGCGCGGCGATGCAGAGCACCGAAGTCGCCCGCTGGGCGCAGCTGGTGCACAGCGCCCGTGCGGTGCAGACGCTGGGCGACAGCCACCGCGCCAGCGCGCATGTCGATGGCGTGCTGGAAAGCCTCCAGCGTCTCGGCCTCGATGCCACGCTCGCCGCCGATGCCGCCGGTGCGCGCGTGCTGGCGCGCCTGCAGGAGCTGCGCAGCGCGCTTGCCGGCACCGCACTCAAGCTGCACTGGCGCGCCTTTCGCGCGCTGCTCGACACCGCGCTCGAAGACGCGAGCTTCACCACCACGCCCATGAGCGGCAGCGGCCCGCGGGTGCAGCTGCTGACGCTCGACCAGACCCACGGCTTGGCGGCCGATGCAGTGATTCTCACCGGCGCGACGACAGCACTACTGGCCAGCACGGTCACGCCGTTCTTCAACGCCGGCGTCCGTCGCGAACTGGGCCTGCCCGCCGCCGCAGACGTGCAGGCGCTTGCGCTGGCGCGCCTGCGCCGCGTGCTGCAAGCGGCACCGCGCGTGCGCGTGCTTTACGCGCCCGAGCAGGCCGGCGAAGAGGCGCAGGCCGCAGCACCGCTGCTGGGGCTGATGGCGTTCGCACAAGCGGCCGGCTGCCCCCTGCCCATCGACCGCGCACTGGCCGAACGCGCGCCGCGCGCGGACATCGCCAGCGACTCCGCACTGCCGTCGCCCACCTTGCGCGCCGCACCGGCAGCCACGCCTGCGCTGCTGGCCCGGCCGCTCTCGGCGGGTGGACACCAGACGCTCATCGAATGCCCCTATGCCTTCCATGCCCGCTATGCGCTGGGTCTCAACCGGCTGGAAGAACCCGATGCGCCGGTCGATCGCAGCGACTACGGCGAGCGCGTGCACCGCATTCTGTATGCCTTCGAGAGCGCAGTGGCTGGCCTGCCCGCGCCCTATAGCGGCCCGCGCGACGAGGCCCATCTGCCGGTGATGCAAGCGCATCTGCTGGCCATCGCCCAAGGTGTGTTCGCCGAGGACTTGGCCGCACGACCGCTGGCGCGGTTCTGGCAGCAGGCCTTTGCGCAGCGCACGCCCTGGCTCGCGCGCCAGCTCGCCAGCTGGCCCGTTGCCGCTGTGCAAGTGGAGGCCGAGCTGCAAGCCAATACGCAGGGCTGGTCGCTGCGCGGCCGCGCCGACCGCATCGACGACGACGGCACGCGCTGCCGCGTGGTGGATTACAAGAGCGGCCAGTCGCCCGGCAAGGCCGAGCTGCTGGCGGGCGAGGCGGTGCAGCTGCCGCATTACGCGCTGCTGGCGGCGCACGCGACCGAAGTCGAATACTGGAATCTCAAGGACGAAAAAATCCTCAGCCTGGACGAGGCCCAGCTCACCACTCTGCTGCCTGCGATGACCACACGTCTCGGCGTGTTGGCGACGGCGCTCGAACGCGGTACGGCACTGCCCGCGCATGGGGTCGAAACCGTTTGCGCCCGCTGCGACTACCGCGGCGTTTGTCGCAGACAAGATCTGGAGCGCCCATGAGCGCCGCACTTGACCCCACCCGCAGCATCACCCTGCTGGCCAGCGCCGGCACCGGCAAGACCTGGACGCTCACCGCGCGCATCGTCCGCCTGCTGCTGGCGGGTGCGGCACCGGGCGGCATCTTGGCGCTCACCTTCACCCGCAAGGCAGCGGCCGAGATGCGCGCGCGCGTCGCGACTCGCTTGCAGGATCTGGCCTTCGCCGACGACGCGACGCTGGGCGCGCTGCTGCGGGAAATCGGTGCAGCCGATGACGCCGACACCCGCAGCCGTGCCCGCGCGCTGTTCGAGGCTTACCTGTATGCCGAGACGCCGCTGCGCGCCAGCACGCTGCATGTGTTCTGCGCCGAGGTGCTCAGCCGTTTCGCACTGGAGGCGGAAGTGCCCGCCGGTTTCGCGCTGCTGGAGAACGAACGCGCCCTGCGCGGCGAAGCGATTGAATCCGTGCTTCGGCAAGTGCACCGCGATGCAACCGGTGCGCTGGCACTCGCGCTCGATACCTTGGCGGCGCAAGGGCTGAGCGAGTTCGAGGTACGCGGCCTGCTGCACAGCCTGTTCGAGCACCGCGCCGAACTCTGGGCGGCGACCGAAGGCGAGGCAGCACCACTCGACACGCTGTGCGAACAACTGGCGCTCGCGCTGCCCTGGAGCGCGGACGAAGATTCGTATGGCGCGATCGATGCGCCCGCTCTTACCGCCAGACTCTCGATGCTGCTGCGCATGCTCGCCGAGCAAGGCGATGTCGGATCGGTCAAAGCCCGCAAGCTCGCGCCGGCCATCGAGTGCGAAGGGGCCGCGCGCTACGCCGTGCTGGCCGACGCCCTGCTCAAGGGCGATGGAGAGCCGTACGCCTTCAAACCCGCCAAGAGCAAGTACACGCCGCCGCAGGCCGAGACGGTGAGCGCGCATTTTCACACCGTCAGCGAAGCCGCTGCCAGCGTGCGAAAGGCCCTGCTGCGCAACGCCACCTATCAGCGCAGCCGCGCGGCCCTCACGCTTGGCTTGGCGGCACTCGAAGCCTTTGCACAAAGCCTGCATCGCAGCCATCAGCTCGGCTTTGCCGAACTGGAATGGCAGACCGTGCGCCTGCTGCGCCGTGAAGGCAGCGCCGAGTGGGTGCGCTACAAGCTCGACCAGCAGCTGCAGCATGTCTTGCTCGACGAGTTTCAGGACACCAGCCCCACGCAGTGGCGCCTGCTGCTGCCCCTGCTGGAAGAGTTTGCGACGCGGCAGGACGGCGCGCGCACCGTGTTTCTGGTGGGTGACGGCAAGCAGAGCATCTACGGCTTTCGCCGCGCCGAGCCGGCCTTGCTCGGCATTGCCGGCGACTGGCTGCGCGGCAAGCTCGATGCCGCCACGGAGTCACTGGATCAATCGCGCCGCAGCGCGCCCGCCATCATCAGCTTCGTCAACGCGCTGTTTGGCAACGATGACGGCGCGCGAATCGCCTTTGCCGCCCATCGCACGGCGCTCGACGCGCTGCATGGCGCCGTCGAAATCGCGCCGCTGATCCTCGCCACCGAACAGGCCGAAGCCGCCAACGACGACGCCCTGCGCAACCCGCTCACCACGCCGCGACTGATCGGTGAGGACCGCCGCGCCGCCGAGGAAGCACAGTGGGTGGTCGATCGCATCACCCAGCTCATCGACCGCGCCACGCCAGTGACCGCCCGCGATGGCACCACCCGCGCGCTGCACCACGGCGATGTCATGGTGCTGGCGCGCCACCGCACCCATCTCGGGGTGCTGGAAAAAACGCTGGGCGCGGCGGGCATCCCCTACAGCAGCGCCACGCGCGGCACCCTGCTGGACACCGCCGTGGCGCAGGATCTGCTCGCCCTGCTGGCGGTGATCGACAGTCCGCATCGCGATCTCGACCTCGCTCATGCGCTGCGCTCGCCGCTGTTCTCGGCCAGTGACGCCGAGCTGCTGTGGCTGGCCGAGCGGGCGCAAACCACCTCGCAAAGTTGGTTTGCCACGTTGGCGCTCGCCGAAGGTTTCGAGCGTTTGCAACGCGCGCACACGCTGCTGAGCCACTGGCGCCTGCTGTCGCAGCAACTGCCACCGCACGACCTCATCGACCGCATCGCCAGCGAGGGCGACCTGCTGCGCCGCTGCCAGGCCGCACGGCCGCACGACACGCTGCTGGGTGCCAACCTCGCCGCGCTGCTGCAACTCGCACTCGACAGCGACCACGGCCGCTATCCAACCCTCGGCGGCTTTCTGCGCGATTGCGCGGCATTGGCCGAAGGTGACGGCCCCGACGAAGCGCCGCCGCCCAGCAGCGAGGCACGCGTTCGAGTGATGACCGTGCACGCCGCCAAGGGCCTGGAGGCACCCGCCGTGTTCCTGGTCAACACCGCGCCCACACCGCGCGCCGCGCATGCCGGCTGGCGGGTGGATTGGCCCGCTGCCGACGCGCGCCCGCGCGTGGTCGTGCACGCGGGCAAGGCCGAGCAACGCGAGCCGCTGTCGTCTGCGCTCATCGCCGCCGAGGCCGAGCGCGAGGCGCGCGAATCGCTGAACCTGCTCTACGTCGCGGTGACGCGCGCGCAGCAATACCTGTTCGTGTCGGGCTTCCAGTCCGGCAAGGCGGTGCAGGCCGACAGCTGGCATGCGCGCTGCCGTGCGGCCGTCGGTGCGCTGCTGCCGCAGCCGAACCAGCCCAGCCAGATCTGGAGCCATGCCGAAGGCATCGCGCCAAAGGCCGTGGGCGACACTGTTACGCGTGCACCATTCCCGTCGCTGGACCCGCGCCTGCTGCGACCCCTCGTGGCCTCTCGCCCTGCCGCCGCGCTGATCGAAGCCGCACACGACGACGCAGCCGCGCTGCGCGGCCAGGCCATCCATGCTGCGCTTCAGCATCTCGCAGGCGCGGCCACGCTCGGCGACGAGGCCCTGCAAGCGCGTGTGCAGCAACAACTGGGCTTGGTGCTGCACGCACCGCTTTGGCAATCGGTGCGCGACGAGGCAAAAGCGGTACGCCACGCCGCAGCACTGGCAGTCTGGTTCGACCCTGCGCACAAGGCCTGGAACGAGGTGCCGCTGCTGGTCGATATCGCCGACGGCGTACAGGTGAACGTGCTGGATCGCCTGGTCGATACCGGCGACGCCCTCTGGGTGCTGGACTACAAGACCCATCGTGGCCCCGACGCCGCGACGGTGCTGGCCCGTGCCAGCGAGCAGCTACAGCGCTACGTCGCCGCCGTGCAGCGGCTGTATCCGCAGCGCCTGGTGCGCGCAGCCGTGATCTGGACGCCTACGGCACAGCACCTGCCGCTGCCATAAAAAAACCCGCCGGTAGGCGGGTTTTTCGTTTCAAGCATCCGTAGGTCAGGGCGCGCTCTTGGGCGCGGCACCGCCGCCGGGCGGCGTCGGCGGCAAGGTGGCGGAAACAATGCGCTCCGCCAGCTGTGCAGCCGGCACGTAGCCGTTGACGATGTCGCCCGTGGGCAGAATCATCATCGGCGTACCGCGCACACCAAGCTTGGCGGCCAGCTCGTAGTGCTGCTTGGTCGGCGTGTCGCAGGTCTTTGCGGTGAACTTCTCGCCGTGGATGGCGCGCGTGGTCGCCGACTTGCGGTCGGGCGAGCACCAGGCGGCGTCGAGCTGGCGCTCGGAATCTGACCCCAGACCCGCGCGCGGGAAGAAGACGTAGTGAAAGCCGATGCCGAGCGCGTTGTAGCTGGGCAACTCGTCGTGCAGCTTGCGGCAGTAGCCGCAATCGACATCGACGAACACGGTAACGATGTTCTGCGCCTTGCCGCCCGGCGGGTCGAAGGCCACGTACTGGTCGCCGAGGCCCGCCAGCATGTCGAGGCGCATCTGCTTGCGCGAGGCTTCGGTCAGCTCTTCGCCGGTTTCCAGATTGATGAGATCACCCGAGATCAAAAAGCGGCCATCGGCGGTGACGTAACCGAACAAGGCGCCGCGCTGCACTTCGAAAAGGCCGGGGATGGCGGAAGGGCGCACAGCATCCAGCGCGAGGTCCGGCATCAGCGCATGCAGCTTTTCCTTGAGCTGGTCGGCGTCGAGTGCGGCACCGGCCGGTGCCGCAGCGGGCGTCGCCACTGTCGCTGTGGTAGCGGCAGCCTGGGCGGTTTTGCTTTTTTGCTTGGCCTTGTCCGGCTGCGGCGGCGCGCAGGAGGCGGTGGTGGCGGCGAGCGAGACAGAGAGCAGGCAAAGGCTGCAAAAACGGATCAGATTCATGGGGTCAGCAAAAGAGGGGAACGAAGCGCTGGGAGTATGACAAATCAGGCTGTCAGTCGTTCATTTGCGGGGGTGATGCTTGGCGTGCAGTGCCTTCAAGCGCGCCTTGGCGACGTGCGTGTAGATCTGCGTGGTGGAGAGATCGGCATGGCCGAGCAGGCTCTGCACCGAGCGCAGGTCGGCGCCGTTTTCGAGCAGATGTGTGGCAAAGGCATGGCGCAGGGTGTGCGGCGACAGTGTGGCGGCGATACCCGCCGCCTTCGCGTGCAGCTTGATGCGATGCCAGAAGTTCTGGCGCGTCATGGCCTCGCCGCGATTGGAGAGAAACACCGCGTCGCTGCTGCCCGCGCCTTCGGCAAAGCCCGCACGCGCGCCGTCGAGATAGCGCTGCAAAGCAGCCTGCGCAGGCTCGCCCATCGGTACCAGCCGCTCGCGGCCGCCCTTGCCGAGGATGAGCACCACGCCGCGGGTGATGTTGAGGCGCGGCAGCGGCAGGTTGACCAGCTCGCTGACGCGCAGGCCGCTCGCATACATCAGTTCCAGCATGGCGCGGTCGCGCAGGCCCATTGGCGAATCGTCCGGCGTCAGCAGCAGGCGCTCGGCATCCCTGGGCGATAGCGTCTTCGGCAGCGGTCGGCCGAGCCGCGGGGTTTCGAGCAGGCGCGTCGGGTCGTCCTTGCGGCGGTTTTCGCGCACCAGCCAACGATAGAAGCGTCTGGCCGCCGTGATGTGCCGCGCCTGCGAGCGGGCGGCAAAGCCGGTCTTGCCCTGCGTGGATTGACGCTGCCGGTGGGCGAGGTAATCGCGCACGTCCGCCTCGCCGGCCGTCAGCAGGGATTGCCCTTGCGTCGCCAGCCAGCGGCCGAAAAGGCTGAGGTCCGAGCCGTAGGCACTGCGCGTGAGATCGCCCAGCCCTTGTTCCACCAGCAGCATGTCGTCAAACGCCACAAGCGCTGCCCGGTCGGCGGCGGCGAGCGGCGGTGCTGATTCGGTTCTGGGCAAGACGGAGCGGGGCACAAACCTATAATACGGTCATGCCGCAACGCTTCTTGAAAACTCTCTACGGCCTTTATGCGGCAATCGCCCTGATCTTGGTGATCGTACCGCTCTGCGTGCTCATCATCCTCGGCCCGACGCTCGCTATCCGCCGCGCGCTGGGTCGCGCCGGTGTGCGGCTGGCGATGCTCGTCATCGGCCAGCCCCTGCGCATCCGGGGACTGGAGCATCTGCCGCCCGGTGCCTGTGTGTGCGTGGCGAATCACGCGAGCTATGCCGATGGGCTGGTACTCACCGCCGCCCTGCCAGCGCGCTTCACCTTCCTGGTACAGAACGGCGCTGGTAACTGGCCCCTGGTCGGCAAGACGCTGACGCGCATGGGCGTGAGCTTCGTCAACCGCGGCTCGGCGCGTGAGGCCGCACTGGCGACCCGCGACCTGCTGCGCCGTCTGCAAGCTGGCGAGAGCCTGACGATTTTTGCCGAAGGCACCTTCAAGCGTCCGGCCGGCCTGATGGGTTTTCACAGCGGGGCCTTCGTGATTGCCAGCAAGGCGAACGTGCCCATCGCACCCGTCGTGATCCGCGGTACGCGCCAGCTGTTCGGCGAGGGCATGAAGTTGCCCGGCTGGTCGCAGGTCTTCATCGAAGTGCTGCCGCCCGTTCTGCCCACGGGTGAGGGCCGCGACGTGGCCAACACGCTGCGCGATACCGTGCGCGCGGCGATCCTCGCCCGCTGCGGCGAGCCGGATGCGTCGCATCCCCTGCCCGAACCCGTTGCGTCAAAGGATTGATCCGCATGGTGCTGCGAACCGCTGCAACCCGCCCTCGCTTCACGCGCGGCGCCGCCCTTGCCGACCCGGCGCATATCGCCCGGCCGGTGAGTGTGGAAGACATCCAGTCCGAAGTGCTGCGCTGTGCCGAGGACGGCGAGCGTTTGCGTGTGGCGGGCGGTGGCACGGCCGTGAATGCGCTGTGGAACACCGACGAAAACCTGCTGACGCTCGATCATTTCAACGGCATCGAATCGGCCGATCTGGAACGCGGCCGCGTCTGGGTACGCGCCGGTACACGATTGGGCGCGCTGGCCGAGTCGCTCGCCGCCAACAACCTCGCGCTGCCGATGGATGGCTGGCCGGCCGGTGCGACCATCGGCGGTGCCGTCAGCGTCGGCGCGCATGGCTCCGGCCCCAGGCTGTGCAATCTCTCCGCGCACGTCACCGCCGTCGGTCTCATCACCGCCGACGGCGTGCTGCGGCGCGTGACCGCCCAAGCCGATCCTGAGCTTTTCGGTGCTGCGCGTCTCTCGCTCGGTGCACTCGGGGTCGTCAGTCATGTCGAGCTGGAATGCGACCTGGCGCGGCCGATGCGCGTGCGTCGTTTCAAGAGCGCGCTGGAGGACACCCTCGCCCGCCTGCCCGAGTTGCGCGCGCGCGCCACGCAACTGTCCTTCGAATGGTTTCCAGGCACCGGCGTGACCCGTATCCGCACCGCGATGGCCACCGAAGCCCCGCCGCGCAGCGAAGTCGGCACGGCCACTGGCCGCGAATGGCTGATGCGCAATGCCGGCCACTGGATACTGGCCCATGCCAGCGATCGCGCCCCGCGCTTCGCCCACCGTGCGCAGCGCCTGGCACTGCAACTGCTGCCGGAATCTGAGCGCATCGAGGCCGCCCCGGCACCCGCCGCGCAGCCGCTGCTGCGCCAAGCCGAACTTCTGGAATACCAGCTTGCAGTCGATGACCTGGGCGATGCGCTGCACCAGCTCGAACATCTGCTGGCGGCGCTGAATCTGCGCGGCTATCTGGCGCTGGAAGTGGGCTTTGTCGCCGCCGATGACGTCTGGCTGTCACCCGCCTTCGGCCGCGACTCGGCCTTCGTGCGGCTCAAGCGTTTCCGCGGCATCGAGCAGGACAACATCGCCAATACTTTCGCCGACGTGATGGAGCGCCACGACGCACGTCCGCACTGGGGCTCGTCACACGGCAAGCTCGCGGACGAACTGGCGGGCCTGTATCCGCGCTGGAAGGATTTTCTCGCCCTGCGCACCAAGCTGGACCCGCGCGGCGTGTTTCTCAACAACTATCTCAGCAAGCTCTTGGGGGCGCGTCAGCCTTGAGCGAAGCCCTCTCGCCAGCCGCGCGCTACCAAGCGGATTTGCAGCGTCAGGGCTTCGCCGCCGATGCCGCCCAGGCCGCCGCCGTTGCCGCGCTGCAAAAGCTCTTCGACGAGTTGATCGCCAAGCCGCCCAAGCGCAGTCTGCTCGATAGCCTCAGCAGCAAACGCCCGCTGTATCCACCCGTGAAGGGCCTGTATTTCTGGGGCGGTGTCGGCCGCGGCAAGACCTATCTGATGGACGTGTTCTACGAGGCCCTGCCCTTCAGCGCCAAGCGTCGTACGCACTTCCACCGCTTCATGCTCGATGTGCACGAACGCCGGCACCGCTACCCCGATGTGCGCGATCCGCTAGCGAAAGTCGCCGCCGAAATCGCGACGGAAACCCGGGTGCTGTGCTTCGACGAGTTCTTCGTCAGCGACATTGCCGATGCCATGATTCTGGGCCGCTTGATGGAAGCCCTTTTTGCCAAGGGCGTGACGCTGGTCACCACCAGCAACATCGTGCCCGATGGCCTCTACAAGGACGGCCTGCAGCGCGCCAACTTTCTACCCGCGATTGCGATTCTGAAAAATCACGTCACCGTGCTCAACGTCGATGGCGGCGTCGACTATCGTCTGCGCCATCTCACCGATGCCGAGCTGTATCTCACGCCCTGCGACCCGGCCTGCGAGTTGCGGCTGGCCGACTATTTCAGCCGCTTTGCCGGCACCGAAGGCACAGAGGGCGTGACGCTCACCATCCACGGCCGCGAACTGATCGCGCGCCGCCACGCCGAAGGCGTGGTCTGGTTCGATTTCAGCGAACTCTGCGAAGGCCCACGTGGCGCGGCCGACTACATTGAATTAGCCCGCACGCATCACACACTGATGCTCAGCCACATTCCGGTGCTGACGGTGAGCGACGAGAACGAGGCAAGACGCTTCATCACCCTCATTGACGAGATGTACGACCGCAATGTGAAGATGGTGATTGCCGCCGATGCGCCGATCGACGCGCTGTATCGCGGTGATCGACTGGTGTTCGAGTTCGAGCGTACGAAGTCACGGCTGATGGAGATGCGCACGCTGGAATACTTGCAGCGGCCGCATCGGCCGTAAATGCTGCATTAGCTGAGATATCGATTCACGAAGCGCGGCACAGCGACACCCGTCGTCTTGAGCGTGCATGCCAGAAGCGGCAGTGAAATTGAGCGCTTCCGCCCCCCCGATGACACCTACCGTCGTAACAACAGGCCACTGCTTATACTGCCGACCAGACAACAGCAGCCCAACCCGGCACGACCGAAATTACTCATGAACGCACAGCCCGACGGCAGCTACCAGCTCTCTCAAGATGATGAAATAAGCCTCGGTGAAATCTGGATCGCACTCAAATCAAGAGCACTGTTGATCTTCACCGTCACCTTCCTCAGCGCGGCCGTAGCCGCTGCCATCGCCTTCACAATAACGCCCATCTACCGCGCCGAAGTGGTCCTGACCGTAGTGGATGATGCCAAAACAGGTATGAGCGGCCTGTTGGCTAGTCAATTGGGTGGCTTGGCCAGCCTTGCGGGCGCAGGCATCGGCGGCTCGGGTACTCGCACGGAATCTATCGGCACCCTTGGTTCCAAACAGGTCGCAGAGACTTACATCAGCACTCAAAAATTGCTGCCGGTACTTTTTTACAAGCAGTGGGATGAAAGCAAGGGCGACTGGAAAAGTGATGTCCGGGAAAAGCCCACGCTGTGGAAAGCGACAAAGTTTTTCACTGAAGAAGTGCGAAAAGTCAGCGATGACAAGAAGAGTGGCTTGATCACGCTGAGCGTGGAATGGAAGGATGCTGCCATCGCCGCACAGTGGGCCAACGATCTGGTTGAACAGACCAACAAGACACTACGCGATCGGGCGATACGAAAATCAGAGGCGAACCTTGCCTATCTCAATGCAAAACTGGATCAAACCAGTGTGGTGGAGCTTCGACAGGCAATCTTTCGCCTGATCGAATCGGAGGTGAAAAATGTCATGGTTGCTCAGGGCAGCGAGGACTTCGCGTTCAAGGTAATCGACCCCGCGGTCACTCCGGAGAAAAAGGCCAAACCAAAGCGCTTGTTCATGATCGGGGCAGGCGCATTTCTGGGGCTGATGCTTGCTGGCTTTTATGCCGTGCTCAAAGGCCAGCCCACGCTTAGACAACAGGCATGAGTAGAATTCGCGAGCTGTTCAGGCGCAACGGCATGTGGGCGGTGTTCCTGGTCTATCGCTTGGCCGTTAATCGCATCTCGCTGGTGTTCATCCGCTGGATGACGGGTGTGCCCGACATCTATTTCCAAGGAACACCGCGGATCATCGGCATGCGCTACATCCATGTCGGACGCAATTTCCAGTGTGGACGTGGCGCCTGGATCGAAGTGATCGAGAAGCCGGACGAGGATGAGGGCAGCACGCCCAGGCTTTCGATTGGCGACAATGTGGTCGCTTCCGAATACCTGCATGTGGCAGCCGTGAACGGCGTTCGCATCGGCGACAACGTACTGATCGGCAGCGGCGTGCTGATCACCGATCACGCTCATGGCCGCTACGGCAGAACGCAGGGCGATTTGCCCGCCACGCCGCCCGGCGACCGCGCGCTCTCGTCAAAAGGAAAGGTAACCATCGGACGAAACGTCTGGATAGCCGATGGCGTGAAGATACTCCCAGGTGTCACCATCGGAGAGGGCAGTATCATAGGTGCCAACAGCGTCGTTGCCGAAGACGTTCCCTCGAACAGCATCTACACCTCTGGCGGCGCGGGTCGAATCGTCAAGGTTTTCAATTACGACAGACACGAGTGGCATACGCCACCAAACGAATGAAACTTACCGTAGCCATTCCGACCTACAAGCGTCCTGAATTCTTGGACCGCTGCATTCGCAGCATCCTCGCTTCGATACACAGTCGCAATATCGAAGTTCTCGTCATGGACGACTCGATGGACGATACGAATAAAGGCGTGCTGACAAATTACATGGGGCACAGCAACGTACGCGCAATCAAGAACAAGACCAACTTAGGTATCGATGCAAACATCTGTGCATGTATCGAGAACGCAGAGGGAGACTACGTCTGGCTGATTGGTGAAGACGATCTGTTCAGGCCGCAGTCCATCGAACGGATCCTTCCGTTTCTGGACAAGGGTTATCCATTCGTTTTCGCGAATTATTCCTACATCACCGCAGATCAGCGCCTCGTGCTCCGCGACCAGTCGGTGACCATCACCTCGGAGTCGATGGCGTTCGACACTTTCTACGACTCGCTACTCTGGTCTGCCGGATTCATCGGTGGTTGCGTTATCCACCGCTCTGACTTCCTGAAGACCGACTACAAGCGATTCATCGGAACCTACTACGCGCACGTTGCAGGAATTTCTCTGGCCTCGTACGGGCGAACCATAGGGCTGCTCGCAGAGCCACAAGTCGGCAATCGCGTCGGAGATGCGTCGACGTTTACCTGGGCTGCCGAGTCGTTCGGCGTTTTTCAGGGTTGGCGACGCCTGCTAGAGATGCTGCGCCCGACATTCGGTGATGTGCACCACGCTCGTGCCTACGCCAGCCACAAGGCCGCTCACGGCTATCTGAATTGGAAGTTCCTGGTCATCAAGCGTGCGGATGGACTGCTGACCTGGACGCACGTGAAAAAACTGCTGAGTGACGACATCTCACCGAAGGAACGTCGAGATGTGCTGCTGGCCTTCTTGATCTTCCCGCGCTGGTTTTCGAAGCTGCTGCGTGCCACGTATGGCCATTTCAGGCGACAGTCGCTCGCGCCGTTCTCGCAGGGATGAGCCGTTGACCCGGCATGCCGTACTGCCCGCCTCGACCCTGTCGTCGCAAAGAAAAACCTTCGGGCTGGGCGTTGTCCTCGCCCTGCTGTGGATTTGCGTAGCGCTGCCGGATCTGGCAGCGACGTTCGCCGGCAACCGGCCCACCAACGACATCTCGTTCTCGCCGGCATGGCTCAAGGGCCTCCGCGATGTGTTCACAGTGGGATTGGCCATATGGCTTTGCCGAAAGGCCTCGGCACAGTCGCTTACGATCCGCATTGCCACTTGCCTGTTGGCTGGGCTTTACGCGGTGCTGGCAATCAGCCAAGGCACGGGCTTGCTGGTTGCAGTGCGCGGCGTCATCTGGATGTTCCCGCTGGTCTGGACCTGGACCGCCAGGCCGCAGGCGACCGTGCGGATGCAAACCGTGATTTATGGTGCACTGAGCATCCTAGTCCCCGCGGGCGTAGTCACATCGCTGGCACTGGGCTTCGGTGGCGTCGGGATGTATTACGAATCCATCGGCCCATACGAGCGCAATCCCGGTTTGCTGCTGTCGCCATCTGCGACTGCGTTCATCGCCTGCCTGGCCTTCCTGTACGCCAGCCGTCGCTACCGGCGTCTTGGCCGCGGCTCACTAGCGCTTGGGCTGCTGAGCGTCAGCGGCATCTTTTACATCAATGCCGGATTGCTCTTCGGAAAATTGCCAAAAATCGCGTACGTGGGAGTGGGGATCGTCGTCTTCGCGACGCTCTTCGCGCTTGGGTTGGAGGGCGTCATCAATGCCATCGCCAATCTCAACAGCGGCCTGCGCGATGGCTCGTCGGTCAGCGCCACACTATTGGCACGCACGGTCATCTTCGCGTCGGCCATCGATACCTTTTCGTTGTTGGGAAATTATCCGCTGGGCCTCAACGTCGCCGCCAACAACGATATCGAACAGTTCTTTCCGGACAACGCCTATCTCGCTGCGGCCTATGCCTTCGGCGTCGTCGGCATTGCGGCCAGCATCTTCATTACGGCATATGCAGCCAGCCGCAGGAGCTGGTCTCTACTCATCCTATTGATAACCACCAGCATGTTTTACGTCTGGTTCGAAAACGCTTTGTTCTGCTTGCTGGTCGGCTGCCTTCTGAATCGGCATGTGGTGGTGGGAACGCGGCTCACGACTTCGACTCATGGCTAGTCTCATCGTCATTCCATTCGTCCCGGCGGTCAACGCGCCGCAAGCAGGGCACCGCTTGGCCTTTGAGGCAGTACAGCACCATGTTGCGGCAGGGATGACGCATCTGTTGCTGCTGCTCAAGCACATCGAGCCCCTGCCGAAAGAACTCATTTCGCTGTGTGGCCAGGACAACATCACCGTGGTGCGGGTCGGCAGGCCGAAGCTGCTTTCGGCATTGTTGGCGAAGCCAGGGGTCTACCCGCGTTTCCTGACCCGCTACTCTGCGGAAGCATTGCGTATGATCCAGACGCTCTTGGAAAAGCGAGCGCTGGAAACGCTGCGACTCGAGTTCTCGCAGACTTTCATCTACGCGGACCTGCTCAGACGCTCTGGTGTCGCGCTGCCCAAGATCGTCATGGTCACGCATGATCTCCAAACACAGGTCGTTTCACGCCAAGACAGCTTGGAATACTGGGCGCTCCCCTGGGTACTGCGTTCCGAGCGCGCACTGATGGCGGCGGCTGACGAGATCGTGGTGCTGTCAGACAAAGACAAGGTGCTGATGTCATCGCTGGTCGGATATCCGGGCCCGATGCGCGTCGAAAATCCAGGCCTGTCACAGTTCACGCGTGACTTCCGCCGCGTTCCGAATCGAGTTGAAAAGAACAGTCTGCTGTTCTGGGGTGCGATGGGCCGTGCCGAAAACGAAGAGTCGATGCTGCGGTTCCATGAAGAAGTACTGGAACCGCTGCGCCGCGAAGGCAGACATTTCAAGCTGTATATCGTGGGCTCTGCTCCTGGGCCAAAGATCCAGAAGCTGGCCGGAAACCATTGCATCATCACTGGCTTTGTTGAAGATCCCACACCATATTTTGAACGCTGTGCGATTGGTGTCGTTCCTCTCGTGCGCGGCGCCGGCATCAAGCTCAAGACGCTGGAGATGCTCGCCTGCGGGCTAAAAGTGGTTGCCACGCCTGTAGGGGCGGAGGGCATCGACATCGGAACCAACCTGACCGTGTGTGCACTATCGGAGTTCAAGACGACACTGGCGGCTCTTCATGTCGCAGAATGACCTTCGACACAATGCGCCACCGCGCGTGCTCGTGCTGTTGGCCTCGTACGAGGGGCACGACTGGATCGAGGCACAGATTGGGACCATCTTGTCCCAATGCAACGTTTCCATCAGCCTTCTGGTGTCCGATGACCATTCCCGCGACGGCACCGGCGCGCTAATCAGATCTCTTGCGGCAACAGACCCCCGCGTGGACGTTCTGGAGTCGACAAGCGCATCGGGCTCCGCAGGCGCGAATTTCCGACGCTTGCTGCGCGGTGCAGACGCAACTGACTTCGACTTTGTCGCGCTCGCGGATCAAGACGATATCTGGTTAGAGGACAAGATGTTCCGTGCTATCCAAAAGTTAGCTTGCGTGAATGCATCCGGCTACTCCTCCAGCGTCACGGCGTTCTGGCGCGATGGCCGGGAGCGCACCCTGCACCAGAATCCCCGATGGCGCACCGCCGACTTTCTCTTCGAGGGTGCAGGCCAAGGCTGCACGTTCGTACTGACCGCTGAATTTTTCCGCACTGTGCAGTTTTTTTGCCTGCGACATGCGGCTCAGGCAGATGCGCTTCATTACCACGACTGGCTCATCTACCTGCTGGCGCGCGCGGACGGCCGTCGCTGGATTTTCGATTCCGAATCACGTATCCGCTATCGCCAGCACGAGTCCAACGAGATCGGAGCACGCGGCGGCATCGGTGCCGCGCTCCATCGCCTCCGCAAAATCCGCGACGGCTGGTTTCGCCGCCAGGTGGAGGCCGCGATAGATGCGTATGTTGCCTCTAACCAGCGACATCCGATCGTCGAGCGTTTTCGTCACTTGCTATTGCCTTCGACGCCTCGGAACCTTACCCGGCGATTCAAAATGGCTATTTTGCTAAGTCAGCACTCGCGACGTCGCACCAGTGACCGCATGGTGCTCGTAGCTGCAGCTTTGCTCGGCTGGCTCTGATCATCCAGCGGTATGCCCGCATCGGCTTCCTTCGAAAAACCAATGATCGGGTTCTACCCCATTTTCACGGACGGTTGCTACCCCATCTTCCCTCAACCCAGTCGGTACCACTGACTTATCTAACGCTTTCAAAGTTCACTACAATCAGGTCATATGACTATAACGATGCTTCCATTAGTGGTAGACCTAGATGGCACCCTGATCCACTCTGACACGCTGCATGAATCTTCGATAAAGTTTCTGAAGGATAGTCCTGCCTCTGTTTTTCTGATTCCATTTTGGCTCGCAGCAGGCAAGGTAAATCTGAAGCGACAGATTGCTGATCGAACAACACTTGACGTCAAAACGCTTCCATACAACGAAGCGTTTATGTGTTGGCTGAGAAACCAGCGATCGGCAGGACGATATATAACGCTCTGCTCTGCGACACATCGATCCATTGCGCAGTCCGTCGCCGACCATCTTCAGCTGTTCGATGAGGTGATCGCCACAGAAAATGATATCAATCTATCGGGCGAACGAAAAGCAGCTGCGCTCAGGGCGCGATATGGAGAGAAGGGGTTCGCTTACGCAGGGAATGCTGTTTCCGACATCAAGGTTTGGGAGATCGCCGCGGAAGTCATTGTGGTGAATGCAGAGAAAGATTTGCTTGCCTTGGCTCGTAAGCGCTTTGAAGTAACAGAGGTTTTCCATGCACCCGTTGTTCAATTAGCGACATGGCGAAAAGCTGTACGGCTGCACCAATGGTTAAAGAACTTGCTTCTTTTTCTGCCGTTGTTGGCTGCTCATCAGATCCTAAACCTGGAGGCATGGGGAATACTTTGTATTGCCTTCTTTGCCTTTAGTTTGTGCGCTTCCGCGGTTTATCTCGCAAACGATCTTCTAGATCTCGAAAGCGACCGCTTGCATCCGCGCAAGAAACACCGACCCTTCGCTTCTGGCGCTCTGCCGTTATGGACTGGAGTCGCACTGGTCCCAGTACTGCTGACAGCTAGCTTCGGCCTTGCTAGCTTTCTCAATGCCGCGTTCCTAGGTTGGTTGGCAGCTTATTTTTTGCTTACCTGTTTTTACTCATGGACACTGAAGCGTCTGATTGAGCTTCCCCTTCTTCCCCGGACACGCAGTTAGGTTTTTTGCAGCTTCTCATAGCT
>JAUSQI010000005.1 GCA_030652575.1 Stagnimonas sp. | reverse complement strand
CGTGGTTGACGCGCATCAGCGAGGCCGCCTCCGCGCGTTCCACCTCGGAAAGCGTTGCCGGGTCCGATGCCGGTCGCGCCCGATGCGACGCACCGGCGGCAGCCAGCGACTTCAGGCCATCGCCGAAGCTGGCGAGCAACTGGTCCAAGGGCGAGTACTGCCGAAGCTCGGCGCGAGTCGTGTCGGTCATGGTTTGCGGCGACAATAGAACTGATCCCGATTCTACGACCGCACTCATGTTCTGGCTGCTCGTGTTCCTCACCGTCGCCCTCGTGCTCGCGTATCGCGGTGCGCCGCTGACGACGGCGACCGGCGTGGTGGGCGTGACGGTGCTGTTCTACGGCTGGCTCGGGGCGTCGCTTGGCACCTTTGCGCTGCTGCTGCTCGCGACACTCGCCCTGTTCGTGCCGCTCAACGTCGCGGCCGTGCGGCAGGAGTGGCTGACGCTGCCGCTGCTCAACCGCTTTCTCACACTGACGCCACCCGCCTCCATCGAGGGCGAGCGCGGCCCCGGTGCGGCGCTGGTCTCCGGCGACTGGTCGGCGACCTTCCCGCTGCTGGAAAAGCCCGCCGACCCGCAAGCCGACATCCGGCTGGAAGCATTTGGTGCCGCGCTCTCGCACCGGCTGATGCACCCCTTGGAGCTGCCCACGCCCACCGGTGCGCAGGCGCGCATCGCCGAGGGCCTGATGACCAGCACCGCGCTGCACCGCGTCGCCCTGCGCCTGCTGGCCGGTCGCCCGGCGCGCGTGCCCGCCCGCGAGGCCTGGCGGCTGGCGCGGCATGGCGCGACGCTGCTCGGCCACGGCAGCGCCCCGCGCGTGGAAGAAGTGAAAGCCGAAGACAACGCCCGCCTGCTCTCCATCCTCGCCGCCGTGCATCCGCACTACCCCGACTGGCTCGCCGCCGCCGCCGACCCGCACGAGGCGCACCGCCTGCTCACTTTCGACCGCGCGGTGTGGGATGCCTTTGGCCACGCCCTGCAAAACGCCGCGCGTGCGCTGGTGGGCGGCTTAAGCGGCGCGCTGCTGATCCCCGCCGAGGGCGATGACGCGCTCAAGCCCTTCGTGCGGCAGGCGCGGCTGGCGCAGTCGCGCTTCGCGGTGGCGACCGATCTGCTGCTCGCGCTGCCCCTGCTCAATATGCAGGCGCCGGGCTTTGCACCGCGTCTGGCCGCGGCACTCGAAGCCTTGCAGTCCATGCTCGCCCTGCTCACCTGGCACAGCACCGCCACGCAGCCGCTCACTGAACGCGCGGTGGTCATCAACGCCTTGCGCCGCTCGCTGGCCGCGTTTGAAGAAGCGCTCTGGGTCGCGCTGCAAGAACTGCCGCACACCGGCCTGCGCCTCGCGACCAAGGCCATCTGCCTGCCGCTGGGCCGTCGCGCGCGGGTGCCGACAGTGGCTGAAGAAGCCGCCGCCGCAACCGCGCTGCTGCGCGAGCCCTCGGTGCGCGCGCGCCTGCGTACCGGCATTGCGACGCACCCGGCACTCGACGATCTGGAAAAACGCATCGAAACCCTGCGCAAGCTCGAACCGACGTTGCGGCAGTTGAAGACCGCGCAGTTCGAGCCGCCGCCCGCCGACGACCGCGCGCGCCTGGCCGCCGCCGCGCGGCTGCATCTGGTGGACGACGACGAGGCCGCACTGCTGAGCGAGGCGATCGACTTCGCCGACTCGCTCAAGGCCGCCAGCAGCGCCGAGGCGCGACCCGCGCATGGCTGAGACCTGCCTCATCGTCGGTGCCGGCCCGGGCATCGGCCAGGCCTGCGCGCTGGCGTTCGCGCGCGAGGGCTACGACATCGCGCTGATCGCGCGCCACCCCGAGCGGCTGGTGGCGCAGACCACGGAGATCGCCTGGACCACCGGCCGCAACGCCCGTGCCTTTGCGGCGGATGCCGGCGATGCCGATGCACTGCGCGCTGCGCTGAGGCGATCGCAGCTCGAACTCGGGCCGCCTCGCGTACTCGTCTACAACGTCGCCAGCGTGCAGCGGGCGCGGCCGGCCGCACTCGACATCGAGCAGCTGGTACGCGAGTTCCGCGCCAATGTCGCGGGCGCGCTGGTGTGCGCGCAGGCCCTGGCGGCGGACATGCGCGTCGCGGGCGGCGGCAGCCTGCTGTTCACCGGCGGCGGGCTGGCCGATCACCCCACGGCCGACTACGCCTCGCTGTCGCTGTGCAAGGCCGCGCTCAAGAGCCTGACCCACACGCTGGCACAGGAATACGGCGTGCACGGCATCCACGTCGCCACCGTCACCGTGCATGGCTTCGTGCAACAGGGCACGCACTTCGATCCGCACCTGATCGCACAGAGCTTCATCAAGCTGCATCGGCAGCCCAAAGGCCGCTTCGACATCGAACTGGTGTATCGCTGATGGTCAACGCTTTTCCCTTGCTGCGCGACGTCGAGGGCTTGAAGAACAAGCGCTTCGACGTGCTGGTGATCGGCGGCGGCATCTACGGCGTCTGGGCGGCCTATGACGCCGCGCTGCGCGGCTTGAGTGTGGCGCTGATCGAGAAAACCGACTGGGGCTCCGGCACCTCGCAGTCTTCGTCAAAGCTCATCCACGGCGGCCTGCGCTATCTCGAGCACTTCGAGTTCCGCCTGGTCAGCCATGCGCTCAAGGAGCGCCGCGTGCTGAGCGAGATCGCACCGCATCTGGTGCGGCCGCTCAACTTCAAGCTGCCGGTTTGGAAGACTGCGCGCGTCGGCCGTCTGCAACTCTTGGCCGGCCTCACGCTCTACGACTTTCTCGCCACCGGCAAGCAGCCGGTGCCGCGCCATAAATCGTTCTCGCGCGAGGCGCTGCTGCAGGAGCATCCTTACCTCAATGCCGAGGGCCTGAGGGGCGGGCTGCGCTACGGCGATTGCCAGGAGGACGATGCCCGCATGGCGATGGTGGTGGCCGCCGCCGCACAAGGTGCCGGTGCCATTTGCGCGACCGGCATCGCCGCCGAGTCGCTGCTCGATGTGCAGGGCCGTGTCACAGGTGCAGAAGTGCGCGACATGGTCAGCGGCGAGCGTTTCGCGATCCACGCCGAGGTCACCATCAATGCCGCCGGCCCTTGGGCGCGGGCGCTCACCGCGTCGGCCCTGGGCGAAGCCGCACCCGTAGTGAAGCTGGTGAAGGGCATCCATCTGGTGCTGCCGCACATCCCCGGTTTGCAGGACGCCTTTCTGCTCACCGCGCCGCAGGACGGCCGGGTGTTTTTCGTCATCCCCTGGTACGGCCGCACGCTGCTCGGCACCACCGAATCGAGCGTGGCCGATGTCACGCAGGCGGTGGTCACGCCCGCCGAGCAGACCTATCTGCTCGACGCCGTGCGCATGCTGATGCCGGGCCTGGGCTGGACGGATGCCGATGTGATCTCAGGCTTTGCCGGTGCGCGCACCTTGCAGGCCGAGGACGCCGACAGCCTCTCGGCACAGACGCGCGAGTTCGCCATCACCACGCCGCGACCCGGCTTGATCTGGCCCATCGGCGGCAAGTACACCACCGCGCGCTGCGACGCGGCGGAGGTGATCGATGCGGTCTACGCCCTGCTCGAAAAACCCGGCCCGGTCAGCCTCACGCACCGCTATCCGCTGCCCGGTGCGCCGGTCGGCACGCGCGAAGGCTCGGTGATGCTGGGCGACTTCACCGGCTGGCAGACCGAGGCGGTGGCCGGGCTGGAGCGCAGAGGTTTGGCGCGCGACATCGCCGAGTCGCTGACGCTGCGGCACGGCACCCGCATCGGCCGCATCCTGGCACTGCTGGACGAAGAACCCGCCTGGGCGGCGCGGCTGGTGGACGACGCGCCCTTCATCGAGGCCGAAGTGATTCTCGCCGTGCGCGACGAAGGCGCGCGAACGGTGGAAGACATCTCACGGCGCCGGATGCCGCTTGCACTGATTTCGCGCACAGGGTCGTGGCAGGCCCGCATACAGGCGCTCTGCGAACGCGCATAGGCCGCATCGAGACGACACCGCTGGTCTGCCTCGATACGCCGCTCACGCCATCCGCGCGGCCGCACGCCGTTCATGCCCGACTAACGGTGGCATCGCGCACCTGGACGGTGCGTCCCGCGCTGGTTGTGCATTCGCACAATCCACATCCTCCCCGGCCACCACTACATAACGAGGAGAACGCGATGCGTTCATGGTCGATGGCTGCCGTACTGGGCCTCACGAGCGTCGCCCTGCTGAGCGCCTGCGGCGGCGGCACCGGCAACCAGAGTCAGATCGGCGGCAATGCCGGCGACAACCCGCAAACCTTCGACTCGCTGTCGGTGTTCGACCCCGTGCCGATCAGCCCGGCGGACTCGGCGTCGATCCCCTTCCCTTTCGATGGCCTGTTCGCGGGTTTCAGCGACCCGACGCTCAACATCCCCAACCCGCGCAGCGCACCGTTCGTGACAGCCGCAAACCTGGGCGATGGTTTTTCGACCACCGCCTCGCTGTTCTTCGACATGACCGGCTTCGTCGATCTCGCCACCGTCACGCCGAATCTCTTGATCGTCAACAGCGCGACCGGTGCGGTGCTGAAACCCGGTATCGACTACGCGCTGCAAGGCTCGCCCGCCACCACCGCTGTCGGCACCGTGCAGGTGCCCATCAACCAGCAGCGCACGCGCGTGCTCATCGAACCCCTCAAGCCGCTCTCGCCTTCGACGCGCTACCTGGTGGCGTTCAAGACCGGCGCGAAGAACAGCGAGGGCAAGGGCGTGCTCGCCTCGGCGGCCTTCCGCGTACTGCGCTCGGCAACGCCGGTGTCACAACAGAGCGAGCCAGTACTGGGGAGCTACAACGCCGCGCAGAAGGCGACACTCGAACAGCTGCGTAGCCAGCTGATCCGCCCTGTCGTCGAGGCCTTCGGCCAGCTGGCGGGCATCCCCGAAACCGATCTGGTGCTGGCCTGGAGCTTCACCACCGCTTCCACCGACAAGACGCTGAAGGCGCTTGCGGCGACGGCCACGCCGCGCTTCACGCAGTTGCAGAACACCGGTGCGAACACCTCGATCATCGGCGCGCCCGGCATCGCGGACATCTATTCCGGCGTCATCCAGGTGCCGTACTACCTCGCCAACAGTGGCGGCGATACGCACTCCACCGCACCGCTCAGCACCTTCTGGGCCGCCGATGCGACGAAGCCCGACACGGCTGCGAAGTTTCTCGGCCAGGTGCCCTGCGGCGCGTTTGCCGTGGGTGCGACGCTGCCCGATGGCCAGACGGCGAAGCCGAGCGTTTCCACCACGCTGTGCTTCCCGCTGCCGGTGAAGAAAACCGACGAGCTGATCCCGCTCTTGGTCACCGTGCCCAACGCCAACTCCGGCCAGACCAAGCCCGCCAACGGCTGGCCGGTGGTGATCTTCCAGCACGGCATCACCCGCAACCGTGGCGATGCCTTGCCGGTGGCCCCCGCACTCGCCGCCGCCGGCTTCGTGGTGGTCGCCATCGACCTGCCGCTGCACGGCATTGCACCGGGCAGCACCTTTGCCGCACTCCGCCAGGCCGGGCGCGAGCGCACCTTCGATCTTGATCTCGTCAACAACAGCACCACCGCGCCGGGGCCCGACGGCACGCCGGATGGCAGCGGCCAGCACTTCATCAACCTCGCCAGCCTCATCACCAGCCGCGACAACCTGCGGCAGGCCGAGATCGACCTCGTGAGCTTGAGCAAGAGCATCGCCGGCATCGACACCGACGGTGATGGCACGCCCGATCTCGATGCGAGCCAGGTGCGCTTTCTCGGCCACTCGCTCGGCGGCGTGGTCGGCGGCACTTACCTCGCGCTGGACGACAGCGTCGGTGCCGCCACGCTCGCCATGCCCGGCATGGGCATCGGCAAATTGCTGGATGCCTCCAATGCTTTCGGCCCGGTCATCAGCGCCGGTCTCGCCGCCAGCGGGCTGAACGAAGGCACCGACGACTACGAGACCTTCATCCGCTTCGCGCAGACCATCGTCGATGCCGCCGACCCGGTGAACTACCTGGTCGATCTCAAGGCCAAGCACCCGCTGCATCTCATTGAAGTCGTCAACGACACGACGCTGCCCAATGTCGCGGTCGCTGGCCCTACGCGAGTGGGGCAGGACAAGGTGACCCTCACCGGCTTTCTCTCCGGCACCGATCCGATGGTGGCGCTGCTGGGCCTCGACGTGATCGGCCCGCTGTCGCCGCCGCTCGCGACGGCCACACAGAAAACCGGCGCGAAGCTCGCGGTCGCCACCGTATTCGCCACCGGCAATCACGGCTCCATCCTCGACCCCAGCGGCTCCGACATCAACGCCGCAACCACGCAGGAAATGCAGCGGCAGACCGCCAATTTCCTGAAGAGCAACGGCCAGTGCCTGCCCACCGGCGGCAACTGCCAATGAGCCACTCAAGGATCCATCCCATGAAAACCCCCCGTCTGACCTTGACCGCCTTTGCCGCCGCCCTGCTGGCCGTGCCCTCGGTGCATGCGCTCGACTACGAACACGGCGACTTCAAGGCCACGCTCGAAAACCGGCTGGCCGCCGGTGCCACCTGGCGCGTCGCCGACCGCGACCCGCAGCTGATCGCCATCGCCAACGGCGGCACGGCGTTTTCCACCAACGGCGACGACGGCAACCTCGCCTTCGGCCAGGGCGAGATGGTGGACAGCACGCTGCGGCTGACCAGCGAGCTGTCGCTGGGCTACAAGGACTTCGGCTTCTTCGCGCGCAGCGTGCTCGGCTACAACCCGACCGTCAGCGACGCCGCGCTGTTCGACCCCGCCGACTACAGCGGCCCGACCCGCGGCTACACGCAGGCCGATCTCGACCGCAAGGAGGCTGCCGTGCGCCGCCACAACGGCCGCTATGCAGACCTGCGAGACCTCTACGCCTACACCACGCAAACGCTCGGCGACCGCACGGTCTCGCTGCGCGTCGGCCGGCAGGTGGTGAACTGGGGCGAGAGCACTTTCGTGCTCAACGGGCTCAACAGCCTGCTGGCGCTCGATGCCAATCGCGCCCGCCTGCCCGGCTTCGAGCTGGACGAGGTCATCATCCCCAGCAACCAGGTCTGGGCCTCGGTCAACGTCACCGATGCGGTGAGCCTCGAAGCGTTCTACCAGCTGCGCTGGCAGCGCACGATCATCGACGCTGGCGGCACCTTCTTCGGCACCAATGACTTCGCCGGACCGGGCGGCACCGCCGCCAACCTCGGCTTCGGCCGCGCCGACGAAAACACCGTGCCCGGCACGCCCTGTTCGGCGCCACCCGTCGCCGGCAACCAGTGCGTACCGGTGGGCAGCTACGTGCCGCGCGCGGGCGACGTGACGCCCAAGAACGCCGGCCAGTTCGGCGGCGCACTGCGCTTCAGCATCCCCTACCTCAACGACATGGATGCCGCACTTTATGCCGCCACCTACCACTCGCGGTTGCCGCTGTACTCGGGCACCTCGCGCAGCGGTGCGGGGCTGACCCCGGCGACGACGGCGAACTACTTCGTCGAGTACCCCAAAGACATCCGCATGTTCGGCCTGTCGTTCAACACCACCATCCCCTTCGATTTCTCATTGCAGGGCGAATACAGCTACAAGCAGGGCCAGCCGATCCAGATCGACGACGTGGAGCTGTTGTTGGCGGGCCTGGGCGCGCCGAGCCAGATCAACCCGACCGCAGGCGCGACGCTGGGCGGGCAATACCTGCGCGGCTGGCGCCGCAAGGACGTGAGCCAGGCCGACATCGGCCTCACGCGCCTGTTCGGGCCGTCGCGCTGGATGCGCTCCGAGCAGACCCTGTTGGTGGTGGAGGCAGCCATCACCCATGTGCACGATCTGGAAGACCAGAGCGTGCTGCGCTACGAGGGGCCGGGCACCTTCACGCCGGGCGATGCGGCGACCGCTGCGAGCCAGGGCGTGCCGCAGCAGGTAGCGGGTTATGCCACCGCCACCTCGTATGGCTACAAGGTGATTCTGCGCAACGACTACAACAACGTCTTCAACCTCATCAACGTCAAGCCGACGCTGCGCTGGGAGCAGGATCTGCACGGCATTTCGCCGACGCCGATCACCAATTTCGTCGCTGGTCGGCGCCAGATCACCGCTGGTCTGGGCTACACGTATCGGGGCAATGTTTCCGGCGATATTGCCTACACGCGATACATCGGTGCGGGGCAGCAGAATCTTCTGCGAGACCGCGACAACATCCAGGCTGTCGTCAAATACAGCTTCTAGTTGGCAGCCGATTCTTCGCCATCACGTCTCCAAGCCGTTCGCGCATTCTTCCCTCCCCTTTGAGCGCGAACGATTTTCAAGCCGAGCCTCAACGCTCGGCTTTTTTTTGCCTGCCGCCCGGTGCGGCGCACATAAAAAAAGCCCGGGGTCTTAGCCCCGGGCTTCTGATCTCCCTACCGCTCCCGCTAGTTAGGCGTTCACACCCGATCAAGGTGCTTTGGTGCAGAGCGTAGCAGCACCGGTGCCCGCGTAGGAATAGGCTCTGCAACGATAAAAATAGCTCGTGCTGCCGCTGGCGTAGCTGATGCTCTCGCTGGAGGTGCTGCCCTCCGATGCCGCCACCTGAGTCCATGAGCCGGTGGTGCCGCTGCAGCGTTGCAGATACAGGTCGAAGTCAGTGCCCGACGGCCCCGTCATCGTCGCCGCATAAGTGCCGTTGCGCGCCGGCTTGGCACCCGAGGCATTGGGCGCGTACAGCGACTGGCCGGAATTACTACTCGATTACTGCCGCCGATCGTGCGGCCCCGTACAAACCGGTTGCCACGGCCTAAGCTGGCGGCGAGGTCGCCTCTACCGGCACTTCAGAGGGCAGCGGCACCGGCTCGCCGACGAACTTCGGCGCGGTGTCCAGCAGGTACAGATCGAGAATTGCCCACACCCGCGCCGCCACTTCGCGCACATAGGGCCTGAAGGCCGGGCCGGAGCTCTCGCCCGCCGGCGAATAGGCCACGGGCGTCATGCCCAGCTTCTTGGCGATGAACAGCGCGCGGTAGGCGTTGTAGTCCTGGGTGATGAGCGTGACGCGGTCGAGCCCGAACACCAGCTTGGCGCGGGCGACGGAATCGAAGGTGCGCAGGCCAGCGAAATCCATGGTGATCGCCTGCGCCGGCACGCCTGCCGTGGTGAGTGCCTGCCACATGCGGCGCGGCTCGTTGTAGCTGGCGTCGGGGTTTGCACCCGAGACGATGAGGTGCTTGACCCGCCCTAGCTGATACAGCTCCACCGCCGCTGAAATACGCCCCGCAAAGTGCGGGTTGGGCGCGCCCTCGCTGGTGTAGGCGCTGGTGCCGAGCACCAGCCCCACTTCGTTTTCAGGGAGTGCTGCAAAGTTGGTGTAGAGGTAGGCCTCGGTGTTGTTGATGACCCAGAGGTTGCCCAGCACCACCAGCAAGACCACCACCGCGACCAGCGCTTGCAGACTGCGCCAGCCGCGGTGGATGAACTTCGCCTTGCGGGCTGCCTCCACGGCAATCGACTAGCCGAACAGCTTCGACAGCATGAAGAAGAACAGACCGAGCTGGATCGACCAGAACGTGGCGCGCAGCAGCACGTTGATCTTGCCGGTGCCCGAGAGATGCGCCAGCGACTGGCCGATGCGGGCGTAGAGCACGTACGGTGCGAACGGTGCGATCAATTCCAGCTTGCCGGGCAGCTGGCCTGCGGCGAGCACGATCACCGCGAAGATGACCAGGTTCTCTAGGCAGTTGGCGTGGGCATCGGCAAAGCGCGAAATGATCGGCGCATCGGTGGTGGACTTCACCCCGCGCGGCCAGCTGTTGATGGGCGTGCCGCTCAGAAACTTGAAGCCGCGATACGCGAACACGCCCAGCACCATCAACAGGGTCCAGCCGGTAAAACCCAGTAACGCGTGATATGCCGCCATGACTCAATCTCCTTATTGTTTTGGAGCGGGCAGTCTGGCTGAACAGCGCTATTTGGTCGAGAGCCTTTTCATCGCGCCTTCGAGGCCTTTCAGCGTCATGCCGAACATGCGCTTCTCGCCCATCAGCTCGTTGACCATGTTGATCGACGGCGTGTGGCTCCAGTACTCCTCGGGTGTGGGGTTGATCCACACCGCGTGCTTGAACTGGTTATTGAGCCGCTCGAACCAGGTCGCACCCGGCTCCTCGTTCCAGTGCTCGACACTGCCGCCGCTCTGGCCGATCTCGTACGGGCTCATCGTCGCATCGCCGACGAACACCACCTTGGTATCCGGCGTGTGCTTGCGGATCACGTCGTAGAGCGGGATGCGCTCGCTGTGGCGGCGCAGGTTGTCCTTCCACACGCTCTCGTAGACAAAGTTGTGGAAGTAGAAATGCTCGAAGTGCTTGAACTCGCCCTTGGCAGCCGAGAACAGTTCTTCGCAGACTTTCACATGCGGGTCCATCGAGCCGCCGATGTCGAGAAACAGCAGCACCTTTACCGTGTTACGCCGCTCGGGCTGCATGTGGATGTCGAGCCAGCCGGCGTTCTTGGCCGTGCCTTCGATGGTGCCGTCGAGGTCGAAGATATCCGGTGAGCCCTCGCGCGCGAAGCGGCGCAGACGCCTGAGTGCCACCTTGATGTTGCGCGTGCCGAGTTCGATCGAATCGTCGAGATTCCTGAACTCGCGCTTCTCCCACACCTTGACCGCATTGCCGCCACCGCCCTTGCCGCCGATGCGCACGCCCTCGGGGTTAAAGCCGGAATTGCCGAACGGCGAGGTGCCACCGGTGCCCACCCATTTGCTGCCGCCTTCGTGGCGTTCCTTCTGCTCTTCGAGGCGCTTCTTGAGTGTTTCCATCAACTCGTCGAGGCCGCCCAGTTTCTGGATCTTGGCGCGCTCCTCGTCGGTGAGCATCTTTTCGAACTGCGCCTTCAGCCAGTCTTCCGGCACCGAGGTGAACAGCTCGCCGGTCACCGCTTCCACGCCCTTGAAGTAGGCGGCAAAGGCGCGGTCGAAGCGGTCGTAGTGCGCCTCGTCCTTCACCAGCGTGGCGCGCGAGAGCACGTAGAAATCGTCGATGGAAAACATCGCGAAGCCGCGGCTCATGGCATCGAGCAGCATCAGGAACTCGCTCAGCGAGGCCTTGACCCCGGCGGCACGCACGGCGGCGAAGAATGTGAATAGCATGGCCAGATTCTAAACCGCACTCCAAGATGATTCCGAGCCAAACCCTGCGCACCGCCGAAGCGCATCTAGCCGCCGCCGACCCGGTGATGGCCCGGCTGATTGCCCATTTCGGCCCCAGCACACTGGGCGGCAGGCACCGCGATCCTTTCCACGTGCTGTGCGCGTCCATCATCGGCCAGCAGCTCTCGACCAAGGCGGCGGACACCATCCAGAAACGGGTCGCGACGCTGCTCGACGCGCCGATGGATTGCTTCGAGCACCACCACTTCGGCAGCGCCACACAGGAGTCCTTGCGCGCCTGCGGGCTCTCCAACGCCAAGGCGAAATGGCTGCTGGAACTCGCCAGCCGCCGCGCCGATGGCCGCTTCGACGCCGCCCTGCTGGCGGCGATGGACGATGCGGCTTTGACCGTCGAACTCGACGCCCTGCCCGGCATCGGGCTGTGGACGGCGGAGATGATGCTGATCTTCGCCTTCGACCGCATCGACGTGTTCTCGATGGGCGATGTCGGCCTGCGCAATGCCATCAACAAGCTCTACGCGCCGCCCGGCCGCGACGGCAAGCCGAAGAAGCTCGACGAGAAAAAGACCCTGAAAATCACCCGGCCTTGGGCGCCCTATCGCTCGGTGGCCTGCTGGTATCTGTGGCGCGGCATCGACGGCGATATCGGCACCTGGACCTGACACCGCGCCTTCGTCTCAGCCGCTGGCCAGCTCGATCAGCAGATCGCCCGCCTTCACCAGATCGCCGGCGTGCACGTGCACGGCTTTCACCACGCCGTCCTGTGCGGCGGCCACCAGCGTCTCCATCTTCATGGCTTCGAGCGACAGCAGGGTTTCGCCCTTCGCCACCCGCTGACCAGGCTGCACGGCGAGGCGCGCGACGGTGCCGGGCATCGGCGCGCCGACTTCCAAGGCATTGCCTTCTGCCGCCTTGCGCCGCTCGTTGGCGGCGGCCACGCCCGCATGCTGCACGCGCACCGCGCGCGGCTGGCCGTTCAACTCGAAGAACAGCTTGCTCGCGCCCTCGGCTAGGTCGGTGCGCCCTTGCAGGCGGATCACCAGCGTCTTGCCGGTGTCGATGTCGACGCTGATCTCGTCGTTTTCCGCCAGGCCGTAGAAGAAGGTGGTGGTAGGGAGCGCACTCACGTCACCGTAGGTCTTCTGGTGCTCGACGTAATCCTTGTAGACCTTGGGATACATCAAGTGGCTGGCAAGATCGGCGTCGCTCAGCTTCACACCGAGATCGGCTTCGGCTTTCGTCCGTTCGGCATCGAGATCGACGGCGGCGAGGCTGGCACCGGGGCGTTCGGTGAGGGCGGTCTTGCCGCGCAATATCTTCTGCTGCAAAGCCAACGGCCAGGGTTCGGGCGGCAGGCCGAGGTCGCCGCGGAACAGCTGCACCACCGACTCGGGGAAGTCGACCGCATGCTCCGGGTCGGCCATCTGCGCCGCACTCAGGCCCTTGGCGACCATGAACAGCGCCATGTCGCCGACCACCTTGCTGCTGGGCGTGACCTTGACGATATCGCCGAACAGGCGGTTGACGTCGGCATAGGCTTTCGACACTTCGCTCCAGCGGTCGGCCAGGCCCATGCTGCGCGCTTGTTCTCTCAGGTTGGTGTACTGGCCGCCCGGCATCTCGTGGCGATACACATCCGCCGTGCCGCTGCGGATATCGGCCTCGAACGGCGCATAGAAACGACGCACGCCCTCCCAGTAATCCGAGAGTTTCTGCATCGCGTCGGTATCGATCCTGGGGTCGCGCGCATGGCCGGCGAGTGCCGCGGCGATGCTGCCGAGATTGGGCTGGCTGGTTAAACCGCTCAGGCTGTCGAGCGCCCCATCGACGGCATCGCAGCCAGCTTCGACAGCAGCCAGCACGCTCGCGGCGGCGATGCCGCTGGTGTCGTGGGTGTGGAAGTGGATCGGCAGGCCAACCTCCTGCTTCAAGGCGCGCACCAGCTCGAACGCGGCGCGCGGCTTGCAGATGCCGGCCATGTCCTTGATACCGAGAATGTGCGCGCCGCTCTTCTCAAGCCGCCGAGCCATCTTCACGTAATAGGCGAGGTTGAACTTGGGCCGCGTGGTGTCGAACAGGTCGCCCGTGTAGCAGAGCGTGCCCTCGCACACGGCACCGCTCTCGATCACCGCATCCATCGCCACCCGCATGTTGTCGACGGCATTGAGCGAGTCGAACACGCGGAAAATATCCACGCCTTCCTTCGCTGCCTGCTGCACGAAGAAGCGCACCACGTTGTCGGCGTAGTTGGTGTAGCCCACCGCATTGGCCGAGCGCAGCAGCATCTGGAACGGGATGTTGGGCACCGCCACGCGCAGCGCACGCAGCCGCTCCCAGGGGTCTTCCTTGAGGAAGCGCAGGGCGACGTCGAAGGTCGCCCCGCCCCAGCATTCGAGCGAGAGCAGCTTCGGCAGCAGGCGGGCGTAGTGCGGCGCGATGGGCAGCATGTCGGCGGTGCGCATGCGCGTCGCGAACAGGCTCTGGTGCGCATCGCGCATCGAGGTGTCGGTGAGCAGCACTTGCGGCTGCGCCTTGATGTAGTCCGCGAAGGCTTTGGCACCCTGCTGCTTCAGCAGGTCGCGCAGGCCGGAGGGAATGGGCGTGGCGAGATCGGTGTGCGGCAGCAGCGGCGCGGGCAGCGGCGCTGCGGGCCTGGCGCGACCCTTCATGTCCGGGTTGCCGTTGACCACCACCTCGCCGATGAAGCTCAGCATCTTCGTCGCGCGATCGAGCCGCGCGGTGAAGTGGAACAACTCTGGCGTGGTGTCAATGAAGCGCGTCGTCGCCTCACCACTCGCAAACAGCGGATGGGCGATGACGTTTTCGAGGAACTGCAAATTGGTGGAGACGCCGCGGATGCGGAACTCACGCAGCGCGCGGTCCATGCGGCGGATGGCGACATCGGCCTCCGGCGCCCAGGCCGTGACCTTGACCAGCAGCGAGTCGTAGTGCGGCGTCACCACCGCGTTGGAATACACCGTGCCGCCATCGAGCCGGATGCCGAAACCCGCCGGGCTGCGATAGGCCGTGACGCGGCCGTGATCCGGCGTGAAGCCGTTCTCCGGGTCTTCGGTGGTCACGCGGCATTGCAGCGCGTGGCCGCTCAAACGCAGGTCTTTCTGCAGAGGCAGACCGGGGTCGCCGATGGTCGCGCCCTCGCTGACGCGGATCTGTGCGGCGACGAGATCGACGCCGGTCACCATCTCGGTGACGGTGTGCTCGACCTGGATGCGCGGGTTGACCTCGATGAAATAGAAGTGCCCGGTGTCGGCATCCATCAGGAACTCGACGGTGCCGGCATGCGAATAGCCGACGCTGGCGCACAGCCGCACGGCGGCGGCGCACAGCGATTCGCGCTGCGCCTGCTCCAGATACGGCGCCGGCGCGCGCTCGACCACTTTCTGGTTGCGGCGCTGCACGGTGCAGTCGCGCTCGAACAGGTGCACGAGGTTGCCGTGGCTGTCGCCCAGCACCTGCACCTCGACGTGGCGCGCGCGCTTCACCAGCTTTTCGACATAGACCGCGTCGTTGCCGAAAGCGGCCAGCGATTCGCGCCTTGCGGACTCCATCTGCGCGCCGAGTTCGCTCTCGCTCTCGATCACCCGCATGCCACGGCCGCCGCCGCCCCAGCTCGCCTTCATCATCACCGGGTAACCGACCTTGGCGACCAGCGGCTTGCAGGCTTCGAGATCGCGCGGCAGCTCGCCGGTGGCGGGCAGCGTCGGCACTTTCGCGGCATCGGCAGCGGCGCGTGCGGCCACCTTGTCGCCCAGCGTGCGCAAGACGATGGGCTTGGGGCCGACGAAGCGAATGCCGGCGGCAGCGCAGGCATCGGCAAAGTCGGGGTTTTCAGACAGGAACCCGTAGCCGGGATGGATCGCATCCACACCCGCATCCACCGCGACGCGGATGATGTCGTGAATGTCGAGATAGGCCGCGATGGGCTTCTTGCCGACGCCGACCAGATAGCTCTCGTCGGCCTTGAAGCGATGCAGCGCAAAACGGTCTTCGTGCGCGTAGATCGCGACGGTGCGAATGCCCATCTCGGCGCAGGCGCGCATCACGCGGATGCTGATCTCGCCACGGTTGGCCACCAACAGCTTTTTGATCGCTTGGGTCACGGTTGTCTTCCTGACAAGAGGCTGTCACCCGATCATGCCGACTTCGCGCCTAAAAGCACACGTCGGTTCAGACGAGCTTGCTTGTCAGTCGAAACGCAGTGCCACGCCCACGAGTCCAATCGCGCCCTCGCCGACCTTCTCGCCGTCGGTTTCGAGGTTGATCTCGGCGCCGAGACCGGCGGCCAGTTCCAGGCTCGCCCCAGGCCGGATCGGTGCGAAGCGATAGCCGATGCGCGCCGTCGGTTGCAGCACGGTGATCTCGCTGTTGCCGCGCCGGTTACCCGCATCGCGCCAGTCGATGTCGAGCCGGAACATCTCTGCGCGCGCGCCATGAAACCAGCCGGTACGCGCACTGCGGTGATAGCGCCGGGCCTCGATGCCGATGCCGACGCCATCGCCGGATTCGTCGTCGTGCTTGCCTGCGTCGCCGCGCTCGGCGCGGTTGTAGAGCGCAGAGATACCCAGCTCCAGATGCGAACCCCGGGGGAACAAAACCCCGGCACTGGCGATGCCGCCGGCGGGATACGCACGCAGTTCGACATATGGAGTCGCGGCACCAGCTGCGAACGGCAGCAGCGTGCACAGCAGGCCGAGGTGGGGCTTGAGCGGCATCAGGTGACTCCTTGTGTGGCGCGCGCCTGCCAGCGCTGCGCGATGAGCTGCACCAGCTGTTGCGCCACCTCGGCCTTGGAGGCCGATGCGATTTCCTGCTGGCCGTCGGCCCAGAACACGCTGAGCGCGTTGTCGTCGACATCGAAGGCCTTGCCCGCGCCAACCCAGTTGGCGGCGATCAGATCGAGCCCCTTGCGGGCCAGCTTGCCGCGCGCGTGCTCTTCGAGCTTTTCGGTTTCGGCGGCAAAGCCGACCAGAAACAACGCGGGAAACTGCTGGCGCAGCGCCACCAGAATGTCCGGGTTCTTGACCAGTTGCAGCGTCAGCGTATCGCCGCTTTTCTTGATCTTCTGGCGGGCGACGGTATCGACGCGGTAATCGGCAACGGCGGCAGCCGCCACCAGTAGATCGGCATGGGCGGCGGCCTGCATGCTGGCGTCGAGCATCTGCTGCGCGGTTTCAACATCGACGCGGGTGATGTCGCCGTGCACGGCCAGCGCGCTCGGGCCGGCAATCAGCGTCACCTCGGCACCGGCCGCGTGCAGCGCCTCGGCCACCGCAAAACCCTGCTTGCCGCTGGAGCGGTTGCTGATGAAGCGCACCGGGTCGATCGGCTCGCGCGTGGGCCCGGCGGTGACCACCGCGCGCAGGCCCTTGAGGATGGGCTGGGCTCGCACGATCAACGCTGGCCCAGCCAGCCGAGCCACACCGCACGGCGCAGCCACAGCAGCGCGGCACACGAGAGCCACACGCCGCAGGCGAGCGCGAACAGCTGGCCACCGTCGCTGCTGCCGTCGGCATTGCGTACGGCAATGCCCAGCGGCGTGAACAGATGGAAGAAGATCGCGCCCGAGATCACCCCGAGGCCGAGGGCGGCACCCAGCACCTGCAAGCTGCGCCGCTGCGCGAACACCGCACCCGCCAGCAGCAGCAGTGAGGCCAGCAGCTCGACACTGCCGATCACCTTGGCAGAGAAAATGCCGCCCGGTGCGAACACGCCGGCGAAGCCCAGCGAGGCCGCCCAGGGGTCGAGCTTGCCCTGGAAGATGTAGATGGTTTCCGGCGAGTTGCTGAACTTGAAGAACAGCGACTGCACGAACACGAACACCACGAAAATCGTCAGCGGCCAGTGGCCGTGCTGCTTGATCCAGTTCATCGAAAGCCCTCCCAGGCGAAATGCGCTACTTCTTCAGCAGATCACCGAACTTGCCGTCTGCGGTCTTGTTGTAGCCCAACGGGTCCTTGGTCCATTTCTTCTGCACGCCCGCGTCGTAGTTGAGATACAGCTTGCCGTCGATCACCGTGAACTGCTCGGGTTCCACCGACACCAGATAGCCCTGCGAGACGCCGTAGGCGCAATAGCCGCCGTATTGCGGCGCGTATTTTTCAGGATCGGCCTTGAACAGGTCCAGATGCGATTGCGAGGCGAACTTCCAGCTCGCCCCCTTCCAGCTGGTGGTGTAGCTGTCGCTGCCTTTCACCGGCTTCTTGTCGGTGAAGTAGGCCACGGTGTCGTAGCCGTTGATGGCGATGCCGGTGGCGCTATCGCTGAGGATCCCGCGCTTGAGCGTGTTGTAGGGCGCTGCCGCAAAGGCGAGTGCTGCAACGGCGAACAGCACCGGGCCGACAATGAGTTTGATGACACGCATGGGAATCTCCGGGGTGGTGTGCCTTGCGGCGCTGGTTTTTTGCGGCGCTAGAACCACTGCGCGCCGCGTTTGAGGTCTTCTCGGAACAGGCGCCACAGGGCGAGCGGTGAAGTCACCGTCGCGCCCTGCCGGGCATGGGCCGCACCAATCGAAAATGCCAAGGCCCATTGCTTGAACATGGCGCGATAGCCATCGAGCACGGGCGTATCGGGGTGATAGATGTGGGCACTCTCGGCGGTGACGCCGTTGAGTTCGAGAACCCGCAGACCTTCACCGCGTTGCAGGTGTTCGAGGCTGGGAATACGCAGGTCGATGCGGCCAAAGCCATAACCCGGCACGGCATCGGTGAGGCGCGTGAGCGTGGCGACCAAGGCCGGGGTGCAGAGCGCGGTCGCATCCAGAAACAGGCTGCCGCGGCAATGCGCGCCGATCTCCACCAGCACGACGCGCTCAGCCTTGGCGGGCACGCGCTGGAGCTGTGCCGCCCACTGCGCGAACAGGGTGGCCGAGATCAGCCGCGCGCGCGCATCGCCCAGGATCAGCGCCTGCAGGGTCTGCACGCCGTCGCCGGTGACGCTGGGAAAGGTCTTGTGGACGATGGAGAGCACCGATACCTGCGCCGCGTCGGGCGCGCGCGCGATGAACACGCCGAACTCTTCGCCGCCGATGTAGCGCTGGGCGATCACCGCACCCTCGAAGCGATGCAGATAGTCGTGCACCGCCTCCGCATCGCGGGCGATGAACACGCCGCGACCGCGCTGGCCGATATCGGGCTTGAGCACCAGCGGCAACCCGACGCGGGCTGCGAAGCCCAGCGCCTCGGCGACGCGCTGCGGCGATGTGCCGGCCTGCAACAGAATGAAGTCGGCTACCAGATCGGGCGCGTTTTCTTGCAGCGGCGCCAGCGCCTGATGTTTGCGCTCGCCCACCACGCCGCCGGCATCGAGTGCGGGGTTGGCGGCGGTGAAGGCCGTGGGGCTGCGGTGCTTCAGGCCCAGCCAGAGAATCCACGCCACGATGGGGATGTAATACAGCCAGGCGGGCCAGAACTCCCAGCGGCGCGCGCGCTCAAGGCTTATCGACAGCCGCTCGCGCAGCGACGGCGCGGCCGATGCCGTCGCCTGCCAGGGCCGGGCGGTGCTGACGGTTTCAGGGCTGGCGTGCATGGCGCACCGTGGCCGGGGCCTTGCCGAAATCATCGCCAAGGCAGATGCCCTGCGCTTTGCAATGCAGCTGGATCACCGCGTAGTGGTGCACCGCGTGGCTGGCGAGAAACAGCAGCTCGCGGCTCAGCGAAGAGAAGCTGACGAAGTTGTCTTCGCCACCCAGGCCGCCGCGCAGATGCACGGCAATCGGCTCGGTCAATGCGGCGGTGTCGAGCGCCGCCAACTGCTGCTGGATCGCCTCGATGCGGGCGCGTGCCACGGCCATGTCCTGTTCGGGTGCGCGGTCGCGCGCGCGGGTGTCGTAGTCCACCGAATGGCCGGCGACATGCTGGGTGAACGCTTCGTAGTGTTCGATCACATGACGCAGATGCGGGCCGCTGTGCGCGGCGTAGTCGCTGCCAGGGGCGGCAGTGTGCGCATCGAGCACCTTCAATGCCTGATCGAGCACGGCGATGTTGTAGTCGAGCAGTTTCTGCACGTCGGGGCGGTTCTTCATGAAAATTCCTTTCAGCAATCCTCAATGGCGTTGCACTGGGCAGCGGTCTGCACAGTCGGGGCATTGCTTTCTGCGGGGGTGGTTCGGGCGAGCAGCAGCGCATAGCTGCCGCAGAAGAGAATGTTGGGGATCACGCCTGCCGCGAGCGTCAGCGCGATGTGCGGCGTGCCCAGCAGGTGATGTGCGGCCAGCAGCAGCACGTACGTGTAGGTCATGCCGCCGATGAAGGTGATGGCCGCAGCCTCCAGCGGTCGATCCACCGTGGCGAAACAGCGGCGCATCACGCCGGTGCCGGTGTAGGTGAGCACGGTGCTGGCCAGCCAGTGCACGACGCCGGCCCGGAGCGCGATAGGCGGGCCGAAATCCCAGTTGGCGAACACCGCCCAGGCGGCATAGACCAGCGCACCCAGCATCGCGCCCCAGAGGCTGTCGGTGAGGCGGCGCAGCTGCAGTGCGGCGTGGCGGCGGGTCATGCCGCACCTCGCTCGGGTTCGTCGTCACGACTGTGGTGCGCGGCGAGCCAGTCCAGCAGCGCATGCGGGTCTTCGCGATGGCGAAAATCGACATCGACATGCGCCCGCAGCACGATGCCGTTTTCGCCGATCACATAGGTCGCCGCCACCGGCAGCGTCCAGCCGCCGTCGGCGTTGATCTCGGGCAACGGCGTGGCGTATTCGCCCTCGAACAGGCCCTTGAGCGCGGCGGGCAGGTCGTAAGCCAGGCCATAGGCGCGGGCGACGTGGCTGCCCACGTCGGAAAGCAGCGGCAGGCCCTCGCCCACGGTTTTTGCGGTGAGCAGGGTGGCAGCAGCCCCCTGCGGCGAGATCGCCACCATCGGCGAGCGCAGTGCGGCAAAGCGCATCGCCACTTCTTGATAGCTGCGCAGCGTCAGCGAGCAGAACGGGCACCAGTGGCCGCGATAGAACACCAGCACCGTCGGCCCCTGCGCCAGCAGGCTGTCGAGTTCAACCAGCTGGCCGTTCTGGTCCGGCAGGCGGAACGACGGCGCGCGTTCGCCCACCCGCAGCGCCTTGCCCTCGATGCCGGCGCGGCGCAGAAAATCCATCGCCATCACCTCGATCGCGCTGGCGGGAGCGGGTTGCTCCTGAAGCCAGTAGATGCGTTCGCGTTCGAGGTCTTGCAGCAGGTTCATCGAGGGTCTCCTGACTCGACCGCCGTTGCAGAGTGCAACGGCGCCTTTTCAGATGGGTGGCATTGTGTTGGCGATGGCGGCAAGGCGCTAGGTCGGGCATAACGATATGTTCCATTCGCTTAACGCATGAATAATGGTCAAAACCAGCCGCTAAAGTGCCGATATGGATCGTTTCGCCCTCATGCAGTGTTATGTGCGCGCCGTGGAAACCGGCAGCTTCTCAGCGGTTGCGCGCGAGCTGGGCACCAGCCAGCCGACGGTGAGCAAGAACATCGCGCACCTCGAAGAGCATCTGGGCGTGCGGCTGCTGCACCGCTCCACCCGCAAGATGTCGCTCACCTCCGAGGGCGAGAGCTTCTACGCCGAGTGCCGGCGCATTCTCGATTCGGTCGCCGAGGCCGAGTCCAACGCGCGTGGCCAGCAGGCGGCGGCGGGGCTGCTGCGCATCTGCTGCCCACCGGCGCTGGCGCGGCACCGGGTGATGCCGCTGATCAAGCCGTTCGTGGAGCAGAACCCCGGCATCCGCATCGACTTGCAGTTCAGCCACCGCGACCCGGACCTGATCGAGGAGGGCATCGACGTCGCCTTTCGCATCGGCGACATGAAGGACTCCAGTTACCGCGCGCGGCTGGTGGCCCACTACGCGCTGTGCTGCGCGGCCTCGCCGGACTACCTCAGGCAATACGGCACGCCCCAGCAGCCGGCCGATCTCGTGCAACACAACTGCATCGTGCTCGCCACCAGCCGCGCCGGCCCGCTGTGGACCTTCGGCAACGAGGTGGTGCGGCCGCAAGGGAATCTCAGGGTGGATAGCCACGAGGGCCTGCGCAGCGCCGCCCTCTCGGGACTCGGCATCGTCATCGCCCCCACCTGGCTGTTTGCCGACGAGCTGCACGATGGCCGCCTCGACTGCCTGCTGGAGGCCTGGCCGATCGCCGCCATGCCGGTGCATCTCATCTACCCCGCCAAGCGCTTTCTGCCGACGCGCACGCGCGCCTTCATCGACTTCGTGGTGGATGCCTTTCTGCACGACCCCTGTCTCAACGGCGAGGCGGTTGCCGAGATGGGCCTGGAACCCTGCGTCAAAGCCCTGAGAACCGCTGCACTATGACCTTGCCGAATCGCCTGCGCGGCCTTGCCCTGCTCAGCCTCGCGCTGCTCACTGGCTGCTCCAATCCACCGTATCCGCGCGGCGATATCGAGGCGCTGTATCCGCAGCCGCCACGGCCGGTGCTGCGCGAGGTGAGCGTGCAGGGCCGCAGCCTGCAACTGGCAGAGATGGCGGGCAGCGGCCACACGCCGCTGCTGTTCGTGCACGGCTCGCCGGGCGACTGGAAAGCCTGGGCGCGCTATCTCGATGCACCGCAGCTCACGGCCTTCAACCCGCGCATGGCGGTGGATCGCCCCGGCTTCGGCGGCTCCGGGGCGGGCGAGGTGATCCCCGATTTGCGCCAGCAGGCCAGCCTGCTGGCGGCGTTGATCCCGCCCGGCGCGCCGGCGGTGGTGGTAGGCCATTCGCTGGGCGGCCCGCTGGTGGGCTGGATGCTGCTCGATCACCCGGAAAAGTTCTGCGGTGGCGTCATGGTCGCAGGCTCCATCGCGCCGGCGCTGGAAGCCCCGCGCTGGTACAACCGCATCGCCCAGACTTGGCTGGCGCGCCGGCTGCTACCGCCGGAAATGCTGTGGTCGAACACCGAGATACTCGCCCTGCAAGGCGAGCTGACCAAGCTCGATGCCGAGTGGCCGCGTCTGCAACGACCGGTAGTGGTCTTGCAGGGCGACAAAGACGAGCTGGTGGACCCGCGCACCGCCGACTACGCCGAGCAGCACTTACCCGCTGCGTATCGCGAGATCCGCCGGGTGCCGGGCCAAGGCCATTTCGTGTTGTGGAACCAGCCGCAGACCGTGATCGACGCGATCAACAGCCTGCCCTGCAAAAGCTAGCGGGTCGGACGCGCGAGCCCACCGAACTTGGCGCGCACCGCCGCCGGGATGTCCTCGACGCGGATGAACACCAGGCCATCCAGCGTGTTGCCGAAGGCGGCATCGACGTTGAAGCCCGCGAACCGGCCCTTGAGGTCGAGATAGTGGCGCACCAGCACCGGCAGGCCGCTGCCGCGCTGCACCCGCGCAATCACGCGCGACAGCAATGAGGGGTCGGAGAGTGCCGCAATCACCTGCCGGGTTTCGGCATTGCTGCGGGTGCCGGCCGAGGGCGTGCGCGGCCGCACCAGCGCTTGCAAGGTGGCATCGCTGTGGTGGGCCGAGAGCGCGGTTTCCATCAGCGCCCGTGCCATCGGGCTGTAGCTGGCGCTGATGCTGACCGGGCCGAACAGGCAGCGGATGTCGGGATGGGTATCCATCACCGTGGCGATGCCCGACCACAGCAGCCGCAGCGCGCGGAAATTGCGCTGCCACTCGGGCCGCACGAACGAACGGCCCAGCTCGATGGAAGGCCCGAGGTGCGCCAGCAGGCGCGCGTCGTAGTCGAACAGCGTGTGGGTGTAGAGCGCCGCCACGCCGCCGTCGAGCTGCGCGGTGAAGCCCAGCCGATACGCGCCGATCACGCAGCGCTCGGTCTGGTGCCAGACGAACAGATGCTGGTAGTGGGCATCGAAGGCGTCGAGATCCAGCGCCTCGCCAGTGCCCTCCTGCACCTGGCGAAAGCTCAGCTCGCGCAGCCGGCCAATCTCCAGCAGCACGCGCGGGATTTGCTCGGCACTAGCGAGATAGACCGTGAAAGGCCCCTGCTGGCAGAGCGTGCAGACGGGCGGCAATGCGGCCAGTTCGGCAGCGAGCTGCTGTGCGGGCTGTTCGGCCGCCAGGGGCTTCGGCGTGGTGATCGGCAATGCCGCCGCACGGCTGCGGCCGAGGCTGTCGCTGAGCAGCCGCAGATAGGCCGTCTGCGCCTGTGGTGCCAGGCGCGCCAGTTCGGCCGCCGCAATCGGCTCGCCCAGATGCAGGCGCACGCGGCTGTGGCGCTGTTGCAGCAGGTCCTTGGGCAGGCAGGCGGTGCGCAGGCGCGGGTGCAGAACGCCCGCCAGCAGCGAGGGCCAGCGGGCGTGGCCGTCGATGCGCATGGGCAGCAGCTGCGCGCCGCTGCGGCGGGCGAGCAGGGCCACGCTCTCGGCCCAGGGCGGGTCGGCAATGCGACGGCCGCGCCAATCCACCCGGCTGACTTCACCGGCCGGGAACAACACCAGCGTGCCGCCCGCTGACAAGTGCCGCAGCGCCGCGCGCACCCCGCCCAGACTGGCCCCGGGCTTGAACACATCAACCGGCGCAATCAGCGGCGCGATCTCCGGCACCCGGCGCAGCAGCGTGTTGGCAAACAGCAGCACATCAGGGCGGCGTTGCAGCAGCAGATCAGCCAGCACCAGGCCGTCGGCCGCGCCGTAGGGGTGGTTGCAGAGCACGATCAAAGGGCCGCTGGCCGGGATGCTGTCGAGCTGGCCGCTGGCGACGCTGTAGCTGATATCGAGCTGCTGCAAGCTGTAGCGCACGAACGCCGTGGGCGTGAGCGACAGCGGGCGCTGCTGGTACAGGCGGTCGAGCTGTTGCAAACCCGTGGCGCGTTCGGCCGCCGTCGCCGCCCAGTGCCAGCCGCGACGGCGCGGCAGGGCCAGCGCAGCCGGTTGCAGCGGACGATCTGGATTCATGGTTTCGAGCTTATCAAGGCGCTGCTGAAGGCTCGGTCAACAAGGCGGCGATACGTGCCTCGATATCCTTGGCTTGCGGATCGCCCGCGTGGGTTTCGCCCACAAACAGCGCGCGCACCTGCCCTTTGCGGTCGATGAGATAAAACGCCGGCCAGTAGCGGTTGTCCAGCGCGTTCCAGTAGGCGTGGTCGCTGTCGACCATCACCGGGTAGGTGATCTTGAACTCGCGCACTTTCTCGCGGATGGCGGCAATGACCTTTTCGCGCGCGAACTCCGGCGTGTGCACGCCGACCACCTTCAGCCCCTGATCGCGAAACTTCGCCTCGACGCTGTTGAGCCAGGGGAAGGAGCGGTAGCAGTTCCAGCACTCGAAGGTCCAGAAGTCGATCAGCACCACCTGCCCGCGCAGGCTGGCCAGCGTGATCGGCGGCGAGTTGATCCACTCCTGCGCGCTGCGGATGGGGAACTCCGGCGCGGGTCGGCTTTGTGCGGCGGCACCGCAAGCGGCGAGCAGCAGGCTGGCCCCGGCGAACAGGGCTGCGAGAGGACGGGAATGGTGAAGGTTCATGTGCGTTGCTCCAGCGTCTGCACAGCCGTCGGCCGGCACGGCAAGTATGGACTGCACCATGCCGCAGACCTTGCGCCCGCAGCAGCCCCCCACAGCGCATAGACGCTATTCGCGGGGCCGATGAATCAGCGCGTGACCGGCCACTCGAACGCCACGCGGCTCTCGCCCAGTGCGACGCCATCCGGCCCAAAACGTCGCTCAATGGCGAGGCCCTGACCATTGGCATCGACCATCACCACCGTGCTGCAGCGCGTGCCGTATTCGCGGCCGACGATGAAGGCGGGGGCCACGAAGCGCTCCCGGCTCAAGCCCACGCCGGTGTCGGGCAGCGCGGCATCGGGCGGCGTGCTGGCATCGGCGAGGGCGGTGAACAGTGCGTGGGTATCGGTGATGGCGCTCTCGGCCAGCCACTGGCGCACAGCTGCCTTGAGCCGCAGCGTCTTCGGCCAGGGTGTGTCGAGTGCGGCGTTGGAAAGGCCATAGACGCCATCGTGCAGGCGCTGCACCGGTAGGCCGTTCTGGTTGCTGGCGTAGAAGGCTTGCTGCGTGTCAGCCAGCAACAGGTTGCAGGGGCCGTAGCTCGCAAGCGTGCCTTGCAGCGCGTGCAGATGTGCTTCGGGCGTGGCACTGCCGGTGAGAAAGTCGAGCGTCAGCGCGCCGCGCGAGCGCAGGCCCGACACAGGCAGGCCAGGCAGACGCACATTGGTCACGGCGGCGAGACGCCCGCGTGTGCTCACGCCCAGCCAGGTGCCATGCGCCTCCACATCGCGACCGGCGATGAGGTCGGGCTGATCGGGCCAGGCCGCCAGCGCGGTGCTGGGGCGGCCGTGAAACTCGTCGCGATTGGCCACCACCAGCAGGCGCAGCGCGGGGTTGGGGTTCCAGGCGAAAGTGATGAGGCACATGGTGGGAGCGAAACTGAAAAAGGTTCTAGCCAGACCCGCTCACCGTCGCTTCGTTCGCGACGCCGCGCTCGATACCGGTGAGCGTGCGCGCGGCAAGCATGTGATCGCGGATCCACGCCAGCGCCTTGCCGTCTTCGCCGCCGCGCCAGGCAATTTTCAGGGTGCCGCTGGTGCGCTGCTCTTCCACTTTCTTGATGAGCAGACGGCCCTCGCGAATGTGCACTGCCGCCAGATGCAGCGGCACGTGGCCAACGCCCAAACCCGCCACTTGCGCTGCCACTTTTGCGGCCAGCGTCGGCACGCTCAGCGTGTCCTGCGCGGGCTGCACGCCGATGGTGCGGCCCTCCAGCCGTCGCGAGGTGTCGCTGACCACGACGACGCGATGTTTGGCCAGTTCAGACAGCGGCAACGGTTCTTTGGCGTTGGCCAGCACATGCGAAGGCGCGACGGCAAACACGAAGCCCTCGATGCTGATCCAGTCGCGTGCCAGCAGGCCGAAGCCGGTGGGCGTCTCGCCGGATGCGCCGACGGCAAGGTCGGCGCGACGGTCGATCAGCGCCTCCCAGACGCCGCCCAATGTTTCTTCGACAAACTTCAGCCGCGTGCCGGATTGCTGGGCGTCGAACAGGCGGATCATCGGCAGCATCCACTCGAACGGCACCAGGCCGTCATAGGCGACGGTGAGTGTGGTTTCCCAGCCCTGGCCCAAGCGCTTGATGCGCCGCTCGACGCCGTCGGCCTGTCGCAGCAGCTCGCGGCCTTGCTCCAGCAGCGCGACGCCGATGGGTGTGAGCACGGCGCGCTTGCCGCTGCGGTCGAAGATGCTCACGTCCAGGTCGGATTCGAGCTTCTGCATCGTGTAGGTCAGCGCCGAAGGCACCTTGTGCAGCAGCTCGGCGGCCTTGGCAAAGCTGCCTTCGGTGGCGATGGCATCCAGCGCTTGCAGGGCTTCGAGGGAGAGGCGCACGGCTTAATTCCTTAAGTCAGACGGCTTGAATGAAAGTGGCAAAACATTCCGCTTTAACTGGCGGGCACTCAATCCTATCTTGCATTCAGGTTATTCAACTCTCTTGAAGGAGCAACCCCATGATCACCCTGCGCCGTTCCGAAGACCGTGGCCACGCCGACCACGGCTGGCTCGAAGCCCGCCACAGCTTCTCGTTCTCGGACTACTACGACCCGAAGAACATGGGCTACTCCAAGCTGCGCGTCATCAACGAGGATCGCGTCGCCCCCGGCACCGGCTTTGGCGCGCACGGCCACCGCGACATGGAGATCATCACCTACCCCTTGAGCGGCACCATCCGCCACCAGGATTCCACCGGCGGCAACGGCCTCATCACCCACGGCGAAATCCAGGTGATGCACGCGGGCTCCGGCATCCGCCATAGCGAAATGAATGGCAGCCCCAGCGAGCCGCTGCACCTGTTGCAGATCTGGATCGAGCCCAACGCCACGGGCGTGAAGCCCGGCTATGAGCAAGACAAGCTCGACCCCGCACTGTTGAGTGAGCACTTTGCGCTGGCCGTTGCCCCCGTGGGCAGTGCCGATACCGCACCGTTCCGCATCCACGCCGATGCGCGGCTGTTCGTGGCCTGGCCCAAGGCCGGCACCGAGATCACGCAGACGCTAGCGCCAAAGCGCCGCCACTACCTGCATGTGGCGCTGGGTGCTCTCACGATCGGCGAGCAGGTTCTGAAAGCGGGCGATGCGCTGGCGATTGAGGGCGAGAGCCGCGTGCAGTTCACGACGACCGTGGATAGCGAGGTGCTGCTGTTCGAGTTGCCCTGAGCTGTGGTGCTCGCGGGTTACGGCGTTTGAATGCGTGCGCCCTTGATGCGACCTGCCCGGCGCTTCAAGGGCGCATCGAAGGTGTAGAACACCAGATCGAGTTGGCTGGCCGTCGCCGCGTGCAGAGCGTCGGCAAAGCCCACGCCTTGCGCATAGGCCGCAATGGCCGCCAGTGCCGCCGCCGGGTTTTCAAACTCAAGGCCTTCCGAGCTGGCGACGTGGCCGAAAAATGCTGCAATCTCCGCAGGCTTCAACTGGTAGCGGGCGCGCAATACCCATTCGGTTTCGAGCAGCACGCTGCTCAGAATCAACGCCGTTTCGCTTGCCAGCAGTGCACTCACCTTCGCCAGTTGCGCCGCGTCATCCCGCACCGCCAGCCGCACCAGCAGGTTGGTGTCGAGCGCGATCATGCGTCGTTATAGCCCTCGACATCCGCGCACAACTGAGCCGTCGTGAGCTTGACCAGCGGCCTGCCAAACCCCGGCCAGTCGGTGATGCGATGCGCCTTGCTGGGCCGCGAAGGCTCCAGCACCACCCGTCCGCTCTCCAGGGTCACGGCAAAAGCGCTGCCCTTGACCAGATGCAGCTGGTCGCGGATGACCTTGGGGATGACCAACTGGCCCTTGTCGGTGAGTTTTGCGGTGAGCATGGCAGCCTCGCAATGCGGTAGGAATGAGTTGGAATTGTAGCAATCTCTTACTGGCAGAGTCCCGGATTGCATCCACCGCAACTGCCGTCCGAGTTGCCGCAATCGCTTTTCGTAGGGTGGGCACAGCCCACTATTCTCAGGCGCAAAGACGGTGGGCTGAAGCCCACCCTACGAGCTGCGTCGCTAAAAAATTAACAGCCGCAGGAATGTGGCAGACAAAACACTAGATACAGCTGCTGCCAAACAATCAAGGCAGGCGGGCCAATCAGAAACGAAGCTGAGAGTATGTAAAGACCAGTCGCAGCGGCTTTTGCATATGCTCCCGTTCTAACTTTTATTCGAGTCCACACCCAGACATTGGGTAGCGGGGTTTGCTGTAACTGCCATGTTTTTCTTGCTTGCTTGTACGCGACTACGCCCACAAACCAACAAACAACAACCGCTATCAGTAACTCGCCTCGTACCCAAGGCAGTGACTCACATGTTGGCAGGGACGAGATCCATTGCAAAAGCGGCTCGACCCAGATGACGAAGGCAAAGTGAGCCAAGCCAACAACGATCGCAGCTGCGACCAGCTTTGCTCGCATGGCGAGCGACGACTCGATATAGCGATCCTGTTCCATCACCTTTAGCGTGACTTAACTAACGAACCCAACACTCCGCGCAGCAACTGCCGCCCCACCTCACGCCCCACCTGCGACCCGGCGCTGCGGATGACGCTTTTCATCGCGGCTTCGACCACACCCTGACGGTTGGAGGGTCGCGGTGCGGCCGGTGCGCGCGGCGCTGGGGCGGGGGACGGTGAGGGCAGCGGACGGCGTGACGGCGCTGAACTCGTCGGCGCGGGCGCGGTAGGTGCCTGCTGCGTCATTTTCTCCCACCAGTTGCCGAGCGTGCTGCCGCTGCTGGCCGGCGGGGCTTCGGGCGGCGGTGCGGCTGCCGCATTGGGGTCGCCTCCATCGAGCATCTCCCAGGCCGATTCGCGGTCGATCACGGTGTCGTACTTGCCTTTGAAGGGGCTGCGCGTCAGCGCCAGGGCGCGCTCGTCCGGCGTGATCGCACCCATGCGCGAGCGTGGCGGGCGGATGCGGGTCTGCTCGACGATGCCGGGCACGCCACCGGCTTGCAGGGTGCTCACCAGTGCTTCGCCAACGCCCAGCGTGGTGATGACCTCGGCGGTGCTGAACCTGGGATTGGGGCGGAAGGTATCGGCGGCAGACTTCACGGCCTTCTGGTCGCGCGGCGTGAAGGCACGCAGGGCGTGCTGCACGCGGTTGCCGAGCTGGCCAAGCACGCTCTCGGGCAGATCGAGCGGGTTTTGCGTGACGAAGTACACGCCCACGCCCTTGCTGCGGATGAGGCGCACGACCTGTTCGACTTTTTCGACCAGCGCCTTGGGTGCGTCCTTGAACAACAAGTGTGCTTCGTCGAAGAAGAACACCAGCTTGGGTTTTTCGAGGTCGCCCGCCTCCGGCAGGTTCTCGAACAGCTCGCTCAACAGCCAGAGCAGAAAGGTCGCGTAGAGCTTGGGCTTTTGGTAGAGCACATCGGCGGCAAGCACATTGATGATGCCGCGGCCGCCCGGCTCGCAGAGCATGAAGTCCTTCAGATCGAGCGCGGGCTCGCCGAAGAAGTGCTCGGCGCCGTCGGCTTCGAGCCCGATCAGGCTGCGCTGGATCGCACCCACGCTCGCGCTCGACACCAGGCCATATTCGCTGCCCAGTGCCTTCGAGTTGTCGGCGACGAACATCAAGGCCGCACGCAGGTCTTTGAAGTCGAGCAGCAGCAGGCCGGTGTCGTCGCAGTACTTGAACACGAGTTGCAGCACCGCCTCCTGCACGTCGCTCAGGTCCAGCAGGCGGCCGAGCAGCGTCGGCCCCATCTCGCTCACCGTGGCACGCACCGGGTGGCCGGACTTGCCGAACACATCCCAGAACACGACCGGGTTGGCCGAGGGCGACCATCCCGGCAGGCCATTGTTGGCGGCGCGCTCGATGAGCTTGGGGCTGGCGGTGCCGGGCTGCGAGATGCCGCTCAAATCGCCCTTCACGTCCGCCGCGAACACGGGCACGCCAATCTCGCTGAAGGCCTCGGCCATCACTTGCAGGGTGATGGTCTTGCCGGTGCCGGTAGCACCTGCCACCAGCCCGTGGCGGTTGGCGTATTGCGCGAGCAGGTATTGCAGCGTGTCGCTTTTGCCGAGCAGCAGATCGTTGGACATGTGTGGCGCTCCCCCGAGCGTGAACCGAATGGACTACTCGCCGAGCAGCGTGCGCTTCAGGAACAGCACCGTCGACGCCGCCTGGAAATCGCGGTTGGCTTTCTTGCGGAAGCCGTGGCCTTCGTCCTTGGCCATGAGGAACCACACCTCGCCGCCGTTGGTGCGGATCTTCGCCACCATCTGCTCGGCCTCGCTCGCGGGCACGCGCGGGTCGTTGAGGCCCTGGATGATGAACATCGGCTTGGTGATCTTGGCGGCGTTGTTGAGCGGCGCGGTTTTTTCCATGAAGGCGCGCATCTCGGGGATGCGCTCGTCGCCGTACTCGACGCGGCGCAGGTCGCGGCGATAGTCCTGCGTATTGGTCAGGAAGGTGACGAAATTGCTGATGCCGACGATGTCGATGCCGGCCTTGAAGCGGTCGTTGTAATGCGTCATCGCCGCCAGCGTCATGTAACCGCCGTAGCTGCCGCCGGTGACCAGCACGCGGCTGGCGTCGAGGTCGGGCTGCGTCGCCACCCAGTCGAGCAACGCGCCGATGTCTTTCACCGAGTCTTCGCGCAGCAGGCCGTTGTCGAGCTTGAGGTACGTCTTGCCGTAGCCGTCGCTGCCGCGCACGTTGGGCGTGATGACGGCGATGCCCAAGTCCTTGAGATAGAACTGGGTGATGGGGTTGAAGGTGGGCAGCGCCTGCGCCTCGGGCCCGCCGTGGATGCTGATGATGACGGGCAGCTTGCCGGTAGCCGTCTTGGGCTTGTAAACAAAGGCGGGAATGCTCTTGCCGTCGAAGCTCGGGTAGCGCACCAGAGTCGGCTCCGCGAAGGTGCTGGTGTTGAGACCGCCGACTTCGCTCGCCGTCCAGCGCGTCAGCGATTTCTCGCCGAGCTTGAAAGCGTAGAAGTCCGCCGGATTGGTGGCGCGATCAATCGAGAAACCCAGGCGCTGGCTCTTGCTATCGAAGGCGATGCGGTCGATCTGCCCGACCGGTATCTTGGGTGCTGCCAGCGGCTTGCCGGTTTTCATATCCACCAGATACAGCGCCGCCAGACCGTCTTCGTTGGTGACGTAGGCCAGCTTGTTGCCGTCGTCGGAGAGCGTGAACTCCTCGACGTTCCAGGGCACGCTGCCGCTGATCTTTTTCTCCGCGCCGCCCGCCAGCGGCTGCATGCGCAGGGTGCGGAACTCGCTGCCTTCATCCGAGGTGAAAATCACCTGCTTGCCATCGTGCGAGAACAAGGCATCGCCGAAGAACACCGGCTCGGCGGTGGGATGGAAGCGGGTCAGGGTCTTGCTGGAAATTTCCAGCGTATACAGCTCCGATTCGGTGATCGACACACCACGGCTCACCAGCAGCAGCTTGCCGTCGGGCGAGAAGTCCAGCGGCGTCCAGGCGCCTTCTTTTTCCAGCACCGCGGTGCTCGGCTTGCCGTCGAAGCCGACGAGGTGGATGTCGACATCCTTGCCGTTGCGCCGGGTGGTCGAGAACGCAAGCTGCTTGCCGTCGCGTGCGAACACGGCGCTGGCATTGCGCGACTTGCCGTCGGTGAGCAATGCGGCTTCACCCGTGGCGATGTCGAAGTAATAGAGCTGGAAGAACTCGTTGCCGCCGGCGTCCTTGCTGAACACGAAACCGTTCTGGTTCGGGCGCGGCAGCGCGCCGGCGATCGGCTCCGGATAGAAGGTGAGCTGTGTACGCGCACCCAGTGGCTTCTCGACGCGATGGATCTGCGCGGTCTCGCCGAAGCGGGTGCTGATGAGCGCGCTGCCGTCCGGCAGCCAGCCGCTGAAGCCGACGGCCCGCACCTGCTGGTAGCGGTTGAGGCGCTCGGTGAGTTCGGCGGGGATTTCCGGGATGCCCTCCATCACCAAGTTGCCGCGCTCGACACGCCTGGGGGCTTCGGCGGCAAACGCCGCATTCGCCATCACCGTGCAGCTGAATACTGCAACCAGCACCTTCATCGCATCGCGCATTGCCTGCTCCTAGCTTTTGACCTTCATCACCACACCGCTGAAGCCCTGCGCCTTCAAACTCTGCTGCGCGGCCGAGGCCGCATTCGCACTGTTGTAAGGCCCGAGCCGCACGCGGTACCAGGTGTCCTTGTTGTCGATGGTGACCTGCTCGACGCGGGCCGACAAACCCGCCAGCGTCAGTGCCGCGACGCGCTGGTCGGCATCGGGTTTGGTGCGGAACGCAGCCACCTGGATCACGAAGCGCTCACCACTCGCGAGCTGCGCCGTGGGCTGCGGCGGCGCTTCGCGGGCAACGGCGGCAGCCAGCTCGGCCTCGGCGCTGCGAGTGGCGGCGGCGACGCGGGCGATATCCGAAACCGTCTCGGGGCGTGGCTCGACGGGCGCGGGCTTGGGCGGTGGTACGGTTTTCACGTCCGCCGCGGTCATCGGCTTCTCGGCCGGCCTGGCAGCGACGGTCTCGGGCCGCAGATCCGGCGGCAGATCGGCGGCCAGATCCGCCGGCACACCGGCCGGCGCGGGTGCGGCCTGGGCGGGCAGGTTGTTGCGGGTCGAACCGGGCTTGGGCTTGGGCGGATTGATGACGTCGTCCGGCACCACCACCTCGTAGCTCGGCAGCATTTCGTAAAAGGCGAAACGCGAAGGCTCCTTGGGCGGAATCTCGATGGCCTTGCTGGCCTTGCCGTTCTTGGCCTCGCTGCTGGGCGCCATGTCCATCGGGGCGACCGGCCGCGACACGTAATAGAGCGCGCCGCCGAACACCAGCAGGCTCAGGCTCACCACCATCCAGGCCCACAGCGGCAGGCCGAGCGCGGCGCTGGCGTTCTTTTTCTGCGCGGCCTTGCGGGGCGGTGGCCGGCCGCGCGGTGGCGGGCTCTTGGGCCGCTGCGGGCGCGCGTAGTCGCGGGTGGCGATGCGAGTGCTCATCTACATCGAGTCCTTGGGCTTCACGCCCAGCAAGCCGAGCGCACCGCGCAGCACGGTCTGCGTGGCGCGGATGAGCGTCAGCCGCGCAGCCTGGAGTGCCGCATCGTCCACCAGGAACTTGTGCTGGTTGTAGTAGCCGTGCAGCGCTGCGGCGAGTTCCTGCAAGTAGAACGCCAGCGTGTGCGGCGTGCGGTTGGCGGCTGCGACGCGCAGCAGCTCGGGGTAGCGCGCCAGTGCGGTGAGCAGCGTCTTCTCCTCATCGGTATCGAGGCGAGCCAGCGAGGCGAGGCCAAGTGCTTCGTCGTGCACACCGCCCTTCTCGGCCAGTTGCTTGAACACCGAGCAGATGCGCGCATGCGCGTACTGCACGTAGAAGACGGGGTTGTCGTTGGACTGGCTGCGGGCCAGATCGATGTCGAACTCCAGATGCTGGTCGTGCGAGCGCGACAGATAGAAGAAGCGCGTCGAATCCGGCCCGACCTCGTCGATCAGATCCTGCAGGGTCACGAAGTTGCCGCTGCGCTTGCCCATCTTGCCGCTGCTGAGCGTCACGAACTGCATCAGGGCCACATGCAGTGCGTCCTTGCGGCCCGTCAGCATCTCGATGGCCGCACGCACGCGGGCGATGTAGCCGTGGTGGTCTGCACCCCAGACATCGACCAGCAGCGGATAGCCACGGTCGAGCTTGTCGACGTGATAGGCGAGGTCGTTGGCGAAGTAGGTCGCGGCGCCATCGGCCTTGAACAGCACACGGTCTTTTTCGTCGCCGAAGTCGGTGGTCTTCAGCCACTGCGCGCCGTCTTTCTCGTAGACGAAGCCCTTTGCTTTCAAACGCTCGATCGCGGTCTTGGCAAAGCCGCTGTCTACAAGTGATTGCTCGGAGAACCACTGGTCGTAGCGGACGTTGAACGACTCCAGCGTAGAGCGAATGGTGGCGAGCTGATCAGCCAGCGCGGCTTGGGTGATGGTGCCGTAGTGCGCGCCCAGCAGCTTGCGGGCGCGGTCGATCAGGCCATCGGCGTATTTCTCCTGCGCGAGCTTGATCGTGTCCTTGGTCTTGTCGTCGGCGCCTTCGGGCACTTGCGGCTCCACGCCCAGGCCCTCGAACACGACTTCGAGCGGATGCTGGAACGCCGAACCGTGCACCGCACGCAGCTTGGCCGCCGTGAACTTGATGTAGTCGGCCGGGTAGCCGCGCTTGGGGAAGGAAAACGCGACGCCGCCTTCCTCCAGATAACGCAGCCACACGGACATGGTGAGCACATCCACCTGCCGGCCGGCGTCGTTGATGTAGTACTCGCGGTGCACCGCGTAACCGGTGGCCGCGAACAGGTTGGCAAGGGTGTCGCCGTAGGCCGCACCACGACCGTGGCCGACGTGCATCGGCCCGGTGGGGTTGGCGCTGACGAACTCGACCATGACCTTGCCCTTGGCGCCGCTCAGATCCTGTCCCCAGCTTTCGCCGGTGTTGAGGATCTCGGGCACCACGGCAGTGACGGCGTCACCGGTGAGAAAGAAGTTGATGAAGCCGGGGCCGGCGATTTCCACCTTGGCGACGCGCTCGCTTGCGGGCAAGTGCGCGAGCAGCATTTCGGCCAGCTTGCGCGGCGGCAGACCCAGCGGCTTGGCACAGGCCATCGCGAGATTGGTGGCGAAGTCGCCGTGCGACTTGTCCTTGGTGGCGTCGATCACGGGCGTGACGGCGGGCGTGTCTTTGCCCAGGGCAGCGCAAGCGGCGGTGAGCGCCTGCGTCAGCAGGTCTTGCAGGTACGGTTTCATCGGTTTCTCAAGTGCGAACGCACATTCTACGAAACGCGCCGTCCGGTCTTCAGAACAAATCCACCGGATCGACGTCGATCGACCAACGCAGCGCCTTGGCACCCGGCAGCGCCGCGACCGCTGGCAGCCACGCGGCGAGCACGCGCTGCATGGCGGGGCGCGCGGTGCTGCTGAGCAAGAACTGGGCGCGGGCGCGGCCATCGCGGCGCTCCATCGGTGCGGGTGCGGGGCCCAGCAATTGCACTCGGTGGGTGTTGGGGAACACGGCCTTGGCGTCGAGCAGAAACGCATCGGCCTTGGCGCGGCTGGGGGCCTCCACCCGCAGCAGCGCCAAATGCGCGGAGGGCGGCAGGCCCGCATCGGCGCGCTCGCGCAGCAGCGTTTCGGCCAGCGCCGCATAACCATCGCGCAGCAGCGCGGTGAGGCTCGGGTGCTTGGGCTCGCGGGTCTGGATCAACACCTCAGGTGCGATGGGTGCAGTGGCACTGCGGCCCGCGCGCCCGGCCACCTGGGTGAGCAGCTGGCCGAGGCGCTCCAGTGCGCGGAAGTCGGAGGAGAACAGGGCTTGGTCGGCATTGACCACACCGACCAGGCTCAAGGCGGGGAAGTCATGCCCCTTGGCCAGCATCTGGGTGCCGACCAGCACATCGACGCGACGCTCGCGCACATCGTCCAGCAGCGCTTCGAGCTGGCCGGCGGCGCGCAGCCGGTCGGTATCGAAACGCTCGATGCGCTTGCCGGGGAAGCGGTTTTTCAGCGCCTCTTCGACGCGCTCGGCGCCCTCGCCCACCGGGATGAGCTTCTTGCCGCCACAGCTCGGGCATTCGCGCGGCGGGCGGCTGGCGTAGCCGCAGTGGTGGCAGCGCAGCGCGCCTTCGCCGCGATGCAGGTTGAGCCGCGCATCGCAATGCGGGCAGGGGGCGATCCAGTGGCAGGTGTCGCAGAGCAGCGTCGGCGCGTAGCCGCGGCGGTTGATGAACAGCAGCGCTTGGCCGCCGGCGGTCAGGTGCCGGTCGATGGCCGCCGCCAGTGGCTCGGAGAGGCCGTGCTGCACGGGATGGACATTGACGTCGATCAGCTGCGGCACCGGCGGGCTGGTGCCGGCGATGCGCTCGCTGAGGCGCACATGGTGATAGCGCCCGGCCTTGGCATTGGCGAGGGTTTCCAGCGCCGGGGTGGCGCTGCCCAGCACCACGCGGGCGTCCGCCGCCTTGGCGCGCACCAGCGCCAGATCGCGGGCGTGGTAGCGGAAGCCCTCCTGCTGCTTGTAGCTGGCGTCGTGCTCCTCATCGACGATCACCAGCCCGAGATCACAGAACGGCGCAAACACCGCCGAACGCGTGCCGACCAGGATGCGGGCGTGGCCCTCGCGGATGGCGAGCCAGGCGTGGTTGCGCGCGGCATCGCCCATGCCGGAGTGGAAGCCCGCCACCACCGGCCCGAAGCGCGCGACGAAACGCTGGGTGAGCTGCGGTGTAAGACCAATTTCCGGGCACAGGATCAGCGCCTGCCGACCGGCTGCGAGTGCCTGCTCGGCCAGTCGCAGATACAGCTCGGTCTTGCCGGAACCGGTGACGCCTTCGAGCAGGCTGACCGCAAAGCCGCTGCCGGTTTGCAGGGCGGTCAGCGTCTGGGCCTGCGCGGGCGTCAATGCCGGGCCCTGCGCCAGCTGCATTTGTGGCGGTGGGGCGATGATTTCAGCGAGCCAGCCGGCCTGGAGCCCACGGCGGCGGGTGGCAGCGTCGATCTTGGCGGTCGTGTCTCCAGCGGCCAGCGCCTGCATCGCAGCCCGCAGGCGCTGTGAGCGCGCGGGCAGGTTTGGCATAGCGCTGCGGCCGAGGTCGGTGAGCCCGAGTGCGGTCTTGCGCGGCAGCTCGGCGCTGCGGCCTTCGCGCAGACCCGCGGGTAGTGCGGCGGCAACCACTTCGCCCAAGGGGTGTTGGTAATAGCCGGCAGCCCATTGCAGGGCTTCCAGCCAGTCGGCGGGGGCTACGGGGTGTGCGTCCAGCACGCGCTGGATGCGCTTGTACTGGCGCTCGTCACCAGCGATGTGTGGTGCTGCCGCCACCACCAAGCCGATCAGGCTGCGGTTGCCGAACGGCACGGCGACTCTCATGCCGGGCTGCACCGGGCTGCCGTCTTCCGGCGGGTGATAATCGAACAACTGCGGCAGGGGCACCGGCAGCGCGACGGCTACCCGATCCGCCCGGTTCACGACGCAAACCCTGTGGATAACTTTGGGGACAAGCCACCGCAAGCTCGGCCAAACCTGCTCGACGCGCTGCAGAACCGCGTGGCGAAGGCGTCATATATTGATATTATCTTTAGTGAAATCAAGTTTTTACAGCGGCATTTGGAAGCGTTATAAGAAATTGCACTTGACCGTCATGACGCGTCATGTATTCGACACACTGTGCATAACCACGTGCCGCTGCTCCTTTTTGTCAACGGTGGATCAAGCTCTTAAAACCCATTTCGGGGCTGTTTAGAACCTCTGCCTCCAATGGCGGGTCAACGCAGTGGCTCAGGCCGCGTTGAACTCACGTCATTCTGCTTCAACCTTTCAAAGGACTCACCATGATCCGCAATCTCCCTTCAAATCCCCGCACGCTGTTGGCCGTCACCCTGTTTGCCGCCACCTTGCCTGCTTTCGCTGCCGGCGCAGGTGCTGCCGCCTCGGTCAACGCCGATGTGAAGATCAATACCAATGCCGCCGCACAGGCCGCAGGTACCGTGGACAGCGCCGGCAAGAAGGTGCTCGGCACGGGTGCTGCCGTCACCGGCGGTGGCCTGCAGGCTGGCGCGGATGCCGCCGCCAGTGCCAAAACCGCAGCGGCTGCGGCTGCTGCTTCGGGCCGTATTGCGGCCGATACCGCTGTCACCACCAGCGGCAATGTAGTGAGCGGCGCCACGGTCAAGACTACCGACGTCGTCAAGAAAGGCGCGAAGAAGACCAAATCCGCCGTCAAAACCGGCACTGGCAAGGCCGTGAACGCCACGACCGGCCTCGTCGGGGGTGCCACTGGCGCACTCGGCGGTGCGCTGGGGCTGGGTGCAGGCGCTGCTACCGGTGCGAACGTGGGTGTGGATGTGGATGTGAACGCCGACGTGAACGCATCCGCGCAGGGTTCCGCCGAAAAGCCTTAAAAGCCCGGTTTTGCCGTGAGCGACGAGGCGTCCAGCGCCGCCCAGCTGGATGTCTTTCTCGCCGGGGCACAGGCGCGTGCGGTGCGGGTGGCCGAGATTGCCACCCGCTCGCGCGACGATGCGCTCGACATCGTGCAGGACGCCATGCTGCACCTCGCGCGTGCCTATGGCCGCCGCCCCGCCGCCGAATGGCCGCCGCTGTTTCACCGCATCGTCGAGAACAAGATCCGGGATTTTCAGCGCCGGCAGACCGTGCGGAACCGCGTGTTCTTTTGGCGCACGGCGCAGACGGATGATCTGGACGAGCCGCAGCTTGAAGATCTGACTCCCGATCTCAGCGTGCCCGACGCCACCGAACGGCTGATGCAGGCCGAAGCGCTGCAACGGCTGGAACGCGCCATTGCCGCCCTGCCCGACCGCCAGCGACAGGCTTTCGTGCTGCGGGTTTGGGATGGCATGTCAACCGAAGAAGCCGCAACCGTTATGGGTTGTTCAGATGGCAGCGTTAAAACACATCTGTCACGGGCGCTTTTGGCCTTACGCACAAAGCTGGGTGCGGCGTGGTCGCTCGAAACCTGATTTCCGGTAGTAGCCACGCGTCGCATCCTTCGCCACAATCCTTGGAGAGAACCATGAATACCATCGACCTAGAACAGCTCACCGCCGCCGACCGCGCCTTTGTTGAAGCCGCCCGGTCTCGTTTGCGCGCGAGCGAATCGTTGAACTACGTCGAAGCCGCAAGGCTCTCTGCCACCCGCGCACAGGTGCGTGAACTCGTCAGCCAGCCGCGCCGCAGCATCGCGGTCTGGGGTTGGGCGGCTGCCCCGGCTGCGGTGGCCTTGGTTGCACTCTCTGTGCTGCGCTTTACTGCCGTGGCACCGACTTCGGCTCCGCAACCCACCGCCGATGTACTTGTCGAGTTGGCTGCCGATGTCAACGCACCTGAACCTGATGCGTTGATGTGGGTGTCTGATGAAGCGGGGCCGGACTTCTACCGCGATCTTGAGTTTTACCAGTGGCTGCAAAGCCGATCGCCAGCGGAGCCCAATGCCTAATCTGCGGATTTGGTTCGGTGCGGTTGTTCTGTGTGCAAGTCCGCTTGGGCTGGCCGCGCAGAAGCAAGCGCCCGCGCCGATCCCGGTGAAGGCCCCCGAGCAACCTAGCGCCGCCCTGCTGGAGTTCATCGGAGACTGGGAGGCAGACGAGCGTCGACTGATAGGCATGGAAACGAAAGCAGAAAAATTGGACCGCCAGCAGAAACCGAAGGAGGTGCGCCGTGCGCCTTGATTCGCTACTACGCCGCAGCGCGTTGATTCTCACCACCACCCTGATGGGTGTTGGCATCGCACTGGCAGCGCCCGCTTGGAAACAACTCACTGCCCCACAGCAAGCGCTGATCGAGCCCGCGCTGAAATCGCAGGGTGCTTTCGACACCTTGCCAGAGCCCCGCCGCAATGCCCTGGTCAAAGGCGCTGATCGCTGGCTGGCCATGACACCCGAGCAGCGCACCGCCGCCACCCGCCAGTTCCAGCAGTGGCAGCAATTGAACACCGTCGAAAAAGTCGCCGTACTCGAACGCCGCGAGCAGTTCCGCAAGCTCTCATCCGAGCAGCGCAAGACCTTGCTGGACGCGCGCAAGCATTACCTTGATCTGCCGCTTCAGCAGCAAATCAACCTGAAGGAGCAATTCAACCTCATCCAGTCGCCGTTCGAGGGTTTGCCCACCCATCCCTTCGCGCCGGCTACCCCCACCGCTCCGGGCAGTTCTTCAGTATTCGGACTGCCGTTGGGCAGCACTCCATTCGGCCTGCCCCTCAACAGCATTGGCACCACCGTGGTTGCGCCCGTGCTGGCGCCCCTGACGCCACCATAAATTGCTTGGTTTCGGAGCGGTCGCGCTTCGCTAGAATGTTGTCTGCCCTGCCGCATTGCGGCTTTTTTGCGTTTTGGCGTGCCTTTTTAGGACTGCCCGTGTTCCCGCTGCTGCTTTCTGCCACCTCGGTGTTTCTGGCAGCCATGTTGTTCGTGGCAGGCGCGATGATGCTCACCACCACCGTCGGCCTGCGGCTGACGCTCGAAGGTTTTGGCAGCGGGGCGACGGGGGTCATCCTCACCTGCCAGGCCATCGGTTTTGTGCTCGGCACGCAAATCGGCCCGCCGCTGATCCGCCGCGTCGGCCACATCCGGGTGTTTTCGGCATTTGCGGCGCTGGTCTGTGTGGCTGCACTGCTGCATGGGGCGGTGGTCAACGGGCTTCTGTGGGGCGCGCTGCGCTTCGTCGCCGGCATGTGCGGCTCGGTGATGATGGTGGTGATCGAAAGCTGGATCAGCGCCCACGCCACCCCCAACACCCGCGGCCGGGTGATGGGCATCTACATGATCGTCTACTACGCCTCCGGCTCGGCCGGGCAGTTTCTGGTGGGCGTCTCGCCGCCGGAGGATTACCGCAGTTTCAGCCTCGCCGCAGGGCTGCTGGTGCTCTCGCTGGTGCCGCTCGCCATGACCGGCCTCGCCGCCCCCGCCGTCGCCAACGCCAAGCGCATGGGGCTGGCGGCGCTATACCGTCTCTCGCCGATGGCCACGGTCGGCGCTTTTGCGGCCGGGTTCTGCCTGTCGAGCTTCTATCAGCTGGCGCCGGTCTCGATGGCACGGCTCGGCGTGCAGACCACCACCGTCGCGCATTACATGGCAGCGGCTGTTTTTGCCTCGATGCTGTTGCAGTTCCCGATGGGCCGGCTGGCCGACCGCTGGGATCGCCGCAAGCTCATCGCCTGCATCGCCATCGCCGCCAGCCTGTCGGCGTCGATCGTCGCCACTGCGGGCCGCACCTCGCTCGGCGCCCTGTTCGCGGCGACGATTCTGTTCATGGCGCTGATGGCCAGCCTCTACCCGACCTGCCTCGGGCAGATGCACAACCGCCTGCAGAGCGAGAACCCGGTCGCGGCCAACGCCGGCCAATTGCTGTGCTACGGCCTGGGCACCTGCATCGGGCCGCTGCTCTGCGGCGTGGCGATGGGAGCGGTCGGGCCTTCGGGGCTGTTCCTCACCGTCGGCGTCGTGCTGGCGGCCTACGCCGCATTCGTCGCGTGGCGGCTCAGAGTGATTGCAGAAACGCGGGTGATGGCGGCAGGCATGCAGCCGAGTGTGGTGGTGATGGGTGAATCCACACCCGTGATGGCGCAGATGGACCCTCGCGTGCGCAGCGAAGTACTGCCCTAGCCAGCAGCGGTACAAAGCGCGCGGATGCGCTCCACCATCGAATAGAAGCCGTTGCGTCGGTTGACGGTGATGTGGCTTTCCAGGCCCAGATCCTTGAAGGTCTGCGCAATGTCCGTCGTCAGGATTTGTGTCGGCGTCTTGTCATTGACGATCACCATCAGCAACGCGATCAGGCCCTTCACCAGCGTGGAATCGCTGTCGCCGTTGAAGTGCATCGTGCCATCGGCCTGCTGACCACCCACCAGCCATACCTGCGACATGCAGCCGCGCACCTTGGCGTCCTCGCTGCGCTCGGCGTCGGCAAGTGGTGGCAGCTTGCGGCCCAGCTCGATGAGATAGCCGTAGCGCTCTTCCCAGTCGCCCAGCAGGTCAAAGGTTTCGGCGAGATCTTCGATGGTCATGGGTTCGATTTTAAGGGGTCTGCATCTGTCATCCCCGAGCGGGCGCGCTGACGCGTCCGACGCCATTCGGCGTTACCCTTCGCGCCCTCACAATCAGAGCCCGCACATGCCCCGCTTCAACGACCGCGCACCCAACCAGCTTCGCCCCGTCACCATCACCCGCCGCTTCACCAGGCACGCCGAGGGTTCGGTGCTGGTCTGCTTCGGCGAGACGCAGGTGCTGTGCACGGCCAGCGTCGAGGAGCGCGGCCCGGCCTGGAAGAAGGATGGCGGCTGGATCACCGCCGAATACGGCATGCTGCCGCGTGCCACCCATACGCGCAGCAAGCGCGAGGCCGCGCAGGGCAAGCAGAGCGGCCGCACGCAGGAAATCCAGCGCCTCATCGGCCGCAGCCTGCGCGCCTGCGTCAACCTGGAGGCCATCGCCGGCCTCACAATCACCCTCGACTGCGATGTGTTGCAAGCCGATGGCGGCACCCGCACGGCGGCCATCACCGGCAGTTACGTGGCGCTGTGCGATGCCATCGCCGGATTGATGAAGAGCGGCAAACTCAAGAAGAACCCCATCCTCGGCCAGATCGCGGCGGTGAGCGTCGGCATCGTCAACGGCACACCGCTGCTCGATCTCGACTACATCGAAGACTCCGGCTGCGAGTGCGACGTCAACGTGGTGATGAACGAGGCCGGCCAGTTCATCGAAGTACAGGGCACCGCCGAGGGTCATGCCTTCCGCCGGGCCGAGCTGGATGCACTGCTCGACCTCGCGCAGGCCGGCATCACCGAACTGGCGACAAAGCAGCGCGAGGCGCTCGCAGCGCACTGATTCTTCGTGCGGCTGCGCATGGCTGCGATGCGTTCAGCGGGCACCCACCGGTCTTTGGCAGATTGACCACCGTTCATCGCTGCGGGAAATCCTCATGCTCACTGTTGCCCGTTGTATTGCGGCCGTCTCGCTAGGTGTCGTGCTGTCCGGCTGTCAGCATGAGGACAAAGCCAGTGCCCACGCTGCCGGGGCTGCCGCAAGTGCCACGCCAGCTCCTGCAAAGGTGCCGCCTGCGTGGTCAGCCGAGCAATGGCTGGGACGGTGGACCGGGCCTGAGGGCACTTCATTGACGCTGTCGAAGTCCGATACCGGCTATCAGCTCACGATCCAGTCACTCGATGGCCCCAATACCCATGCAGGGCGTGCTACCGCAGATCGCATCGAGTTCGAGCGTAACGGCAAGACCGAATCGATCCGTGCCACCAGTGGCCAGGAAACCGGCATGAAATGGCTGGCCGATAAAACCGACTGTCTGACCATCCAGCCGGGCGAGGGATTCTGTCGCGACTAGCGACTAGCGACATGCGCCCTGAGCGCAGGGAGCGTGGGAGAATGCAGCGGCCTTTTCACGCTCCGCCCCATGCCCGACATCGTCCTCGCCAGTCGCAATCCGAAAAAGCTCAAGGAGCTGCAGGCGCTGATCGCACCACTGGGCTACACGGCGCGGCTGGTGAGTGAGTTCAGCGATGAGGACGTCGCCGAGACCGCACCGACCTTCATCGAGAACGCACTGCTGAAGGCGCGGCACGCGGCGCGTGTCTCGGGACTGCCCGCGATCGCCGACGACTCGGGCCTGGAAGTCGCCGCGCTCGGCGGCGCACCCGGTGTGTATTCGGCGCGCTACGCCGGCGAGCCTTCGGACGACGCGGCGAACAACGCCAAGCTGCTCGCTGCCCTGCGCGATGTGCCCGCCGCCGCACGCGAGGCGCGTTTCGTCAGCGCGCTGGTGTGGCTGCGTCACGCCGACGATCCGGTGCCGATGATCGCCCTGGGCACGTGGGCGGGACGCATCCTCGAAACAGCGCGCGGCGCGAACGGTTTCGGCTACGACCCGCTGTTCTGGGTCGAGGCCTACGGCAAGTCGGCGGCGGAACTCGCGCCGGCCTTGAAGAACCGAATCAGCCATCGCGCCCGCGCCATGCGCGCGCTGCTGCGGCAGTTGCGCGCATGAGCTTTAGCAGCGCCATAGGCAAGCTCTGGGCCTCGCCCATCACCCTCGTCGGGCTGCTGGTGGGGCTTCTGGCCTGGCCGCTCGGCGCGCGACCCACGCGCGGGCACAACGCCATCCAGTTCCTGTGCTTTCCCTTCGGCAGCGGCGCGCTGACGCTCGGCAATGTCGTGCTCTACGCCCGTTGCGAACCACACGAATGCGCCTGCCTCTACGGCTCGAAGGACGTGCTGCAATTCGGCCTGCACGAGCAGGCGCATACCCATCAATACGAGCGGCTGGGCGTGTTCTTCCTGCCGCTGTATTTCTGCGTCGGCGGCATCGCGGCCCGCAATCCGCTGGAGCAGGCGGCCAACACGTTTGCGCGCGGCGGGCACTTCTGGCCCGCAGGCTGGTGGTGGCTGCGGTGAGCGCCACCGTGCCGCTGGCGCTCTACATCCATATCCCGTGGTGCGCGAAGAAGTGCCCGTACTGCGATTTCAATTCGCATGCCGTGCGCGCGCCCATCCCCGAGGCGGAATACGTGGCTGCACTGCTGCGCGATCTCGACTTCGAGCTGCGCGATGCGCCCGAAACACGGCCCTTGACCAGCATCTTCTTCGGCGGCGGCACGCCCAGCCTGTTCTC
>JAUSQI010000003.1 GCA_030652575.1 Stagnimonas sp. | reverse complement strand
TGAGGCAGGCTGTTGAGCAAATCCTCAACACGTGTCGTGCCCTGAAACTTAATCTCAGCGCTGTTCACCGTGGTGATCGGGCTGGAACTCGTCAAATTAGGGGACTTAATGCGAGAACCCGTGATTGCGATCTTCTTGAGCTCAACCGTTGCAATTGACTTTTCAGCTGAGGTAGTCGACGCCACGGACACTGAGGTTTCGGCAACAGGCAAAGTGTCCACCGTCGCGGGTGCTAGTGCAGCAGCGGCTTCGGGTGCAACAGGCGCGGCTGATTCAGCAGGAGCTACGACAATCGGCGTGGGCTCCTGCGCGAACACTGCAAAGCTGGCGACCGCCAGACCACTGACAAAAGCGGCTTGAACCGCAGAGCGGAACCGACCTTCGGTACTAAGTTTCATGATGAATCCCATTGAGTGTGGATTTGAATGCGGCTAGGCCCCATTCGCTTTCAGATGGCACAGCAACATCAGTGCCATTCCTTGGCTTTTATTCACTCCGCCTATCCACTGTCGAGCGGTTTTATTGATGTCGCTACACATCGATGCAGACTGTATTTTTTATGCCTTTACAGGTCAATGCACACTGCTTAGAAAACTGGCTCCATAGAGCTTTCGCGTTGTGTATTTTTCTACGGTGCGATGCACGAAACCATTCAGCCCATTCGAAGTGTTGTTCGCTTGCGAACACAAAATAAGGGCCCATAAAAAAGGACGCCGAAGCGTCCTTTTTCACATCACGATTTTCTGGATCAAGCAGCTGCGGTTTCACCAGATGCTGCAGCACGATCAACCAGCTCGATGTAGGCCATCGGCGCGGCGTCGCCAGCACGGTAGCCACAGCGCATGATGCGCAGGTAGCCGCCCGGGCGCTGCTTGAAGCGCGGGCCGAGCTCCAGAAACAACTTCTGCACGGCATCGCGGTTGCGGATGCGATCGAAGGTGATGCGGCGGTTGTGCAGCGAATCTTCCTTGGCACGCGTGATCAGCGGCTCGAGTTCGCGGCGCAGTTCCTTCGCCTTCGACACGGTGGTCTGGATGATCTCGTGCTCGATCAGCGAGGCAGACATGCTCTGCATCATCGACTTGCGGTGCGAGGTGGTGCGGCCGAGGCGGCGGCCTGAAACTTTGTGGCGCATGACTAATCCTTACTCTTGCTTTAGGCCGACGCTTTCGGCGACGACCAGTTGTCCAGCTTCATGCCCAAGTCGAGCTCGTGGCTCTTGAGGGCTTCTTTGATTTCGTTGAGCGACTTCTTGCCGAGGTTGGGCGTCTTCATCAGCTGCGTCTCGGTGCGCTGCACCAGATCACCGATGTAGTAGATGTTTTCGGCCTTGAGGCAGTTCGTCGAACGCACGCCCAACTCCAGCTCGTCGATCGGACGGAACAGGATCGGCGAGACATCCTTCTTGTTGCTGATGGCAGCGACCACTTCTTCGGCTTCTAGGCCGACAAACACAGTGAGCTGGTCGCGCAGGATGCGGGCAGCCTGGCGCACGGCCTCGGCGGCGTCGATACCACCGTTGGTGTCGATGTCGAGAATCAGCTTGTCCAGATCGGTGCGCTGCTCAACGCGAGCGCGCTCGACGGAGTAGCTGACGCGACGAACCGGGCTGTAGCTGGCGTCGAGCTTGAGCACGCCGATGCCGGAACCCTCTTCTTCAGGGCGGGCCAGCGCAGGCTGGTAGCCACGGCCACGCGTCACGCGCAGGGTCATGTTGAGCTTGCCGCCCGTGAGGTTGGCGATGACCAGACCCGGATTGACGATCTCGATATCGTGGTCGAGCTGGATGTCACCGGCGGTGACCGGGCCCTTGCCGGACTTGGCGATGGTCAGCGTGGCCGAATCGCGTGAGTGCATGCGGATGGCGACATTCTTGAGGTTCAAGAGGATGTCGAGCACGTCTTCCTGCACGCCTTCGATGGCGCTGTACTCGTGCACCACGCCTTCGATCTGGGCTTCCGTAATGGCAGCACCGGGGATTGAGGAGAGCAGGATGCGACGCAGGGCATTGCCCAGTGTGTGACCAAAACCACGCTCCAGCGGCTCAAGCGAGACGCGAGCACGGTTGGGGCCAGCCTGCTCGACTTCGATGGTGCGCGGTTTCAGCAAATCGTTGACGATGCCCTGCATTGAAAATCCTTATAAAAAACTTGCACGGTCGGCCGACAGGCCGACGTAATTACAATTACTTGCTGTAAAGCTCGACGACCAGGTTTTCATTGATGTCCGGCACAATCTGACCACGCTCAGGCGCTGACTTGAAAGTGCCCTTCAGACCCTTCTCATCGACATCGAGCCAGTCGGGGAAGCCGACCTGCGAAGCCAGCGTCAGCGAGGCGGCAATGCGCAACTGGTTCTTCGACTTCTCGCGCACCGTGATCACGTCGCCGACGGCAACCTGATACGACGGGATGTTGACCGGCCTGCCGTTGACTTCAATCGCCTTGTGGCCGACGAGCTGACGGGCCTCCGAACGGGTCGATGCAAAGCCCATGCGGTAGACGACGTTGTCAAGACGCGCTTCGAGGTAGCGCAGCAGGTTGAGGCCAGTAGCACCCTTGCCGCCCGAAGCCTTCAGGTAATAGTTGCGGAACTGGCGTTCCAGCACGCCATACATGCGCTTCAGCTTTTGCTTCTCAGCCAGCTGGTTGGCGTAGTCGGACAGACGCGGCTTGACGGCGCCGTGCTGACCAGGACGGGTTTCGAGCTTGCACTTGGTTTCCAGGCTGCGGGCGCGGGACTTGAGCAGCAGGTCCATGCCGGCGCGGCGGGAAAGTTTGCACTTGGGGCCAATATAACGAGCCATGATTTTTCTCTGTTCTCTTTAGACGCGACGACGCTTGGCGGGACGGCAGCCGTTATGCGGAATCGGCGTCACATCAACGATGTTGGAAACCTTCATGCCGGCGGCGTTAAGCGCACGCACGGCAGATTCGCGGCCCGGGCCAGGGCCCTTGACGAACACTTCGACGTTCTTCACGCCATGCTCGGCAGCCGCCGTGGCAGCACGCTCGGCAGCCACACCAGCAGCGAATGGCGTCGACTTGCGCGAACCCTTGAAGCCGCAGGAACCAGCGGTCGACCACGACAGCGCATTGCCCTGACGGTCGGTGATGAGCACGATGGTGTTGTTGAAAGACGCGTGAACGTGGACGACGGCGTCGGTAACGTTCTTTTTGACTTTCTTCCGCTTTGCAGCGGCTGCGGCTTGAGGTGCGGCCATGATGAATCCTTATGCTTTCTTGTTAGAGGCGACAGTCGCCTTGCGCGGACCCTTGCGGGTGCGGGCGTTGGTGCGGGTGCGCTGGCCACGGATCGGCAGGCCACGGCGATGACGCTGGCCGCGGTAGGTACCCATGTCAACCAGACGCTTGATGCTCATCGACACTTCGCGGCGGAGGTCACCCTCGACGACATACTTGGCGATTTCGGCACGCAGCTGATCCACCTCACCTTCGGTGAGCGTGCGGATCTGCACTGCCGGATTGATGCCGGCTGCCGCGCAGATCTTCTTGGAACGGGTCGCCCCGATGCCGTAGATCGATTGCAGCGCAATCACCGTGTGCTTCTTGTCTGGGACGTTAACGCCCGCGATACGTGCCATATGCCACTTCCTTACAAAGCGCCACTAAAAAGGGCGCGGAGTCTAATGAATACTGGAATGCCTTGCAAGACCTGAGGCTGATTAGCCTTGGCGCTGCTTATGGCGAAGGTCGGACGAGCAGATGATCCGCACCACACCGCTACGACGCACAACTTTGCAGTTGCGGCACATTTTTTTAACCGAAGCGCGCACTTTCATGGCTACTACCTTGTTGGGTTTTGCGTCACTGATTGACGGGGGCTCGCCAGCCGACCCGACACTTTTGAAGGGGTGCCATCGGCTTTCTTGCCGAGGGTCTTGAGGTTCTGCTTTTCGAGCAGGCCCTGATACTGATGCGACATCAGATGCGCCTGCAGCTGCGCCATGAAGTCCATGACGACCACCACGGTGATGAGCAGCGAGGTGCCGCCGAATGCGAAGGGAATGGAGAGCTGCGCAATCATGATTTCAGGCAGCACGCAGATGGCGGTGATGTAGATAGCACCGGCAACCGTCAGCCTGGTAAGCACCTGATCAATGTAGCGGCCGGTCTGCACGCCGGGACGCACACCGGGGATGACGGCACCGGATTTCTTCAGGTTCTCGGCGGTCTCGCGGCTGTCGAACACCAAGGCCGTGTAGAAGAAGCAGAAGAAGATGATCATCGCGCCATAGAGCACGGTGTGCAGCGCCTGGCCGGGCGACAGCGCGTTGGCGAGCTTCTGCAGGAATCCCGCTTCGCCCTCACCAAAGAAGCTGACGATCGAGGCCGGGAACAGAATGATCGACGACGCGAAGATGGGCGGAATGACGCCAGCCATGTTGAGCTTCAACGGCAGGTGCTGCGTCTGTGCGGCGAACACGCGGTTGCCCTGCTGACGGCGCGCATGATGAATCGGGATGCGACGCTGCGCACGTTCGACAAACACGACACCCCAAGTGATCGCCGCAATCATCAGGAAAATCACAATCACCAGCAGGCCGTTGAGCGAACCTTCACTCACCAGCTGCGCCGTGCTCGCGAGTGCGCGTGGCAAGCCTGCAACAATGCCTGCAAAGATGATCATCGACATGCCGTTGCCGATGCCGCGTTCGGTGATCTGCTCACCCAGCCACATCAGGAACATGGTGCCTGTCACCAGCGACACAGCGGCAACGAAGATGAAGCCATAGCCTGGGAAGATCGCAACGCCGCTCTTTTGCAGAGCGGTTGCAGCGCCCACTGACTGGAAGATGGCCAGACCGAGTGTGCCGAAACGGGTGTACCGCGTGATCTTGCGACGGCCCGCCTCGCCTTCTTTCTTCAACTCTTTCAGCTGCGGCACCGCGGCGGCCATCAGCTGCACGATGATCGAAGCCGAGATGTACGGCATCACGCCGAGTGCAAAGATCGAGAGACGCTCCAGCGCACCACCACTGAACATGTTGAACATGTCCAGAATCGTGCCCTTCTGCTGGCTAAACAGCGACGCGAGCTTGCCCGGATCGATACCGGGCACCGGGATGTACGAGCCGATGCGATAGACAACCAACGCACCCAGCAAGAACAGCAGACGATTGAGTACGTCCTTGCTCTTGGTCAGGTCCGGCATCATCGGCGCGGAAGCGTTGGTGGCCATTCGGGTCTCGTGATCTCGTGGGTTTGCTAAAACTTACTCAGCGAAAACGCCGCCGAGGGCTTCGACTGCTTCTTTCGCACCCTTGGTGGCACGAACGCCTTTGAAGCTCACCTTGCGGGTGAGCGTGCCGGACTTGATGAGCTTTGCGGTCTGCACCATCGCGTCAACGACACCAGCAGCCTTGAGGGCGGCGAGGTCGATCTCAGTGGCGGTCATCTTCTCGATCTCCGAGAGACGCACTTCGCCGGTCAGCATCTTGATTGGCGACTTGAAGCCACGCTTCGGCAGGCGGCGCTGGATGGGCATCTGACCACCCTCGAAGCCGACCTTGTGGTAGCCACCCGAACGGGCGCGCTGACCCTTGTGACCACGGCCGGCAGTCTTGCCGAGGCCGGAGCCGATACCGCGACCGACGCGGGTGCGGGTCGGCTTGCTGCCCTTGGCGGGCTTGATGGAATTGAGTTTCATGTTAGTTCAGCTCTTCAACTTTCAGCATGAAGCGCGACTTGTTGACCATGCCCATGTTCTCAGGGGTGGCCGACACGATCACGGACTGGTGCATCTTCTTGAGGCCAAGGCCGTTGACGCAGTTGACGTGCATCTTCAACTGGGCGGCGAGGCTGCGGACCAGCGTGAGCTTGATCTGCTTGGGGGCGGCGTTGCTCATTTAGCGGGCACTCCGAGGATCTCAGACACCGTCTTGCCGCGCTTGGCGGCGATGTCGGAAGGCAGGTTCATTTTCTGGATCGCATCAACGGTGGCGCGGATCACGTTCATCGCATTGCGCGAGCCGTAGGTCTTAGCCAGGATGTTGGTGACGCCAGCGACTTCAAACACCGAGCGCATCGCGCCACCGGCAATGACGCCGGTGCCGTCCGAAGCGGGCTTGAGCATGACGCGAGTGGCGCCATGCGTGCCGATCACTTCGTGCTGGATGGTGTGGCCGCGCAAGGGCACGGTGACCATGTTCTTGCGAGCCTGATCCATCGCCTTGCTGATCGCAGCCGGCACTTCACGTGCCTTGCCGTAACCGAAGCCGACGCGGCCAGCGCCGTCGCCCACCACGGTGAGTGCGGTGAAGCTGAACTGCTTACCGCCCTTGACCGTCTTGGAGACGCGGTTGGTGGCGACCAGCTTTTCTTTCAGGTCGCCCTGGGTGTCATCGCTGTTGTTGCTTTGATAGTTGCTTGCCATGTCTTAGAACTCCAGGCCGGCTTCACGCGCGGCATCTGCCAGCGCCTGCACGCGGCCGTGATACTGAAAACCGGAACGGTCGAATGCGACGGAAGTGATGCCAGCGGCTTTCGCACGCTCGGCAATCGCGGCGCCCACTTTCTTGGCGGCGTCGACGTTGCCAGTGGCGGCGAGGCCAGCGACGACTTCTTTCTCCACCGTCGAGGCGGCGACGAGTGTCTTGCCCTCGAAGATGATCTGGGCATACATGTGGCGCGGGGTGCGGTGGATCGTCAGACGATGTGCGCCCAGCTGGAGGATCTTGGCGCGGGTGCGACGAGCGCGGCGCAGACGGGTTGAGTTGGTCTTGTTGCTCATGGTCAGTTCGCCTTACTTCTTCTTGGCTTCTTTCAGCACGACCTTCTCGGTCGAGTAACGCACGCCCTTGCCCTTGTAGGGTTCCGGCGGACGCTTCGCACGGATCACGGCAGCAAGCTGCCCGACCATGTGCTTGTCAGCACCCTTGATGATGATCTCGGTGGGGATCGGCGTTTCAACAGAAACACCAGCCGGCACTTCGATGTTGCAAGGGTGCGAAAAGCCAGCTTGGAGGTCGAGCATCTTGCCCTTCATGGCGGCGCGGTAACCGACGCCGACCAGCTGCAACTTGATCTCATAGCCCTTGGTGACGCCGACCACCATGTTGCTGATGATGGCGCGCACAGTGCCCGACTTCGCCTTGCTGACGATGAGGGATTCCGGCGTGAGCGTGACGGCGCCGTCTTTCACGTCGATGGCGATGCCAGCAGGCAGCGGCAGCGTCAACGTGGACTTGGCGCCCTTCACGGACACAACACCTTCGGCAGAAGAAACCTGCACGCCGGCGGGGAGTTTGATGGGGTTTTTAGCAACGCGTGACATGGTTGCTCCTTAAGCGACGAGGCAGATGATTTCGCCACCCTGGCCGTCAGCGCGTGCGCGACGGTCAGAGACCACACCCTTGGGGGTGGAGATGATGGCGACACCGAGGCCACCCAGCACTTTGGGGAGTTCGTCCTTGCCCTTGTAGACGCGCAGCGAAGGCGTCGAGATGCGTTGCAGCTTCTCGATCACTGGCTTGCCAGCGAAATACTTGAGAACGACGGAGATCGTCTTCTTATTGCCTTCCGCAGTCACGGTGAACTCGGCAATGTAGCCCTCTTCCTTCAACACGGCGGCAACAGCCTCGCGCAGCTTGGATGACGGGGAGATGATGAATTTTTTGCGCGCTTGCTGACCGTTGCGAATGCGGGTCAGAAAGTCGCCGATAGGATCGTTGATGCTCATGTCAAATCTTCTTCGGGACGGTGGAGCGTAGTTACAAGAACTGCGGGTGAAACAAAACTTTTAAAACTTACCAGCTGGCTTTTTTGAGGCCAGGCAGCTCGCCGCGCATCGCTGCTTCACGCAGCTTGTGGCGACCGAGACCGAACTTGGCGTAGACGCCACGTGAGCGGCCCGTGATCGCGCAGCGGTTGCGCTGGCGGGTCTTGGCGGAATCGCGCGGCAGCTTCTGCAACTTCACCACGGCGGCTTCCTTGTCTTCAAAGCTCGCGGTCGTGGAGCTGATCAGCTCCTTGAGGGCTTTGCGCTTTTTGCCGTGCTGCGCGCAAAGCTTCTTGCGGACAACTTCACGGTTCAGCATGTTCATCTTGGCCATAGGATCGCTCTACGCTTACTGCTTACGGAAGGGAAACTGGAAGGCTTCGAGCAATGCCTTGGCATTGGCGTCGCTCTTCGAGCTGGTGGTGATGGTGATGTTCATGCCGCGCAGCATGTCGATCTTCTCGTATTCGATTTCCGGGAAGATGATCTGCTCGGTGATGCCGAAGTTGTAGTTGCCGGCGCCATCGAAGCCCTTGGGCGACAGACCGCGGAAATCGCGGATTCGCGGCAATGCCACATTGATCAGACGCTCCAGGAACTCCCACATGCGCTCGCGGCGCAGCGTCACTTTCACGCCGACGGGAAAGTTCTCGCGAACCTTGAAGTTCGAGATCGCGATCTTGGTCTTGGTGATAACGGGCTTTTGCCCCGCGATGGCGGTCATGTCGGCCACGGCGTTCTCGATCACCTTGCGGTCCTGAGTGGTTTCGCCCACGCCCATGTTCAGGGTGATCTTCTGGATGCGCGGCACGGCCATCGCGTTGAGGCCCAGCTTGGCCATCAGCTCCGCAGCGATCTTCTCGCGATAGAGCGTCTCAAATGTCGGTTTCATGTCGCTCACCTTTAGCCCACCAATTCGTTGTTGGACTTGAAAATACGGACCTTCTTGTCGCCATCCGTGCGGAATCCAACGCGATCACCCTTGCCGGTCTTCGGGTTGAAGACCGCGACGTTGGAGACGTCGATCGGCATTTCCTTCTCGACGATGCCACCCTGCACGCCCGCATTGGGGTTCGGTTTGGTGTGCTTCTTGGCGATGTTGATGCCGCCGACGATCAGCTTGCCTTCTTCGACGAGCACCTGCGACACCGTGCCGCGCTTGCCCTTGTCTTTGCCGATGGTGATGATGACTTCATCGCCTTTCTTGATCTTTTTCATGTGCGTCTAAGCCTTAAATCACTTCAGGGGCCAGCGACACGATCTTCATGAACCGGTCGCGCAGTTCGCGCGTCACGGGCCCAAAGATACGGGTGCCGATGGGTTCCATCTTGGCGCTGATGAGAACAGCAGCGTTGGTGTCGAAACGGATCGCCGAACCGTCGTTGCGACGGATCGGGTACTTGGTGCGAACGACGACGGCGTCATACACCTCGCCCTTCTTCACCTTGCCGCGCGGGATGGCTTCTTTCACCGTGACTTTCACGATGTCGCCAACCGCTGCGTAGCGGCGATAGGTCGAGCCCTTCACCTGGATGACCTGCATCATCTTCGCGCCGCTGTTGTCAGCGCCGTGGAGGAACGATTCTTGTTGGATCATTTCAATAGCTCCTTAGGCGCGCGCTTTCTCAAGCACTTCGACCAGCTTGAAGTGCTTGGTGGCAGACAGCGGACGGGTCTCGACGATGGCAACGAGGTCGCCCTCTTTGCACTCGCTGTTTTCGTCATGCGCGTGCAACTTAGTGGTCTTGCGCAGGATCTTGCCGTAGAGCGGATGCTTGACCTGGCGCTCGACGACGACCGTGATGGTCTTCATGGCCTTGTTGCTGGAGACGCGACCGACGATGCGGCGCTCCGGCTTGACGGCGACAGTAGTCGCTTGGGTTGCTTCGCTCATTTCGCGGCTGCCTTCTGCTGGTTCAGGATCGTCTTGACGCGCGCGATGCTCTTGCGTGCGTTGCGAACGAGGTTGCCCTTCGCAGGCTGGCCGAGAGCGGCCTGGATGCGGAGGTTGAACTGCTCCTTGCGCAAGCTGGAGAGTTCGGTCTTGAGCTCGTCGCCAGACTTGGCGCGGATGCTCTTGGTGTATTCGGTCGTTTTCATCTCAATCACTCACATGATCGTGCGTTGGACGAAAGCGGTCTTCACCGGCAGCTTGGCCGCAGCGAGCGTGAACGCTTCGCGGGCTTCGGCTTCGGTAACGCCTTCGAGTTCATAAATCATGCGGCCCGGCTGAACTTTGGCAGCCCAGAATTCGACGTTGCCCTTGCCCGAACCCATGCGGACTTCCAAGGGCTTCTTGGTCACCGGCACGTCGGGGAACACGCGAATCCACATCTTGCCGCCGCGCTTGACGTAGCGCGTGATGACACGACGGGCGGCTTCGATCTGGCGAGCAGTCAAACGACCCCACTCGGCGGATTTGAGGCCGAACTCACCGAAGCTCACCTTGTTACCGGCGAGCGCCAGGCCGCGGTTGCGACCCTTCATCTGTTTGCGAAACTTGGTCCGCTTAGGCTGCATCATTGGAGTAGTTCCTTAAACCTTAGGCCGATGCGGCCTCGGTGGATTCGTCTTTCTTGGAGTGGCGGGTCACGGGGGCGTGAACAGCCTCGGGCTCGAAGGCTTCGCCGGTGTAAACCCACACCTTGACGCCGATGATTCCGTAAGTGGTCTTGGCTTCAGCGGTGTTGTAGTCCACCACGGCGCGCAGGGTGTGCAAAGGCACGCGGCCTTCGCGATACCACTCAACGCGAGCGATTTCAGCGCCGTTCAAGCGGCCACCGAGCTGGATCTTGATGCCGCCGGCGCCGATACGCATCGCGTTCTGCACCGAACGCTTCATGGCGCGGCGGAACATGATGCGGCGCTCGAGCTGCTGGGCGATCGAATCGGCGACGAGCTTGGCGTCGAGTTCCGGGCGCTTGATCTCTTCGACAGAGATATGCACGGAATCAACCTTCAAGCCCATCTTGCTGGCGACTTCGGCCTTCAGCTTCTCGATGTCCTCACCCTTCTTGCCGATGACGATGCCAGGGCGAGCGGTGTGGATGGTGACGCGCGCGGACTTGGCCGGGCGGTCGATGCGAATCTTGCTGACGGATGCGGCGGCGAGCTTCTTGAACAGGAAGGCGCGGACGATCATGTCCTTGGCGAGCGTTTCGGCGTAGGCACCCTTCTCGGCATACCAGGTCGAGGTGTGCGCGGTGGTAATGCCGAGGCGGAAGCCGTTGGGATTTACTTTATGGCCCATGATTTACGCTGCCTTGCCGTCAGAGACTTTGATGGTGATGTGCGAGGTCGGCTTCAAGATGCGATCAGCACGGCCCTTGGCGCGAGGCATGATGCGCTTCAGCACCGGGCCCTTGTCGACGAAGATTTCCTGGATTTTCAGCTCGTCCACGTCAGCACCGAAATTGTTTTCGGCGTTGGCAATGGCGGACTCCAGCACCTTCAAGATGATGCGCGCGGACTTCTGCGGCGAATACTTGAGGATGTTGACGGCTTCACCGACCGGCTTGGTGCGGACGAGATCTGCCACCAGACGAACCTTCTGCGACGAGAGGCGAGTGAACTTCAAAACGGCTTGCGTTTGCATGACGGTTCCTTAGCCTTTCTTGTCGCCGCCGTGACCTTTGAAGGTCCGGGTGGGCGAAAACTCGCCGAGCTTGTGGCCGATCATGTTGTCGGTGACATAAACCGGCAGGTGCAGCTTGCCGTTATGAACCTGGAACGTGAGGCCCACGAAATCGGGGGTGATCATGGAACGGCGCGACCAGGTCTTGATCGGCTTCTTGACGCGGGCACCAGTCGAATCAGCCACCTTTTTAGCGAGGTGATGATCAACGAACGGGCCCTTCTTAATGGAACGCGGCATGGTCGTGCTCTCTTACTTCTTGTGGCGGCTACGCACGATGAACTGCTGCGTGCGCTTGTTATTACGGGTCTTGAGACCCTTTGCCTTCTGGCCCCAGGGCGAAACCGGGTGCGGGTTACCTTGGCCGGACTTGCCCTCACCACCACCGTGCGGGTGGTCGACCGGGTTCATCACGACGCCACGGACGGTCGGGCGGATGCCCTTCCAGCGCTTGGCACCGGCCTTGCCGTACTGGCGAAGGTTGTGTTCGTTGTTGCTGACTTCACCGATGACGGCGCGGCATTCGCTGTGGATCTTGCGCATTTCACCGGAGCGAAGACGCAGGGTCACATACTCGCCTTCGCGAGCGACGAACTGGATGGCAGCGCCAGCCGAGCGGCCGATCTGCGCACCCTTGCCAGGGCGCATTTCCACGCAGTGGATCGTGGAGCCGACCGGAATGTTGCGCAGCGGCAGCGCGTTGCCATTCTTGATCGGCGCATCTGAGCCGTTCTGGATCGCATCGCCAACCACCAAGCCCTTGGGCGCAATGATGTAGCGGCGCTCGCCGTCTGCGAACAGGATCAGCGCGATGTGGGCGGTACGGTTCGGATCGTATTCGATCGTCTCGACCTTGCCCGGCACGCCATCTTTGTTGCGCTTGAAATCAATCAGGCGATAAGCCTGCTTGTGGCCACCACCGATGTGACGCGTGGTGATGTGGCCGTTGTTGTTGCGACCACCATGACGGTGCTGCGATTCGAGCAAGGGGCCGTGTGCGGCGCCCTTGTGCAGATGCTTGTGCACCACGCGCACGACATGGCGAGTGCCAGGTGAACGCGGATTGAGTTGGACGAGTGCCATTTTCTATTCCCCTTAGGCCGTGGGCGCTGCGCCATTCAGGAAATCAATTTCCTGACCGTCGGCGAGCGACACGTAAGCCTTCTTGACATCCGAGCGCTTGCCTTCGGTCTTGCCGAAGCGCTTCTTCTTGCCCTTGACGATCAGCGTCTGCACGCCGGTCACCTTGACGTTGAAGAGCTTCTCGACCGCCGACTTGATTTCCGGCTTCTTGGCATCGAGCGCCACCTTGAATACCGCCTGGTTGCGCTTTTCGGCAACACGGGTGGATTTTTCCGAGACGACCGGCGCCAGAATGATCTGGTGCAGGCGCTCGCCAGCTACGTGAATGTTGCTCATGCGAGCCATGCCTCCAGCTTCTTGACGGCTTCCTTGGTCATCAGCACCTTCTCGTGGCGCAGGAGTGCCACAGGGTTCAGCGCTTCGACGTCACACACACCAACCTTGTGCAGGTTGCGAGCGGAGAGGAACAGGTTCTTGTCGACGGCATCCATCACCAACAGGATGTCGTTGGTGCCGACTTCCGTGTTGAGCTTGGCGATCAGCGACTGAGTCTTCACTTCGGTCATGGCGAAAGTGTCGGCGACGACGAGGTGACCCTTGCGGCTCAACTCTGCAACGATCGAACGGATCGCGCCGCGATACATCTTCTTGTTGACCTTCTGAGAGAAGTCACGGTTGACGGCGGCAAACGTCTTGCCACCACCACGCCACAGTGGGCTGCGGATGGAGCCAGCGCGTGCGCGACCGGTGCCTTTCTGCTTCCAGGGCTTCTTGCCGCCGCCGGAAACCATGGCCTTCGACTTCTGCGCCTTCGTGCCCGAACGGCCAGCAGCCATGTAGGCCGTGACGATCTGGTGAATGAGCGGCTCGTTGTATTCGGCACCGAAGACGGCGTCAGACACCGTGATCGCTTCGCCAGTTTGAGTTTTGAGTTCCATGAGTGCGCGCCTTACTTGACCGTCGGACGCACGATGATCGTGCCGTCCGCGTGGCCGGGCACTGCGCCCTTGACGAGGATGAGATTGCGCTCGTGGTCGATGCGGACGACAGTCAGATTGAGCGCGGTAATCTGGGTCGAACCCATGTGACCGGCCATCTCCTTGCCTTTCCAAACCTTGCCGGGCGACTGACGCTGACCGATCGAGCCTGGCATGCGGTGCGAGAGCGAGTTACCGTGCGAAGCGCGGCCACCACCGAAGTTGTGGCGCTTCTGCCAACCGGCAAAGCCCTTGCCCATGCTGGTGCCCATGACATCGACAGATTTAATGTCGTTGAACATGTCCACTTTCAGCTCGGCGCCTGGCGCAAACTCTGCACCCTCGCCTTCGCTCAGACGGAACTCGACGAGCTCCTTGCCAGCGGCAACGCCAGCCTTCTTGAAGTGACCGGCCAGCGCCTTGGTGACGCGGCTGGCCTTGACTTCGCCGAAGGTGACCTGCACGGCGCGATAGCCGTCGGTTTCGACGGTCTTGATCTGCGTGATGCGGTTGGGCAGGCACTGCAGCACGGTGACGGGGATGGACTCACCCGCCTCGGTGAACACGCGCGTCATGCCAGCTTTCTTGCCGACCAGACCCAAATTAGAGACTTGCTTAGTCATGATGAAGTCTCCTTAGTTGAGGCTGATCTGGACTTCCACACCCGCCGGCAGATCGAGCTTCGAGAGCGCGTCGACGGTTTTTTCCGTCGGCTCAACGATCTGCATCAAACGCTTATGGGTACGGATTTCAAATTGATCGCGCGCATCCTTATCGCCGTTGGGCGACGCCAGAACGGTGAAACGCTCTTTGCGGGTAGGCAGCGGGATCGGGCCGCGGACAACAGCGCCGGTGCGCTTTGCGGTCTCAACAATCTCTTTGGCGCTCTTGTCGATCAAGCGATGATCGAAGGCCTTGAGACGAATACGAATGGATTGGCTGGTTGCCATGCACACACTCAATAATGAAAGAACTGGGGGCGGGAGAAGCGAGGGGCGCGGATTATATCGACGCCTTTAGGCCTACGCAACTACATTTCTGAAACTTTCTACAACACCAACTTTCGGGGTTAGAAAAGCCCTCTAGCGATCTCTCGCTAGAGGGCTTTTAAGCCCCGCGATTGCCTAGGCGAGGATCTTGGTAACGACGCCTGCACCGACGGTGCGACCACCTTCACGGATGGCGAAGCGGACCTGCTCTTCCATCGCGATGGGGGCGATCAGCTCGACCGTCATCTGCACGTTGTCGC
>JAUSQI010000164.1 GCA_030652575.1 Stagnimonas sp. | reverse complement strand
GGTGCGGTTGCCGTGCAGCACGCCGGGGCGGCCGACGCTGAGCGGTGCAGCGTGCTCGCCGGTCGCCACGCCCTTGCCGCCAGCCTCGACGCCATACATGGCGACTTCGGGGAAAGGCAGCAGCGGATGGAACATGCCGATGGCATTGCTGCCGCCGCCGACGCAGGCGACCAGCGCATCCGGCAGACGGCCGATGCGCTCGCGGCTCTGGGTAATCAGCTCGCGGCCGACGATGCTGTTGAAGTCGCGCACCATCATGGGGTACGGATGCGGGCCGGCAACGGTGCCGATGACATAGAAGGTGTCGTCGACATTGGTGACCCAGTCCCGCAGCGCCTCGTTGAGGGCGTCTTTCAGCGTGCGGGTGCCGCTGGTGACGGGGATGACTTCGGCTCCCAGCAGCTTCATTCGGTAGACATTGGGCGACTGGCGTTCCACATCGTCCACCCCCATGTACACCACACACTTCAAGCCCAGGCGCGCCGCGATGGTCGCACTCGCCACGCCATGCTGGCCCGCGCCGGTCTCGGCAATGATGCGGGTCTTGCCCAGATGCTTGGCGAGCAGGGCTTGGCCGATGGTGTTGTTGATCTTGTGCGCGCCGGTGTGGTTCAGGTCTTCGCGCTTGAGCCAGATGGTCGCGCCACCCCAGGCCTTGGTGAGGCGTTCGGCTTTGTAGAGCGGGCTGGGGCGGCCGACGTAATGCGCGTAGTCGTTATCGAGTTCGGCCAGAAACGCGGGGTCGTTCTTGAGCCGCGCGTAGGCCTCTTCCAGCTCGCGCAGCGGCTCCATGAGCGTTTCTGCGACGAAGCGGCCGCCATAGGGACCAAAGTGCCCGCGCGCGTCGGGGAACTGCGCATAGTCAGTGGGGGGAGAAAGCACGGAATCGTCAGCCATGATGAGAGTCAGCAGGCGGCGGGTTGGCCGCGGATCAGGCTTCGTCGGCGGCTCGCACCGCCTCGACGAAGGCGCGCATTTTACGGTGATCTTTGATGCCCTTGGTGCCGCTTTCGGTACCGCTGGAAACATCCACCGCCCAAGGCCGCACGGCATGGATCGCGCTGCCCACGGTTTCGGGCGTCAATCCGCCGGCCAGCATCAGCGGCAGGCGGCGGTCGGCCGCTGCGGGAAGCTGCGCCCAGGTGAAGGAATGTCCACTGCCGCCGCCGCCCGCAACGGTGTGGCTGTCGGCCAGCAGCGCTGCGGCGGCGGCAAAGTCGCGTTCCCAGTCGGCATAGACCTGCGGCTCGCCCATCGGCACGGCCTTGATCCACGGCAGACCGAATCCGGCGCAGAACGCGGCCGGCTCGCGGCCATGAAACTGAAGCAAGGCCGGCTGAAAGTGCCGCAGGTATTCCTGCACGACGGCAGTCTCCGCGTTCTGGAACAAGGCCACGGTCTTGATGCCGGCGGGCAGCGTTTCTGCAATCGCCTGTACCGCTTGCGGCAACAGGGCTCTGGCGCTGCCGGGCACGCAGACGAAGCCGACGAAATCCACGCCGAGTGCTGCCGCAAATTGCGCATCCTCGGCGCGGGTCATGCCGCAGAACTTGATGCGCGTGCGGATCTTCTCTCGGCTCATCACGATATTGTCGCGGGAAACCACGGCTGTGGGGGCGGTGGCAGGCCGTAATGGGCGGGATACTCGGGGCCGACGAAATAAAGGCCGTCAGAAGGTGCCGTGATGCCGGCCTTGGCGCGGTTGCGACCTTCCAGCACCTCGGTCACCCATTCCACTGGTCGCCTGCCCTGCCCCACTTCCGCCAGGGTGCCCGCGATGTTGCGCACCATGTGATGCAGAAACGCATTGGCGCGGATGTCGATCACCACAAACTCGCCGCAGCGCCACACGGCGATTTCCATCACGTTGCGCATGGGCGTGGGCGACTGGCATTCGGCATCGCGCAGTGCGGAAAAATCCCGCTCGCCCAAGAGCAGCTGTGCTGCCGCATGCATGTCCGCTGCGTCCAGCGGCCGATGCCAGAATGTGGCCCGGCCTGCGGTGAGCGCCGAACGCGACCGGGTGTTGTGGAACACATAGCGGTAACGCCGCGACAGCGCGTGGAAGCGCGCATGAAAATCCGCCGCCACCGGCTGCGCCCAGCGCAGCGACACATCGGCCGGCAAATGCACATTCGCTCCCAGCGTCCAGGCCAGCACGTTGCGCTCGGCGTCGGTATCGAAATGCACCACCTGCCCCAGCCCGTGCACGCCGGCATCGGTGCGGCCGGCGGCCATCACTTGTACCGGGTGATTGGCGACTTTCGAGAGCGCCTCCTCCACTCTCTGCTGCACGCTGATGTTGTGCGACAGCCGCTGCCAACCTGCATAGGCGGTGCCGATGTATTCGATGCGGGCGGCCCAGCGCGTGGTCATGTCGGCTCAAATGAAAAAGGCACCCGAAGGTGCCCTCTCATTTCTGTGGGCCGGGTCACTTGGGCAGCCGCTGCAACAGGCTGGCGGCTTCCTGCTGATGACGTTCGCCGCCCTGCTGCTGCACTTCCTGCAGCAGGCTGCGGGCCATGTCGTTGTCGCCCATCTCGACATAGGCACGGGCGAGATCGAGCTTGGTGTTCAACTCGTCTTCCACCGAGGCTGCCGACGACTGCCGGGGCGTAATGCTGACTTCAAGGTCTTGCAGGCTCAGGCTGAGCATGTCGCCGCCGGGCGTGATGGTGGGCTGCTCGCTCATGCCCGAGAACGACGGTGCGGAATCTGTCGAGAAGTTGCCGCGCGTGATGTCGACCTTGGGCATTTCAACGTTGAGCGCCGGCGAGCCGAGATTGAACGACAGCTCGTTGGGCCCAGGCACCCTCAGGCCGGCACCCAATGGCGTAAGGCTTTGACCCAGCATGAAGTCGATCGACGCATTGTCATCCAGCCCGGCTGGCGGCAATGCGGTGCTGTCCTTTTTCTCGTCTTCCGAGTCGCTGTCCAGGCTCAACGACAGCGCGTCGGGCGAGGTCTGCGTGATCGCAGGGGGTGTCGGTGGGGTCAGCGTCGACACCATGAAGTCGACCATGCCGCCGTCGGCTTTCGAAGGGGTCTCAGGCACTGCGGGCTCATCGAACGCGAGATCGAAATCGGCATCGAGCCCGCCATCGCCTTCGGCGTTCTGGAACAGCGCGACGTCAGGGCAGATCTGCGAGCCCATGATCGCCAGCTTGCTCCACTCGGCGGGGCTGAGCACTTCTTTGAGATCTTCGGCGATCTCCTGAAATTCCAGCGGTCGGCCGGATGCAAAGTAGGTTTCAGCGAGCTTGACCTTCAGATCCGTGCGTTGCGGATACTGCACGGTCGCAGTCTTCAACAGCAGGACCGCTTCGTCGTACAGACCATACGCCAGATGGAAATCCGCTTCGGACAAGGGGTCGTTGTCGCCGAGATCGATATGCGAGGTGTCGACGTAAACCTGGGTGGTTCTATCGAACGTTTCCGGCGCCTTGGGAACCGCGGAAGGCTTGCCGGCATCGTTGAGGGCTGCCATCACCGCAGGGTCGAGGATCATCGTCGACTGGTGCGGGGCCTCTGCGGCCACGGCCTTTTGCAACGGCTGCGTCATCTGCTGCGTCGAGTCTGCAGGCATCGCGGTGGTGATTCCGCTCGGACGCAGCGCCTGGGTATCGCTCAGGCGCGTGGTGTCGCCCAGCTTGCCGACGGCACCCGCACCCGCGGCGGGTGCGACGACACTCGCAGTGGCATTCGGCTTGAACGGCGCGGGTGTTGCAGCACGCGCTGCCGCCTGGCGGCGACGTGAGAGGGCGAACACGACCGCCACCAGCAAGAGAAGCAACACCGCCACTCCCAACAACTCACCAAACTCCGACAGAAGTCCAGGGCTGGATTCCTCGGGCAACGGCTGTGCGAGCGGGGATTTCTCAGCTGCCAGTGCAGGTGCAGATGGAGGCGCGGCAACTGCGGTTTCAGCAGCGGGCGCTGCACTGGCAGCAGCCGGGGCGGTACTGGCGGCGTCTGCCGGGCTGGCTTCAGCAGCAGGCGCCGGCGTTGCGACTGCTGTAGTTGGGGCAGGCGTTGCAGCAGTGGCGCTCGGCTTGGACTCGACCGGCGCTGTGGCAGGTGCTGGCGGCGTGCTCGGCGGCTTGGGCAGTTCTGCGCGCGTGTCGGCAATGATGGGCGTCTGCGGCGCAACGGCTTCGGTCAGCTTGGGCGTTGCCGCCGCCTTCACTGGCGGCGTTTTCACGGCAGGCTTCGTCGTGACCGGTGCGGCGCCCCGCAAAGCCGCCAGCTTGGCTTTGGCTTCGACGGCCGAGGCGGCCTGCATACGCTCCGCGGACGGCACCCGCAGCACCGCGCCCTTGTTTACCGTGGTGCCACGCTGGATCGCGACCGGATTGGCCTCGGACAGTGCCAGCAATACCTGGTCCATGCTGACGGCGGCGCCGGGACGCACTTTGGCCGCAATGCTCCACAGGGTTTCCCTGGGGGCGACCGGCCCGTAAGTGCCCGTCGCACTGTCGAAAGACGGGTCGTAAAACGCGGGCGCCGTCGGCTTGGTGGGCGCGACCGCAGGCTTTTTAACCGGCTTGGTCTCGGTCGGTGTCTCGTAGAACTCGCTGCCGACCGGCACGTTGGGTTTGGCGGCCAGCGGTTTCGCAGCCGGCGGCGGCGCGATCACCGGTGCGGCAACGACGCGCGGCGGCGCAACGGGTGCTGCCGCAACCGCTGGCGGGGAGGCAGGCCGGGCGGCGACGGCTTCGGGGGGGTCGAGCAGAATGGTGTAGTCGCGGACGATCTTGCCGCCGCTCCAACGCGCCTGCACCAAGAGGTCGACCACGGGTTCGCGGGCGATCTGGCTGCTGGTCACCACGACGCGCGCGCGGCCGCTGTCGTTCTTGACCTGAAAATCGAGCGTGGAGAGATACTCCGAGCGCTCGATGCCCGCGCGCTCGTATGCCTCGTTCGGGGCGACCGAAACCGTAACGGTTTCAAGATCTTCAGCGCTGATTTCAGTCAGCGGGATGCTGGCCGCGAAACGCTGGTTGAGATTGGAGCTGACATCGATTTCGCCCAGACCCAACGCCAGCACAGCAGTCGCGGAGACCAGGCCCGCTGTCGCCGCCGCAGTGAGTGTGATCCGCGCAAGTGTCCGTCGCATAGCCGCTCCCGTATCCTCAAAAACCCTGTGTTTTGAGGCGCCGGAAATGTGAGTGTGTTTCTTTAAGTCCCGGCGCTAAGTGGCTTTATAGCCTATGTTTATAGCGTCAAGCAATGCAGCGTTCAGGTGCTTTTGCAGCGCACTACTTTTTGCCCCAGCTCACAGGTATTTTTCGACCAGAACTTCGGCAATCTGTACGGCGTTCAAGGCAGCGCCCTTACGCACGTTGTCAGCCACCACCCAGAGGTTGAGGCCGCGTGGGTGGCTCAGGTCCTCGCGGATGCGGCCGACGAAGGTTTCATTGTTGCCGCTGGCTTCGGTCACCGCCGTGGGCCAGCCGCCGTCGACGTGCTCATCCACCACCTTCACGCCGGGGGCTTTTTCGAGCAGCGCGCGGGCTTCAGCGGCGGTGATCTTCTTCTTGGTCTCGATGTGCAGCGCCTCGGAGTGGCCGTAGAACACCGGCACGCGCACCGCCGTAGGATTCACGAGGATGGCCTCGTCGCCGAAGATCTTGCGGGTTTCCCACACCATCTTCATTTCTTCCTTGGTGTAGCCGTTGTCCATGAACACGTCGATCTGCGGCAGACAGTTGAAGGCGATCTGCTTGGGGTAGACCTTGCGCTCGTAGTGCTGGGCATTGAGCAGGGCGGCGGTCTGCGAGGCCAGCTCTTCGATCGCCTCCTTGCCGGTGCCGGACACGCTCTGGTAGGTGCAGACATTGATGCGCTCGATGCCAACGGCGTCGTAGATGGGCTTCAAGGCCACCAGCATCTGGATGGTCGAGCAGTTGGGGTTCGCAATGATGCCGCGCGTCTTGTAGAGCGCGATGGCCTCCGGGTTGACTTCGGGCACCACCAGGGGGATGTCGGCGTCGTAGCGGAACTGGCTGGTGTTGTCGATCACCACGCAGCCGGCAGCGGCGGCCTTGGGGGCGTAGATGGCGCTCACCGAAGCGCCCGGCGAGAAGAGACCGATCTGCACCTTGCTGAAATCGAAGTCGGCCAGGTTCTCGACATGCAGATGCTTGCCGTCGAACTCGACCGTGGTGCCCACGCTGCGCTCGCTGGCCAGCGCGTAGACCTTGCCGTACGGCACCTTGCTCTCGGCGAGGATCTCCAGCATGGCCTGACCTACGGCACCGGTGGCGCCCACGACTGCGATATCGAACTTGCGGCTCATACGGATTAATCCAGTTTCTTGTTGAAGTGAAAAGAAGTGATGTCGAAACGCTCCCGCAGGTAGAAGCGGTGGGCGTGAATGCGTTGGGTGCCGGAGTCGAGCGTGAGCGCGGTCGCACTCAGCATGCGCGAGCGGGCACTCAGCCATTCGATCAGCGCGTGACCGACACCTTGTGAGCGATGGCGGTCGTCGGTGACGAGATCATCGACGTAAACCTGCATGCCCTGATGGGTGTTTTCAAACACGCGCCACACGGCGATGCCCAGCACCGCATCGTCCTCGACCGCCAGCACCATGCGCCCGCCCTGCGCGAACACGCGCTGCATCTTGGCGGCGTAGTCGGCGGGCAACTGCGGGCGCAGTTGGCGGTGCGTGGCTTCAGCCGCTTGCAGCCAGTCGGGCGCGATGACCTTGCCCTGTCCGTCGGTGACCTCGATCAGTTGCATGTCAATGCGCCAGTGCAGGAGACGAGACGGCCTTGAGGCCGATGACCGAGCCGATCAGCAACAGCAGGAAGAACACGCGCCAGAACGTCAGCGGGTCCTTGAAGAAGACGATGCCGATCAGTGCGGTGCCGAACGCGCCGATGCCGGTCCACACCGCATAGGCGGTGCCCAGCGGAATGCTCTTGGTCGCCTCGCTGAGCAGGCTGAAACTGATGAAGGCGCAGACGCCGAACGCGAGGCTCCAGCGCCAGTCGCTGAAGTTGTCGGAGAGCTTCAGGCAGGTCGTGAAACCCACCTCGAAGACACCCGCCGCGATCAGATAGAACCAGCTCATTGCCTAGTCCAGCGCCGCGACAACTGCATCGCCCATTGCCACGGTTCCCACCGTCGCTTCGCCCTTGGCGGCAATGTCGCCGGTACGCAGGCCGCCAGCCAGCACGGTTTGCACGGCCGCTTCGATCTTCTCGGCCAGATCACCGCGCTTGAGCGAATAGCGCAGCAGCATCGCAAGGCTCAGGATGGTGGCGAGCGGATTCGCGACGCCCTTGCCAGCAATATCCGGTGCCGAGCCATGAATCGGCTCGAACAGGCCCTGCCCCTTCTCGTTCATCGAGGCACTCGGCAGCATGCCGATCGAGCCGGTGAGCTGGGCCGCGATGTCGCTGAGGATGTCGCCGAATAAATTGGCGGTGACGATCACATCGAACTGCTTGGGCGCGCGCACCAGTTGCATCGCAGCGTTGTCGACGTAGAGATGGCTCAACTCCACATCCGGGTAATCCGCGGCCACCTCGCACACCACCTCGCGCCAGAGCTGGCTGGATTCGAGCACGTTGGCCTTGTCCACCGAACAGAGCTTTTTGTTGCGCAGCTGTGCGGCCTTGAACGCCGTGTGGGCAATGCGCGCGATCTCGTAGTCGCTGTATTGCTCCACGTCGCTCGCAACGCGCGCCTGCGGGATGACCTCGTGCCCGACCTGGTGACCATCGACCACGCGCGATTCGCGCTTGCCGAAGTAGATGCCCCCGGTGAGCTCGCGCACGATCAGGATGTCGAGCCCCGCCACCAGCTCGGGTTTGAGCGAGCTGGCGTTGGCGAGCTGCGGATAGAGAATCGCAGGCCGCAGATTGGCGTAGAAACCCATTGCGGCACGGATGCCGAGCAGGCCGCGCTCAGGGCGCTTGTCCTTCGGCAGCGTGTCGTACTGCGGGCCGCCGATGGCGCCGAACAGCACCGCATCGGCAGCGCGGGCTTTTTCGAGAGTCACAGCAGGCAAGGGTTCGCCATGCGCGTCGTAGGCGGCACCGCCGATCAGGCCGTGCTCCCACACCACGTCGAGACCATGCCGGTCACGTAACGCGACCAGCACTTTTTCCGCTTCGCGGACGATCTCTGGGCCGATGCCGTCGCCGGGCAGGATGAGGAGCTTTGCAGTCATGTCCGCCTTACTTGAATGAGTACGCGCTCACGGTGTTGTCCACCCTGTGCGTGAGCAGCAGCAGGCCGGGTGCGGTGCCGAGATCGGCGGTGCCCGGCGTCAGTTGCAGCCAGAGATTCGGCTGCCCATCAGCCCCGATGCGGAAGACATTGCCGCGGGTGAAATCGTCCACCACGTAGCCGCCCTTGCCGTCGGCTGCGAGGCCGTCGAGATTGCCCAGCGGCACCGGCAGAAACCGCGCGGCGATGGTCTTGGTGCTGATGTCGATGGTCTTGATATAACCCGGCGTTTCGGTCGAGAAATCCGGCTTCATGGCACCCCAGCTCGCGACCAGCAGGGCACCCTTGTCGAACAACAGGCCGTTGGGGTTTTCAAGTGCCGCATCGACCAGCCAAGGCGTGAACGAATCGCCCTGAAGGCGCCAGATCGTGTTGGTCACCTGATCAGACACGAACACCGTGCCGTTGGGGCTCACCGTCACGTCGTTGAGATACCTGGCACCCGGCGCCTTGAGCTTGCGCTTGACGCGACCGTTGCCGGTGTCGATCTCGATCAGCTCGTCGATATCTGCCACGTAAAGCCAGCCGTGGTAGTAGCCCATGCCCTTGGGCGCGTTGAGGCCCTTGAGCCACTGGCGCTTGATGACTTTGCCATCGAGCCCCAGCTGCGAAATAAAACCGTTGCCATCCTTGGCGTCCGGCTCTCCATTGACGTTGCTGACATACAGCACTTTTTGCTGCGTGCTGTAGATCACCGATTCAGGGTTGGCAAAGGCGTCGGTCGTCCATACCGGCGTTGGGCCAACAGCCTGGGCGGCGCTGGCGGCCAGCGCCAGCACGGCGGCAAATGCGATGTGTTTCATCGGTATTCCTCAGGCAAACAGCCAGGGCGCGGTTTGCGCACGCTGGGCTTCGTAGGTGCGGATGGCGTCGGCGCCTTGCAAGGTCAGGCCGATCTCGTCGAGACCGCGCAGCAGGCAATCCTTGCGGAAGGCATCGATCGCAAAGTGGGCTTCAGCCTTGGACCAGCGCACGGTCTGTGCGGCCAGATCAATCGTCACCGGCAGCTCGGCGTCGGCAGCGATGGCCTGGAACAGGGCATCGACCGAATCGGCCGGCAGCATCACCGGCAGCACGCCGTTCTTGAAGCAGTTGTTGTAGAAAATGTCGGCAAAGCTGGGTGCGATGACGCAGCGAAAGCCGTAGTCATTCAGCGCCCACACCGCGTGTTCGCGCGATGACCCACAGCCGAAGTTCTCGCGTGCGACCAGCACCTCCGACCCGGCGTGGATCGCCCGGTTGAGCACGAACTCGGCGTTGGAGCGACGGCTTGCCACCGGCACGCTCAGATCACCGGCATCGAGATAGCGCCAGTCGTCGAACAAGTACTGGCCGAAGCCCGACTTGTAGATGGACTTCAGATACTGCTTGGGGATGATCGCGTCGGTATCGACATTCGCGCGGTCGAGCGGCAGCGCCTTGCTGGTGAGCACGGTAAAGGCTTGCATCACACACTCCTCACATCAATGAAGTGGCCGGCGATGCCGGCGGCGGCGGCCATCGCAGGGCTGACGAGATGCGTGCGTCCGCCGGCACCCTGACGGCCCTCGAAATTGCGGTTGCTGGTGCTCGCACAGCGCTCGCCCGGCGAGAGGCGGTCGTCGTTCATGCCCAAGCACATCGAGCAGCCCGGCTCGCGCCACTCGAAACCGGCGGCCTTGAAGATCGCATCCAGCCCCTCGGCTTCGGCCTGCTGCTTCACCAGGCCGGAGCCCGGCACGACCATCGCCAGGCTCACGTTCGCGGCCTTGCTCTTGCCACGCACCACGCTGGCGGCGGCACGCAGGTCCTCGATGCGGGCGTTGGTGCAGCTGCCGATGAACACCTTGTCGATGGCGATCTGTTCGATGGGCGTGTTGGCGGTCAACCCCATGTAGGCCAGTGCGCGCTCCATACCGTTGCGTTTGGTGGCATCGGCCTCGCTCGCGGGGTCAGGCACTCGGCCGCCGACCGGCACCACCATTTCTGGCGAAGTGCCCCAGGTGACTTGCGGCTCGATGCTGGCTGCATCGAGTTCCACCGTGCGGTCGAAGTGCGCGCCTTGGTCGGAGTGCAGCGTCTTCCACCACGCGACAGCCTGCGCCCAATGTTCAGTCTTGGGTGCGAGCGGGCGGCCCTTCACATAGTTGATGGTGGTGTCGTCCACGGCGATCAGGCCCGCGCGTGCGCCGGCTTCGATCGCCATGTTGCAGACGGTCATGCGGCCTTCCATCGACAAGGCCATGATCGCCTCGCCTGCGAACTCGATGGTGTAGCCGGTGCCGCCAGCAGTGCCGATGCGACCGATGATGGCGAGCACGATGTCCTTCGCCGTCACGCCGGGGCCAACGTTGCCCTTGACGCGGATCAGCAGGGATTTGGTCTTGCTCTGCATCAGGCATTGGGTGGCCAGCACGTGCTCGACCTCGCTGGTGCCGATGCCGAAGGCCAGCGCACCGAAGGCGCCGTGGGTGGCGGTGTGGCTGTCGCCGCAGACCACCGTCATGCCCGGCAGGGTCGCACCCTGTTCAGGCCCCACCACGTGCACAATGCCCTGACGCACGTCGGCGAGCGGGATGTAGGGCACGTCGAAGTGCTTGACGTTGCGGTCGAGCGCATCCACCTGCTCGCGGCTGATGGGGTCGGCGATACCGGCGGCGCGGTCGGTGGTCGGCACGTTGTGGTCGGGCACGGCCAGATTGGCGAGGCGCTTCCACGGCTGGCGACCTGCCATGCGCAGGCCCTCGAAGGCCTGCGGGCTGGTCACCTCGTGCACGAGGTGGCGGTCGATGTAGAGCAATGCCGTGCCATCGCCTTGGGCACGCACGACATGTGCATCCCATAACTTGTCGTAGAGCGTTTTGGACATGGCTTGCACCGGTGGGCTGATGAGAACGGGCCGCACTGTAGACGCGCATCTCGCATAACGCCAATGAATCGTTTTCATGGACTCCATGCCGAATTGGTATACTTTTCGGCATGGACACCCAAGCTCTCTCGGCCTTTCTCGAAGTCGCCGATACCGCCTCCTTCAGCAAGGCCGCCGAGCGCCTGTTCCTCAGCCAGCCGGCAGTGAGCAAACGCATCGCCACGCTCGAAGACCAGCTGGGCCGCCAGCTGTTCGATCGCGTCGGCCGCCAGATCAGCCTCACCGATGCCGGCCGCGCCTTGCTGCCTTATGCCCGCCGCGTGCTGCACGACATCGAGGACGGCCGCCGCGCGTTGTCGATGCTGAGCGAAAAGGTCGAAGGCCGGCTCTCCATCGGCACCAGCCATCACATCGGCCTGCACCGACTGCCGCCGGTGCTGCGCGCCTACACGCTGGCCTATCCCGAGGTTGATCTCGACATCCAGTTCATGGACTCCGAAGTCGCTTGCGAGGCCGTGCTCGCCGGCAAGCTCGAACTCGGCATCGTCACCCTGCCCTCGCAGTCCTTGCCGCAGCTCAAGTCGCGGTTGGTCTGGCCCGACCCGCTGGCCGTCGTGGTGTCGCCCGCGCATCCGCTGGCTGCGGTCAATAAGCCGAAGCTGGGCGATCTCGCCGAACATGCGGCCGTGCTGCCGGACGAGGCGACCTACACCCATCGCATCGTCACCGCAGCGCTGACCCAGCACGGTCTCAAGCCGCGCATCCGGCTCGCCACAAACTATCTCGAAACCCTGAAGATGCTGGTGGTCATCGGTCTGGGCTGGAGCGTGCTGCCGCGCTCGATGCTCGACAAGGACCTGATCGCCCTGCCCATCCGCGAGCTGTCGCTGGAACGCGAACTGGGTGTGGTCTGGCACGAAAAGCGCACGCTCTCGGCGGCGGCCACTGCACTCATTGCCCAACTTCCATCCCTATGAAGACACACTGTCATTCCCGCGCAGGCGGGAATCCAGACTGCGCGCAGCGCAGTGCTGTGCATGCAGCGCCAACAGCCCAGAAAAGACACCTGGATTCCCGCCTGCGCGGGAATGACGAGCAAAGATGAGCCACGATGTCATCATCGTCGGCGGCGGTGCCGCGGGCCTGTTCTGCGCGTTCCAGGCCGGCTTGCGAGGCCAGAACGTGCTGGTGATCGAGCACGCCAACAAGGTCGGCAAGAAAATTCTCATGTCCGGCGGCGGGCGTTGCAATTTCACCAATCTGGGCACCACCCACGCCAACTTCCTCTCGGCCAATCCGCACTTCTGCAAATCGGCGCTGGCGCGCTATACGCCCTGGGATTTCGTGGCACTGGTGCAACAGCACGGCATCGCCTATCACGAGAAGGAACTGGGCCAGCTGTTCTGCGACGAGTCGAGCAAGCTCATCGTCAACCTGCTGCTCAAGGAATGCGAAGCCGCAGGCGTGCGGATCGAGATCGAATGCAGCGTGAGTGCCGTCGACAAAACCGCCAGCGGCTATGCGGTGCATACCTCGCGCGGCACTTTCAAGGCACCGAAGCTGGTCGTCGCCACCGGCGGCCTGTCGATCCCCAGCATGGGTGCGACCGGCTTTGGCTACACGCTGGCCAAGCAGTTTGGCCACACGGTGCTGCCCACCCGTGCAGGGCTGGTGCCGCTCACGCTCAGCGGCAAGCCGCTCGAACAATGGAGCGATCTCAGCGGTGTGGCGTTGCCGGTCGAGGCCACGAGCGGCAAGGCGCAATTCCGCAATCAATTGCTGGTCACCCATCGGGGCTTGAGCGGCCCTGCCATCCTGCAGATCAGCAGCTACTGGCAGCCGGGCGGGGCACTCACGCTCGACCTGTTCCCGCAGGGCGATGCCGAGCAATGGCTGACCGAACAACAGCAGCTACACGGCAACAGCGAAGTGCGCACCGTGCTGGCCGATGCCCTGCCCAAGCGGTTCGCCCAGCGCTTTGCCGAGCTGCACGCCGCCCCCAAACTCATGCGCCAGCTCATGCACGCGGAAATCAGGAGCCTTGCCAGCGCCCTGCACGCCTGGCCCATCACCCCCAACGGCACCGAAGGCTACCGCACCGCCGAGGTCACGCTGGGTGGCGTGGATACGCGCGAGCTGTCATCGACGACGATGGAATCGAAGCGTGCGCCCGGCCTGTATTTCATCGGTGAGGTGATGGATGTGACGGGCTGGCTCGGCGGCTACAACTTTCAGTGGGCCTGGGCCTCGGCTCACGCCTGCGCAGAGGCCCTGGCCGCCAGTCCAAACTGAGCCCTTCGCCGGGCACGATGGTTGCTTGTGTCAGCGGGTGTAGCGCGGGCTCACCGCGCCATCAAAAAATCAATCTGGGGATCACCCGATGCACAAGAACAAACTCGCGCTCAGCGGCCTGCTGCTGATCCTCGCTGGCTCGGTATCGGCCGCAGCAGCGGCCACACTGCCGATCTGGCGCGACGTGAAAGCCGCCGGCATCCCGCTGGTGGGGCCGCGTCTCATCACGCCGATTGCCATGCGCAGCTTCGCGATGGACTACGAGGCATTGCGCCTCGACCTGAGTCGTGCGCCCGTGCCGGGCAGCAAAAGCACGTCCACCACCGTCATCGAGCTGCCGATGCCGGATGGCAGCAACCGCAGCTTCCGCGTGGTCGAAATCGCGGTGATGGCGCCGGGGCTGGCGGCGAAATATCCCGGCATCAAAACCTATGCGGGCACGGCCGTGGACGACGCCCTGACCACGGGCCGCTTCGACACGGGTCCGCGTGGTTTCCACGGCATGATCACCGGCCCGAAAGGCGTGGTCTACATCGACCCCTTCAGCCGTGGCGACACCCGTCACTATCAAAGCTACTTCAAGCAGGATGCCCGCCGATATGACGGCATGATGCCGGGCGACAAGGTGATCGTGCCGCCCAAATCACAGCCGGTGCTGCCCAGGAAGTCGTCCACGACGCCCAGTCTGCTGCCGCCCAAGAAAGGCGTGAGCATCGCCGGCGAGCTGCGCACCTACCGGCTGGCGCTCGCCGCGACCGGTGAATACTCGGTGTTTCACGATCCGGATATCTCCCCGCTGTCGCTGCTGGCCGACAAATCGAAAGTGCTGGCCGAGCAGGTGGTGGTGGTCAATCGCGTCAGCGGCATCTACGAACGCGAAGTCGGCGTGCGCCTGCAACTGATCGATGGCAACGATGCCGCGATTTTCACCGAACCGAACACCGACCCCTACATCGACGACCAGGGTCTCGAACTGCTGGCCGTGAACGGTGCGGTGCTGGCGCTCACCGTCGGCCCCACCAGCTACGACATCGGCCATGTGGTGAGCACCGGTGGTGGCGGCGTGGCGGGACTGGGCGTGGTGTGCAATCTCGCGCAGAAGGCGATGGGCGTCACCGGCCTGCCGATGCCGGTCGGCGACCCGTTCTACGTGGACTACGTCGCCCACGAAATGGGCCACCAGTTCGGCGGCAACCACACCTTCAACAGCGAGACCGGCTCCTGCAGCGGCAATGGCAATTCAAACACCGCCTACGAGCCCGGTAGCGGCACCACCATCATGGCCTACGCCGGCATCTGTGGCGTCGACAACATTGCCCGCAACAGCGACGACCATTTTCACGCGGTGAGCTACGACGAGATCGTGGCCTACACCCAGCAGGACGCCGGCAACGACTGCGCCGTCATCACCACCAACGGCAACCGTGCCCCGGTGGCCGATGCGGGCACCGGTGGCTTCACCATCCCCAAGCTCACGCCGTTCGCACTCACTGGCGTCGGCAGCGACCCCGATGGCGACCCGCTGACCTACCACTGGGAGCAGTTCGATCTCGGTGCCTTTGGCCTGGCGCAGGAGCCCGACGGCACAGCACCCTTGTTCCGCTCGTTCCGCCCCAGCCTCTCGCCCACGCGCAGCTTTCCGCAGGCCTCCGACCTTGCCAACAACACCCAGACCATCGGCGAGCTTCTGCCCGCCGTCGCCCGCAGCCTGAACTTTCGCCTGACCGTGCGCGACAACCGCAATGCCAGCGGCGGCACGGCGCTGATGCCAGATGCGGGCGGTGTTGCCAGCGCCGATCTGCAATTCAATATCGCCGATACCGGCCCGTTCCTCGTGCTGGCCCCCAACGGCAGCGAGATGTTCCGCGAGGGCGATGCGGTACCGGTGACCTGGGATGTGGCGGGCACCGATGTGATGCCAGTCTCCTGCGCCACAGTGGACGTGCTGCTCTCGACCGATGGCGGCATGACCTTCCCCACCACGCTCGCCACCGCGCAGCCCAACGACGGCGCGCAGTCGGTGACGCTGCCTGCCAATTCGGCGACCGCCAACGCCCGCATGCAGGTGAAATGCGCATCGAGCATCTTCTTTGATCTTTCCAATGCCGACTTCACTATTGCCACGGCCACCGGCACGGTGCCGCCGCCCAATACGCCGCCAGTGACGCCCACCCCGACGCCAACACCCACGCCGGACCTGCCACCGCGCCTGCCGCCGGTGGTCACGCCCGCGCCCGCTGCCGAGACGGGCCGCTTCGGCGGCAGCCTGTCGCTGCTCGCCAGCCTGCTGCTGTTCGCTTCAGCAGTCGGTCGCCGCCGCCTGCACCGCTAACCGCGCACTGCGAAAGCCCGTTGGCGGCAGTGCCGCCAGCGGGTCGGCTCTGGCATTCTTTGCCGGATGAGACTCAACAAATACCTCAGCGAAAAAGGCCTCTGCTCCCGCCGCGAAGCGGACGACTGGATCGGTTCCGGCCGCGTCGAGATCAACCGCCGCATCGCCCTGCTCGGCACACCGGTGGAAGACGGTGACGAGGTGCGGGTGGATGGCCGCGTGGTCAGCGAGCGCAAGGCCGCGCACGTCACCATCGTCTTCAACAAACCCGTCGGCGTCACCTGCACCACCGAGGCACGGGTGCGCGACAACATCATCGACTTCATCGGCCACGAGCAACGCATCTTTCCCATCGGACGGCTGGACAAAGACAGCGAGGGTTTGATTCTGCTCACCAGCGACGGCGACATCGTCAACACCCTGTTGCGCGCCGAGCATGGGCACGAGAAGGAGTATCTGGTCGAGGTCGATCGCCCCGTCAGCGACGGCTTTCTGGCCAGCATGCAACGCGGTGTGAACATCCTCGATACCCGCACCCTGCCCTGCAAGGCCTGGCGCACCGGGCCGCACAGCTTTCGTATCGTGCTCACGCAGGGTCTCAATCGGCAGATCCGCCGCATGTGCGAGCACTTCGGCTACGAGGTCATCGCCCTGCAACGCACGCGCTTCGTCAACATCGAACTCGGCAACTTGCAGCTCGGCTATTGGCGCGACCTGAGTGCGGCCGAGATGCGGCAGCTACTGGCATAAACTGCGCGCCTCAAAACAATTCAAAAGCCATCGGAGAGTCGCGTGATCCCCTTTTCCATCAAAGTCTTTTTCTTCAAGATCTGGCAGTTCCTGCTCAAGATCAGCACGCCACTGCTGCGCTTCCGCACACCGGAGCTTTTCAGCGGCCCCGGATCCTCGCTGGTGCTGTGCGAACACATCGCCAAGACCGGTGTGACCAATCTGCTGATCGTGACCGACGCCATGCTGGTGAAGATCGGCCTGCTTAAACCGATGCAGGAAAAGCTCACCCAACTCGGTGTCGGCTACGTCGTCTACGACGGCGTGCTGCCCAACCCGACCATCGAGCAGATCGAAACCGGCCTGACGATGCTCAAGAGCAAGGGCTGCACCGCCATCCTCGCCATCGGCGGCGGCAGCTCGATCGATGCCGCCAAGGTGATTGCCGCGCGCGCCAAGAACCCGCACAAGGTCGTCCACATGGCCGGGCTGATGCGGGTGTTCTTCAAGCCCCTGCCCCTGTATGCGGTGCCCACCACGGCCGGCACCGGCAGCGAGGTGACCATCGCCGCCGTCGTGAGCGACCCCAGCACCACCCGCAAGTTCGCGATCATGGACCCCTGCCTGGTGCCGCTCGCCGCCGCGCTCGACGGCGCACTGATGACGGGCCTGCCCGCGCCCATTACGGCCGCCACCGGCATGGACGCCCTCACCCATGCGGTGGAGGCCTACATCAGCCGCAATCGCACCGAGATGACCGACCGCGAAGCGCTCGACGCCACCCAGCTGATCATGGAAAACCTGGCGGAGGCGGTGAACAACGGCGGCAACGTGGAGGCGCGGCAGAACATGGCGCTCGCGAGCTTCAAGGCCGGGGTCGCGTTCACCACCGCAGGTGTGGGCTACGTGCACGCCATCGCCCACAACCTGGGCGCCTACTACCACGTGCCGCATGGCCTCGCGAATGCCATCGTGCTGCCGCGCGTGCTCGACTTCAGCAAGCCCGATTGCACGGATCGGCTGGCCCGGCTCGCTGAAGTCAGTGGCCTCAAGAATGGCGGCGAAAGCGACGAGCAACTTGCCGCGGCCTTCATCGCCAAGGTGCGAACGATGAACGCCGCATTCGGCATCCCGACCCAGGTCGAGAAACTGAAGGAATCTGACATCGTCGCCATCACCGACAAGGCCCTGAGCGAGGCGCACATGTTCTATGCCGTGCCGCGTTACATGGATGCGCCGGAGTTTCAGGGCTTTCTTCGGCAGATGCTGCCGACGCCAGCGTAATCACCAGACGCTCGCTGGCGGATTGCACGATGAGCTTCGAGATCGTTGGCGAAGTCAGTAGTGCCGAGACCTTCGCCAGAGGCTCCGGCATTCGAGAGTTGCCACGGTTACGCAAGATTCACGGCGACGGCAACTGGCGCAAGCGCAAGGGTTTTGCCAAGGTCCGTTTGCCGGATGGCACACTCCGCGAAGCCGAGCTGCATTGGTATGAGGCTGCGGGCATCGGCAAACGCGAGTTCAAGATCAAACGCTATACGGACAATTCCCCATGAAAAACCACCAATTCGCCGTCTGCCTCCGCAACCAAGGCCACGAAGCCTCGCTAGAACTGCGCAAGCTCTATGAGGTGTTGCCCGATACCGATGCTCTTAAGCATGGGCAGTTGCGTGTCGTCGATGAATCTGGCGAGGACTATCTGTATGAAGCTGCCGCGTTTGATCTCGTGGCCCTGCCTGCCAATGTGGCGGAGCGGGTATTTCTCGCTCATGCCTAAAACGGTGAGATATATTAGATTTATTCATACTGCCGCATTTTTTTAAAATTAGATACCAAGGATAAATCGTGCCAATAGATACGCTAACGGTAGAAAACTTTAAGGGAATTAAAGAAAGGCAAGTTTTCACCATTAAGCCAATAACGTTACTAATTGGTGCTAACTCCTCAGGAAAGAGTAGCTGTATTCACGCTTTAGCAGCACTTGCACAGACTGTAAAACTCGCCGCCTCCAATCGAGCGATTGTGTTAGACGATGAGTATGCGCAGGTTCACTTAGGCAGGTTTATCGAAGTCATTCATTCCAAAAGCTACTCTGATTCCATGAAGATAGGGTTTTCAATGGAAAAGGCTGGTAGAAATGTTGCCTATGAGAAAGGAAAATTCATTCTTGATAAAGATAAGCCTATTAATATTGAGCATTCTTTTAAAAGCACTAAAAGAACTCAAGATGTGACGATTGAACAGGCTATTTTTGAATCTAATGGATCAAAACTAAAGGTCGATAAAAAAGCAAAAATCTATTCCGCAGAATTCAATGGAAGCAAAGTTGAGGCGCAAATAAACACTCGTGGGCTCAGGTTGAGGTTCCTGCCACAGCAATCAGCTAGCAAAAATAGGGCTTCATTTTTTGAGTCGTTTGTTTTTTCTGAGGCTTCGAATGATCTAATTTCGGAAGAACTTAGAAAAGTGTTTTACCTAGGCCCTTTTCGACAATCTCCTTTGAGGCGCTACCCGACTAAGGGGGCTGCACCAACTGAAGTAGGCGCTCAAGGTGAAATGGCAATTACTTTACTAGCGAACGAATATGTTCAGCAGAAAAACAGACCGAATATCTCTCAAATTGGCAGGTGGCTTCAAGAAATCGGACTAGCTCGAAGTATTGATATAGCCCGCATAGGAAAATCTGATCTATTTGATTTAAATGTCACATTGCCAGATGGTGCTAACTTACCTATGGCTGACCTTGGTTATGGCGTTTCACAGGTGCTTCCAGTGTTGGCCCAATGTAGCTATGCACCCAAGGGAGCAACGCTGCTATTTGAACAGCCAGAACTGCATCTTCATCCTGCGGCTGCCAAGAAACTCGGAACTGTTTTTGCTGAAGTAACAAAAAAGAAAGGATTGAGAATTGTTGCTGAAACGCACTCAAGAGAGTTATTTCATCAAATCCTTCAGGAAATTCGCGAGGGAAATCTGTCCCTAAATGATGTGTGCGCTTATACAGTTGAGCGAAAAAATGGATGTAGCGTCTTTAAAAGTATTGAGATTGAGCAGGATGGAGAACACATCTCTGTCTACGATCCTTGGGACGCTTGTCTGATACAAAAATGACTCTCAAAAAACGAAAAAGCCCGGCAACCGCCGGGCTTTTTCGTTGCAGCAAGCCACTCAGAACAACGCAGCATCCATCGCCATCAGCGAGTCAGAGCCAGCCCGAATCTGCTTGAGGAAGGTCGCCGTCTCCGGTAGCAGCTTGGCGTAATAGAAGCGCGCGGTGAGCAGCTTGCTCTTGTAGAAGTCGCCTTCAGCCTGCTTGTCGATCGCAATCTTCGCCATGCGGGCCCAGAAGTAGGCGTAGACGAAGTGGCCAACCAGGTGCATATAGGGCACCGAGGCGGCACCGACTTCATCGGCGTTCTTCATCGCCTTCTGGCCGATTTCCATCGTCACTTTCTGCACTTCGGTGCCGATCTCAGCGAGCGGCACGAGGAACTCCTTCATCGCCTCGTTGCCAGCCTCAGCCTTCGCAAAGTCAGTGACCAACTTGCCGAACTTCATCAGCTTGGCGCCCATGTCGCTCAGCACCTTGCGGCCGAGCAAATCGAGCGCCTGGATGCCGTTGGTGCCTTCGTAGAGGCAGAGGAT
>JAUSQI010000053.1 GCA_030652575.1 Stagnimonas sp. | reverse complement strand
ATCGTCGAGCGCCAGTTCGTGGAAGTCATCATTGCGCCCAGTGCCGATGCGGATGCCATCGCCGCAGTCGCCGCCAAGCCCAACGTGCGCTTGCTGGTCACGGGCGAGTGGCCTGCAACGCCGGCCGCTTCTTTCGACTTCAAGCGCGTTGGTGGTGGCTTGCTGGTGCAGGATGCCGATCTCAAATTACCCAGCGAAGCCGGCTTGAAGGTCGTGACAAAACGCGCGCCGACCGAAGCCGAAATCCACGACCTGATCTTTGCCGCCAAGGTCGCCAAGTTCGTCAAGAGCAACGCCATCGTCTATGCCCGCAACCGCCAGACCATCGGCGTCGGCGCGGGCCAGATGAGCCGCGTCTACTCCGCGAAAATTGCGGGCATCAAGGCAGCCGATGAAAAGCTCATCGTCGCGGGCAGCGTCATGGCCTCCGATGCGTTCTTCCCGTTCCGTGACGGCATTGATGCCGCGGCGGCGGCGGGCATCACCGCCGTGATCCAGCCCGGTGGCTCGATGCGCGATGGCGAAGTGATTGCCGCTGCGGATGAAGCCGGCATGGCGATGGTGTTCACCGGCACGCGGCATTTCCGGCACTGAGCACAGTCGCAAGACGCAAAAAAGCCGACCAGAAGGTCGGCTTTTTTCATGCAGCGATGGATGCTTTTACTTGTCGCGGAACGTGATGCGACCCTTGCTCAAGTCGTACGGTGTGAGTTCCACGCGAACCTTGTCGCCATTCAAGATGCGGATGTAGTTCTTCCGCATGCGACCGGAGATGTGGCAGGTGACGATGTGCCCGTTTTCGAGCTTCACGCGGAACATGGTGTTGGGCAACACGTCAGCGATGACGCCTTCCATCTCGATCTGATCTTCTTTCGACATTTACGACTTAGGTGTGGCTAAAGGGTGCGCATTATGGTCGCTGGGGGTTCGGGGGGCAACGCGGCGGTTTCTGCCGCTGAAAAAGCCCGCCAATCGCTGCCGTCGAACTGCTCCAATGGCTCGAAGTGGCGCTTGTAGTCCATCGTCGTTGAGCCAGCGACCCAGTAGCCGAGATAGAGGTAACCCAGCCCTTCGGCTTTGGCCGCTGCCAGTTGGCTGAGCACGGCATAGGTGCCGAGGCTGCGCGCGGTCTGGTCGGGGTCGAAGAAGGTATAGACGGCCGAGAGGCCCTCCGGCAGGCGATCGACCACGGCCACCATGCGCAGTACGCTAGCTTCGTAAAAGCACCAGAACTCGGTCACACCCCAGGTGGAGCCGAGAAACTCGTGGAAGGCCTTGGCATCGTCCGCGTCCATGCCACCGAAGGGATGCCGTGCCAGTAGATAGCGGCGATACAGCTCGAAGTGCTCGTCGTTGAGTGCGCTGCGGCGTTCGATCACCAGGTCGGCATTGCGCTTGAGGCAGCGTCGCTGCGCGCGGTTGGGGGTGAAGGCGGCCACCGGCACGCGCACCGGCACGCAGGCCTTGCAGGTGCTGCACGCGGGTCGATACGCATAGTCGCCGCTGCGGCGAAATCCGTTGGCGATGAGCGCGCCGTAGACCTCGCCGGTCACCTGCGTGTGGGGTGCGACAAACGCACTGCGCGACAGCCGCTTGGGCAGGTAGCCGCAAGGTTGCTCGGTGCCGAGCAGCAGCCTGAGCGGTATGCGGGTCATGCGGGCAGGTGCTTGGCGTTGCCGGCGTGCAGGGCATCGAACTGCCACCGCAAGGGCGCGGGCTGCTGCTGTGCTTGCTGCGAAGCGGCGCGAAAATCGGCGCGTGTCATGGTTGTTGCGCCGAGGGTGAGCAGGTGCGGCGACGCCACCTGGCAGTCAATCAAGGCGAAGCCCCAGTCGTGCAACTGCTGCGCAAGATGCACCAGTGCGAGCTTGGAGGCATCGGTGGCGGTGCTGAACATGCTCTCGCCAAAAAAAATGCGGCCGATGGCAATGCCGTAGAGCCCGCCGATTAAAGCGCCGTCGCGCCAGACCTCGATGGAATGGGCGACGCTGCTGCGGTGCAGCGATTGATAGGCAGCGCGCATCTCCGGCCCCAGCCAGGTACCGCGTCCGCCCCGGCGCGGACCTGCGCAGGCGGCCAGCGTCTGCCCAAAGGCGCGGTCGAAGCTCACGGCGTAATCGCATTGACGGATGCGCTTGGCCAGCGAGTGCGAGATGTGCACCTGCGAAGGCACGAACACGCAGCGCGGGTCGGGGCTCCACCACAGGATCGGCTCGTCCGGGTTGAACCACGGAAAGATGCCTTCGCGATAGGCATTGAGCAGACGAATGGACGACAGGTCGCCGCCGATCGCCAGCAGGCCGTTGGGGTCAGGCAGCGCACCCGCAGGGTCGGGGAAGGGCTGCGCAGGCTGGCGCGGATCGAGCCAGTGCAGACGTGCAGGATGCGCGGCGGTCACGCGGCGTGCCCCGAGGATTTGTAGGCGCTGTGCGCCTGCAGTTCGGCCAGGCGCGCGGCCACCAGACGGCGCTCGCGCGTCAGCGCCTGTGCCACCGCGGCAGCGAAACGGGGTTCGGCAAAATGGTGCAGGGAATGCGTCATCACGGGGTCGAATCCACGCGCAAGTTTGTGCTCGCCTTGCGCCCCCGCATCGTAGCGCGAGAGCCGGTGGCGGATGCAGTAGTCGATGCCCTGGTAGTAGCAGGTCTCGAAGTGCAGGCCATCGTGAAAGCCGCGTGTGCCCCAGTGCCGACCGTAAAGCGTATCGCCGCCCTGCACCAGCAGCGCCATCGCCATGAAGTGCGAGCCCTCGCGCGCGACGGTGACCCGTACCGGCGTGCCCGGTTGCATGGCATAACCGTGAAAGAAATTGAGGCTCAGATAGGGCGGCTGGCCACGTTCTTCGTAGGTGTTGGCGTAAAGCGCGTAAAGCTCGGTCCATTCGTCGGCGCTGAAGGCATCGCCCGGCAGCGTCTCGAAGGCCCAGCCGAGTGCGGCCACCTTCCTGCGCTCCTGCTGGATCTTCTTGCGCTTGTCGCCGCTGAGCGCGGCCAGAAAATCAGCGAAATCGGTATAGCCGGCTGTGCTGTTGCGCCACTGAAACTGCACATCGCTGCGCTGCAAAGGGGCGTGCGCGCCCGTGGTGTCGATCTCGTCCTCCGGCATGAACAGCCCGTGCCAGGACGACAGCCGGGATTGCTGCGGCAAGGCGCACAGTGCCTTGAGCAGCAGGCGGCGCGTGGCGGCATCGCGTGCGCCCAGACGCTGGCCGGTGGCGGGCGTGAACGGCACCGCCGTCAGCAGCTTGGGGTAGTAGGGCAGGCCCGCGCGCTGCGCGGCATCGGCCCATGAAAAATCGAAAACGAACTCGCCCCAGGAATGCGCCTTCAGATACAGCGGTGCGGCCGCAACGAGCGCGCCGGTATCGTCTTCGGCAACCAGATGGCAGGGCGTCCAGCCGCGTTCCGGTGTGGCGCAGCCGCTGTCTTCGAGGGCGGCGAGATAAGCGTGTTGCGTGAACGGATAGCCGGCATCAAACAAGGCGTTCCACGCCGCAGCGTCGATTTCCGCCATGCGCCCCAAATGCCTGAAGCGCATCGCGGCGGCCTCGGATCAGTGAAAGATCACGGCCGTGGCGGGGATGTCTTTCAGCGCCCATTGCACGCAGGCATCGTGCTCGAAGCGGCTGATGTTCTCGTTCTCGGCCGGCGGGCCGGCTTCGGCCATCTTGCCGTCGCCGTCGAAGCGGATGCAGGCACCGGCGGTCTGGATTTTCAGTTCGGTTTCCGAGCTGTCTTCGAGCGACACCTGCAGGTAGCGCAGACGCTGGTCGGCAAACTCCGGCAGCTTGTTGGCACCGGCGGCGATCAGTGCGGCCTGCTCGGTGGAAAACTCGCGGATGTCGCCGACCGTGGTCAGTACGAAATGGCGAATGTGCATGGCAAACCTCCTGGGACGGACCTCAAGTGACTCAAATCATCATGGCGTGTCGATGCTGGATTTCAAGCGGGCTGCGCCGACGGGGTGGATAGGGCTGCCACGCGGACGGCGGGTATACTCGGTTCACACGCAATAACCCCGCCTGATCGCGCATCAGTGCGCCGATGAAGCTCCCGAAAATCACCTCTAAATCCCGTGCCGCCGAGCCTCTGCAGGCCGACCCCGGCTGGCTCGCACGCCTGCCGCGCGAGGCGCTGAGCCTGCTGCTGTTCGGCCTGGCGTTTCTGCTGCTGCTGTCTCTGGTCAGCCATCACCCGGACGACCCGGGCTGGTCGTCGTCAGGCGCCGGTGCGGCACTGCACAACTGGATGGGCAGGGGCGGTGCCTGGCTGAGCAACACCTTGCTGAGCCTGACCGGATTCGTCAGCTTCGTACTGCCGCTGGCACTGGGCTGGCTCGGCTTCCGCCTGTTGCAGACCCGCGTGCCGACCCATGCGCTGCCTGCCGGCCTGCGGGTGCTCGCGGCTTTCGTTGCCGTGCTGAGTCTTGCCGGCGTGCTGGGCGTGCAAAGCCGCGCACCGGGGGAGTGGACGCCGCAAGGTGGCGGCGGCTTGTTCGGTGCGGCCTTGTCCGATTGGCTTTCTGCGCTGCTGACGGCCGAAGGCGCGGCGCTGTTGTTGTTGACGCTTTGCATCGCCGCATTGCCGCTGGCGCTGATGTTCAGCTGGCTCGATGTGCTCGACGTGATCGGAGACGCCACGCTCAAAGGCTGGGCGCGCCTGTTTCCGTCGCGCGCCGTCACCTCACTGCCTGTGGAGAGCGAGACGCCGGACATGCAGGAAGACGTGTGGCTACCGCCCTTGGTCAAGCCTTTGCCGCCGCGTCGTGGCAAGCCCTCTGCCACCCGCATCGAGCCACAGTTCGACCTGCTGACGCCGACGGCGGCAGGTGCTGCCGTCGCAGTGGCCTCACCGCTGCTGGCCGCTGGAGAAAGCCCCGATCTGAAGAGCTTTTACGAATCCCTGCCCAGCCACGTGCCTGCAGAAGAAACATTTGATCAGCCGACGGAGACCCCTCAGCCCGAGTGGTCGGAGCAGACGGCATCGCTGCCACCTTGGGTGCGCGCAGAAGAGATCAAGCCGCCTGCGCCGTACCAGGACGACAGCGAGCGCGACACCATCGCCCCGCTCTGGGGCGGTGAGATCGTGGAAGAAGCCCTGCCGCCCGTCAGGCCAGCCGTGCCGGAACGCGTCACGCAGAAGCCCGTGGTGCGGCTGACGACCTACGTCGAGCCGGTCTCGACACCGCCTGCGCCCACGCCCACGCCGGTGGTGCTCTCGCCCTATGCGGCGATCCCCGGACAATTCCCCAACGCCGGCAACCCGTTGCCGCCGGTGGAACTGCTCGACCCGGCCAAACCTTCGACCCGCAAATACACGCAGGAAGAACTCGAACTGCTGTCTCGCAGCGTCGAAAAGCATCTGGCGGATTTTGGTGTGAAGGCGCAGGTGGTGAATGCCATCCCCGGCCCGGTGATCACCCGTTTCGAGATGCAGCTGGCGCCCGGCGTGAAGGGCGTGCAGATCACCAACCTGTCGAATGACCTGGCGCGCAGCCTGAGTGTGAGCCGCGTGCGCGTGATCGAAGTGATCGAGGGCAAGCCCTTCGTCGGCATCGAGATCCCCAACGCCAAGCGCGACTTCGTGATGCTGCGCGAGATCATCGACTCGCCGATGTACCGCAACTCTGGCTCACCGCTGACGATGGCGCTCGGCAAGGACATCGCCGGCGCACCCACCAGCGTCGATCTCGCCAAGATGCCGCACTTGCTGGTTGCCGGCACCACCGGCTCGGGCAAGAGTGTCGCCATCAACGTGATGATCGTGTCGATGCTCTACAAGGCGACGGTCGAGGAAGTGCGCTTCATCTTCATTGACCCGAAGATGCTGGAGCTGAGCGTGTATCAGGACATCCCGCACCTGCTGACGCCGGTGGTGACCGACATGAAAGACGCCGCCAACGCGCTGCGCTGGTGCGTGGCCGAGATGGAGCGCCGCTACCGCCTGATGACCGTGCTGGGCGTGCGCAACCTGGCCGGCATGAACAAGAAGGTGCTCGAAGCGCAGCAGGCCGGCGTGCCCATGCGCGACCCGATGAGTGCGATGCCGCAAGACCTCTTCAGCGACGCGCCGGGCGAAGTGAAATATCTCGAAGCCCTGCCGCACATCGTCGTCGTCATCGACGAACTCGCCGACATGATGATGGTGGTCGGCAAGAAGGTGGAAGAGCTGATCGCGCGTCTCGCGCAAAAGGCGCGTGCGGCGGGCATCCACCTGATCGTCGCGACGCAGCGCCCCTCGGTGGATGTGATTACCGGCCTTATCAAGGCCAACATTCCATCGCGCGTGGCGTTCCAGGTCGCCAGTCCCATCGACAGCCGCACCATCCTCGATGTGAAGGGTGCCGAGACGCTGCTGGGTCACGGCGACATGCTCTACAAGCCGGTGGGCGCATCGAGTGTCACCCGCGTTCATGGCGCGTTCGTCGACGACCACGAAGTGCACAAGGTGGTGGCGTATCTGAAGGGTGTGGCGGAGCCGAACTACGTCGATGGCATCCTCGCCGACGAGGAGGACCTCAAGGCCAAGGCCGACGAAGCCAGCGACGATGCCGAGAAAGATCCGCTCTACGACCAAGCCGTTGCCTTGGTGCTGGAGAGCCGCAAGGCGAGCGTCAGCTGGGTGCAGCGCAAGCTCAAGATCGGCTACAACCGCGCCGCGCGCATGGTCGAGTCGATGGAGTCCGCCGGTCTTGTCGGCCCCAGCGGGCCGGGCGGCAACCGCGAAATACTGGGCTGAAATCCATCCATCGCAGGGGGGCGAAAAGTCAGCTTCCGTTCACCCGGGCTTCAGTGCCGCTTCACAGGATGCGAACAGCTGTTTCACTTGAAAGGATTCCGATGTTTCGTACCGCGTTCGCCGTCTCGCTGTTTTCGCTCGCTTCGCTGGCCCAGGCCGAATCGGCCGAGGCCGCGTTGGCGCGTTTCGTCGATGGTGTGAGCAGTTACCAGGCGACCTTTACGCAGGTGCAGACCGACGAGCGCGGCAAGAAGATCCAGAACAGCAGCGGCACCATGGCGCTGTCTCGTCCGGGCAAGTTCCGTTGGCAGTACGCAGCACCGTCCGAACAACTCATCGTCACCGATGGCAGCAAGCTGTGGCTGTATGACCAGGACTTGAAGCAGGTCACCGTGCGTCCCGCTGAAGAAGCCCTGCAGGGCACGCCCGCAGCGCTGCTTTCGCAAAAAAAGACTCTCACCGAAACCTTTACGGTGAGCGACGAAGGCGACGCCGACGGCGTGAAGAAACTCAAGCTCACGCCGAAGTCGAAAGATTCGGATTTTCAGGATGTGAGCCTCTGGCTCAAGGCTGGCGCACCGGTGCGCATGGTGTTCCGCGATACCTTGGGCGGCGCGACCGATATCAACTTCGCGCAGGTGAAGACCAACGCCAAGCTGGATGCGGCCTTGTTCCGCTTCACGCCGCCGAAAGGCGTTGAAGTCATTGATGCCGAGTCGCCCTCGACGCAATAAGCGGAAGCAAGTCCATTCTGCAGTTCAATTCAGGTCGACCGCGTTTGAGTGCTTGGCGAAAGACGAAAGCAGACGTGCTATGTTTTTGACCGGCTCATATGGAGCCGCTGGTTGAAAGGAGCATTCGCCATGCACAAGGCACGTTTACTCGCAGGCTTGATGCTGTTCGTTTTGGGCAGCGCAGCATCTGCTGTGGAGCCCACGTTCACCGATCGGGAGACCGCCGCCAAGGCTGCCGCGCTGGGTCAGTCTTGCACGGGCTTGAACTTCTACTGGGAAATCGGCGACGCCAACGGCAACTTCAGATCCGGCAACGGGCCGGCGGGCACGCAGTACAGCAAGGTCAAGGCCACGCAGAGCGGCTATATCGCCTCCGCCGGCAAGTGGCTTTACGGTGCCTATGTACTCGAAAAAACCGGCGGCGTGCTCGATCAGAATGCCGACAAGCCCTTTCTCAATTTCACCAGCCCCTACCATGCGTTGCGTGGCTGCTACGGCAAGACAGTGGGCGCTTGCGGTGCCGATAACAACAATCCGCCGACACCGGGCGATTTGGGCAAGTTCTATTACGAGTCCGGCCACATGCAGGCGCACGCCGCTCAGGATGCCACTGGTTTGATCGGCATCAAGACGCTGAAGGCAGCACAGCTGGGGCCGGTGATCGCCAATACCCTGCACATTGCGAATCTCAAGTACGGGGGCCCGGTGCTGGCTGGGGATGCACAACTCGATACGGTCAACTACGCCAGTTTCCTGCGGCAAATTCTCAACGGCACGCTGAAGATGAAAGACGCGCTGGGCACTGCCGCCGTCTGCGCCAGCGATGACGAGGGGTATGGCGTAAACCTGAAAAGGTATTGCGGCGTCGACGGCCTCAACGTGGCGCTGTATTCGCCGCCGCAGCGCAACGCAGACCTGAACGCAGGCAACCCCGACACCAGCCCCGAGTGGCCGGCGGATGGTGAGCGCTGGCAATACTCGGTCGGCCATTGGGTCGAAAAAGACGGCACCTTCAGCTCGGGCGGCGCGTTCGGCTATTACCCCTGGATCGACAAGAGCAAGCAGTGGTACGGCATCTTGGCCCGTTACGAGTTCGGTAACCTGCTGGCCTATCAAAAGTCCATCGTCTGCGGCCGCGCCATTCGCAATGCCTGGCTGTTGGCGACCCCGGGCGCAGCGCCCTGAACCGGTACAGGCCCATCCCCTAAACTGGGTGGATGCAGGCCCGCAAAAATCTTATCGCCCCGCTCGCCGAGCGCATGCGTCCCACCACGCTCGACGAAGTGCTGGGGCAGGAGCACTTGGTGGGCGAGGGTGGCCCGCTGCGCGTGCTGCTCGATGCCGACAAGGCGCCTTCGCTGGTGTTCTGGGGGCCGCCGGGTGTCGGCAAGACC
>JAUSQI010000160.1 GCA_030652575.1 Stagnimonas sp. | reverse complement strand
TCGACCAGCGCCGGCAGCTTGGCGAACACGCTGGGCGGATAGCCGCGCGTGGTCGGCGGCTCGCCCACCGCAAGGCCGATCTCGCGCTGTGCCTGCGCGAAGCGGGTAAGCGAATCCATGAGCAATAAAACGTTCAGCCCTTGATCGCGGAAGTGCTCGGCGACGGCCGTCGCCAGCCACGCGCCATGCAGACGCTGCAACGGCGAGCGGTCGGCGGGCGTGGCGATCACGCAGGCGCGGGCAAGGCCCTCGGCACCCAATGCGCCTTCGACGAAATCGCGCACCTCGCGGCCGCGCTCGCCGATGAGGCCGACGACGATGACGTCGGCGGCGGTGTAGCGGGTCATCATGCCGAGCAGGGTCGATTTGCCGACGCCGGTGCCCGCGAACAGGCCCAGACGCTGGCCGCGCCCGACGGTGAGCAGCGCGTTGATGGCACGCACGCCGACATCCAGCGGCTGCTTGATACCCTCGCGCGCGAAGGGGTTGATCTGCCGTCCGGCGAGCTTCACCCGCGATTCGCCCTTGGGCTTGGGCTTGCTGTCGAGCGGCTCGCCCTCGCCGTCCAGCACGCGGCCCAGCCAGTCGGGGCCGATGGTCATTTCCGCCGCGCGGCGCAGCGGCGTGACACGCGCGTTGGGTGCGATGCCCGCGAGTTCGCCGATGGGCATGAGGAAGGTGCGTTCACCCGCGAAGCCGACCACTTCAGCCTCCACCGACGCGCCATCGTGATCGGCCACGCGGCAGCGGCTGCCGATCTGCGCCTGGCAGCCGACCGCTTCGAGCGTGAGCCCCACCACGCGTTTCAGGCGGCCTTCGATGGTCAGCAGCGGCGCGCGATCAACTTGTGCTGCGCGCTCCATCAAGCCGTGCAGCAACTTCTGCTTGCGCTGCGCGGCGACGTTGGCAACGTTGACGAGTGGTGTCATGGCTGCATCAGCAGCGTGTGGGCGAGGCCGGCGGCGCGGGCATCGAGGCTGGCGACGACGCTGGCCTGTTCACTCTCCACGCGGCAGCCGCCGGACAGCACTTCGGGGTCGGCGACCAGCCGCCAGCCGGGGCCGGCTTCGGGGTCGCTGCGGGTCTGGTCGGCGAGCACTTCGGCGAGGGCGGCGTAGTCGTCCGGGTTCACGTACACCGCCACGCTGCGTGCGCCGGCACCGAGGCTGGATACCGCATCGCGCACCACGGCGGCGACCTTGGTGGGGTCGAGATTGAGTTCCTGCTGGGCGATGCGGCGGGCGGCTTCGAGCGTCAGGGCGACCAGCACGCGTTCGAGTTCGGCATCGACGGCCGCGAGCGGCGTGGCGAGGGCATCGAGCACCGTGCGCAGCTGCTCCACCAGCAGCTCGGCGGTGGCCATGCCATCGGCCATGCCGGCGGCGCGGCCGATGGCAAAACCGCGCGCCTGGGCCTCGGCCTCGGCGGCGGTGTTGCGCGCCAGCTGGAGTGCGGCGTCGTCCTGCCGGACGATGCGCGGCGCATCGAAGGCGGGCTTGGCCCAGCGGGTGGCGGTGCGCGAAACCTCTTCGCTCCAGAGCGTGCTCATACGAAGTCATCTCCCTTGCCGCCAAGCTGGATGGTGCCGGCGTCGGCGAGCCGCCGCGCGGTGGCGAGAATGTCTTTCTGCGCGGCCTCGACATCGGCGAGCTTGACCGGGCCCTTGGCCTCCATGTCTTCCACCAGCATGTCGGCGGCGCGCTTGCTCATGTTCTTCAGGATCTTGTCTTTCACGCGCGGATCGGCACCGCGCAGGGCGAGGCTCAGCACCTCGGTGGAGACATCGCGCATCAGCGCCTGGATGCCGCGGTCGTCGACATCGGCGAGATTGTCGAACACGAACATCAAGTCCTGGATGCGCTGGCCGATCTCTTCGTCGACGCCGCGGATCGCCTCGGTGAGCTTCTGCTCGCTGGCCGAGTCCATGAGGTTGAGGATGCCCGCCGCCACCTTGACGCCGCCGACGCTGGACGACTTGATGTTGTTGTTGCCGCTGAACTGCCGCTCCATGATTTCGTCCAGCTCCTTGAGCGCCTGCGGCTGGATGCCGTCGAGGGTGGCGATGCGCAGCACCACGTCGCTCTGCACGCGGTCGGGCAGGTTCACCAGCACCTCGGCGGCCTGATCGGGGTCGAGATAGGCGAGCACGATGGCGATGATCTGCGGATGTTCGTTGCGGATGAGTTCAGCCACTGCGCGGGTTTCCATCCACTTCAGTGCTTCCAGGCCCTTGCTGTTGCGACCGAGCAGGATGCGGTCGATGAGGCCGCCAGCCTTGTCCTCGCCGAGTGCCGAGACCAGCACCTTGCGCACGTATTCGTCGCTGCCGACGCCGAGCGAAGTCTGGTTGCCGATGGCGTCGGCGAAGCTGTCCAGCACCTCCTCCGCCTGTTCGCGCGAGACGTTGCTGAGGTTGGCCATGGCCTGCCCGAGGCGCTGCACATCCTTGGCCCCCATGTGGCGCAGGATGTCCGCTGCTTCGGTCTCGCCCAGCGAGAGCAGAAAGATGGCAGCCCGCTCGGTGGCGGTGAGTTTGGTGGGTGCAAATGAGGCATCGGCCATGAGGGGGTTCCTTTACTGGCTTATTGTTCGGCGGCAATCCAGCTCTTCATCACCTGCGCCACTTTTTTCGGGTCCTGCTTCACGGTCTCGCGGGCGAGCGTGAGTTTCTGTTCGTAGGGGCTGGGGCCTTCCGGCAAGGCCGGGATGGCGGCGTGGCGCTTGGCGCTGAGTGCGACCTGCACCTCCTCCTCGTTCTCTTGCGGCGCGGCCAGGGCGGAGAAGCCATTGGCGGCGAGTGCTGGAGTCCGTGCCGGAGGTGCGAAAAGATTTTTCAACAGCGGGCGCACCACCGCGAGAATCAGCACCAGCAGCACCAGCGCGCTCAGACCCTGACGCGCAAGCGACTGCATCTCGGGCCGCTCGATCAACGGCAGTGGGGCGATCACTTCTTCCGCCGCGACGATGAAGGGCGCGTTCTGCACCGTCACCGTGTCGCCGCGCTTGGCGTCGAAGCCCATCGCCTCTTTCACCAGCGCCTCGATGCGCGCGAGTTCGTCGGTGCCGAGTGCGGTGGGCACGGCAACACCCTTGGCATCCAGCTTGGGCAGGTAGTCCACCAGCACCGCCACCGAGAGGCGCTCGATGCGGCCGGGCATCACCTTGCGGCTGCTGACGGTCTTGTTGAGTTCGTAGTTGCGCGTGCTGGTCTTGGTCTGCGCGCTGGGCAGTTCAGCGGTTGCTGCTGGTGTTGCAGGTGTGGCGGCAACGGCCGGCGTGGCAGCACCGGGTGCGATGGCAGGGGCTGAGGCCCCCGGCTCCGGCGGCTTGTTGCTGGTGGCCCCCGGCACGCCCTGCGCCTTGAGTGCGCCATTGCGATTCACATCCTCGCTGGTCTGCTCACTGCGGATGGCGTTGGCATCGGGCGTGTATTGCTCCTGCACCTGCTCTTCCACCGTGAAATCGAGCGCGGCGACGACCTGCGTCTTGACGCGGCCCGCGCCCATCAGCGGCGTGAGGATGTCTTCGACGCGATGACGGGTCGCATCCTCGATGCGCTTCACCTGCTCGTACTGGCTGTTGCCCATGCCGATGCTGCCGTCTGCGCTTTCGTCGGTGAGCAGGCGACCGGTTTGATCCACCACCGTCACTGCCGAAGGCTGCATGTCCGACACGCTCGACGACACCATGTGGACGATGCTCTGCACCTGCTGCGCCGTGAGATTGCGGCCCGGATGCAGCTCGACGAACACCGAGGCCGAGGCCGTGCCACCGGCGCGGGTGAAGGCCGAAGGCTTGGGCACGGCCAGATGCACGCGCGCGTTCTTTACCGACTGGATGGAAGTGATGGTGCGCACCAGCTCGGTCTCCAGCGCGTGCTGCATGCGCGCCGACTCGATGGACTGCGATACGCCAAACCCCTGATCGCCCTGCATGGACTCGAAGCCCGACGCCGCCGACTTGGGCAGGCCGCGTCCGGCGAGCTTCAAGCGCGCGTTGCGCACCTGATCGGCCGGTACGGTGAGCGCGCCGGTGGCGGGGTCGATGTGATGCAGGATGCCCTCGGCGGCGAGCGCATCGGCCATCGCCGCCGTCTCGGCTTCCGGCAATCCTGCAAACAGCGGCTGGTCCGCCGGCTTTTGCGCCCACATGAACAGCGACAGGCCACCGGCAATGGCGGCGGCCAGCCCCACCAGCAGCACCAGCTGCTTCACACCGGGGATGGCGCGGGCGCGATCCAGCAGCGAGGCGGGTTGTTCGGGTGTCGCAATCAGAGTGGTGGCCATGCGTTAGCTCAGATGGGCATGTTCATGACGTCTTGGTACGCCGACACCAGCCGGTTGCGCACCTCGACCGCACCGCGAAACTGCACCTGCGATTTGGCACCGGCGAGCATCACGTCCGAAAGATTTACCGTGTCGTCGCCCAGCTCGAAGCGGGTGGCGAGCGCGCTGGCGGTGTTCTGGCCTTCGGCGACGCTGTTGAGGGCACCTTTCAGCGTGTCGCTAAAGTTTGCGGGGGCCGCGCCGTTAACGGGTGTGGAGCCAGATGCCGGCCCGATGCCGCTCGATGCAGCCCGCAAGGCACGCATCTGGCTCAGCACGCTGTTGATCGCAAGGTCGTTCATGGCTCACATCCGGCGGTTCTCTCGAACTGCCTCCAGAGCAAGCCGTGTTCCAGCCTTGCTCTTGCCCGTGGTTATTGGGGCTGACGGGGTTTTGACGCGTGCTCTTACAAGCGGCTGTCGGCTCTACGTCAGGGCGTTGAGCGCAAAGCCTTGTTGCCTGGCGAGGCTGCGCTGGCGGTCGTCAAAACTCAGGAATCGCTTGGCCCCAAAACTCTGCGCCACCGCCACATGCAGCAGATCAGCCATGCGATGTCCCTCTTTGGCTGTGCTTTTCTCCGACATTGCTTCGGCTATACCCCATACCTTCGGCCAGTCGGTTTCCTGGGTGCGCAGCAACCCTGATTGAAGGTCTTTCTGGAACGAAGCCAAGCGTGCGGTCAGCTGGCGTGCGGTGATGAGCTTGCGGAAGTTCAGCAACCGCAGCGCATTGCGATATTCCAGTTCGTTGAGATCGCCAATCACCAAAGCGAGGCCGAGCGTCAGCACCTCGGCACGGGCCGCTTCGGTAAAGCCATCATCGCCATACAAGGCGATCAGAAAACTGGTGTCGGCATACGGCAGCACCGAGGCCGCTGCCATCAGTAGTCGCCCTTGTTGTCATCCAGCACCGCCTTCAAGGCCTTGGCTGCCAGCTTGCGGCCTGACTTGGCGCGTATCGCATCGCTCTTGGACCAATCCACGGTCTCGTTCGCCGGCAGCAAGGGCGTGAGGCGCGCCACCGCCTTGCCGTGGCGCAGGATGGTGATGGTCTCACCGGCTTCGGCGCGGGCGATGAGGCTGGCGTAGTCGTTGCGCAGGGTGCGCACACTGGCGGTGTGGGACATGGCTTGGCTCCTTTGTGCTACGCAGCGTAGCACTTTGTATTTTTATCGCGCTATCGCGCTTTGCTGGCTGTGCGTTTGAGGTTAGTGCGGTTTCGCCTTGCGCTAACCAAGACAATGTCATTCCCACGAAAGTGGGAATCCAGACTGAGCGCAGCGAATGCCGTGGCTGTGGCTGTGGCTGTGGCTGTGGCTTTTGACGTCGGGCCCCTTGGGAGGCGCCGAGAAGCGCAGGGGCGAGGGGGTCTTTTGAGCGAGGATTGTCTGAGTGAGCGGCTTCATGCGAGCGAGTTCCGCAGCGCCCCTCGGCCCGAGCATCGCAGGGTAGTGCCGTAGGCACCGCCGCATCAGGGTGTGCTTTTTCTTGGTTACTTCTTTTTGCACAAGCAAAAAGAAGTAACTCGCCGAAAGGCGAAACCACACTCAAAGCAAACGCAAAGCGAGCAGAGCGCGTCAGCGCGACCCAGCAATATCTCCGTTTACAGCCGCAACACTGCGCACTATCCCGCCTAGGCGAGCAGGCCGAATGCAAACGTCAGGAAAAGAAAATGTGATGAAGGAATCTGCCGGGACTGAAAGCCAGTGCACCCGCAATCAGAAGCGCGCCGACATAGGTGGCTACCATCGCGCTGCGATGTCTTTTGACGTCGTGCCGGCGCGCAGCCAGATAGGCTGTTGGCACCGAATAGAGAGTCAACACCGCGAGTAGATGGATAAACCCGAAATGATTCAAAAACCTGGGGCCTACCTTCGCCTCCATGAAGAGTGTGATGGTCGAAGTCACCATCATCAGAATCATGTAGGCGCTGCCAAGTCGTCGATGAAACAAGGTGCCCTTGCGATTGAGCATCAGGTAGGTGCCGATCAGAAAGGCCGGTAACACCGTCGCCAAATGAAAATAAGTGAGTTGCAGGTAGGTCACGTCGGCTACTTATGCGTCGCCGTAAACGCCCCATCCCACTTCGCCCCCGGCGGATTCGCTCGCAAGTACTGGATGCGCTCCAGGAAAATCTCGTAAATCTTGTGCGGTCGCCCTGAGCGCGAGAGGTTGAACAACTCCGCCTCGGCTTGATCCCACAACTGCGTGCGATACAGCTTCATCGCGCCACGATGGCGGGCCAGGTCATTGCGCAGATTGGGGTCGATGGCGTCCTTCGGTCCTAACGGCTCATAGATCGCGACAGGCTCGTTCTTGCCCTTCACCTTCACGAAGTCGAGTTCGCGGTAGGCCCAGTCCTTGGGGCCGGCGTTGCGGGTGGCCTCGGAGACGATGAAGTAAACGCCGTATTCCTTGGTCAGGCTCTCCAGCCGCGAGCCCAGATTCACCGCATCGCCCAGCACGGTGTAGGCGCGGCGGTACTCGGAACCCATGTTGCCCACCGTCATGTCGCCGCTGTTCAAGCCGACGCCGATGTAGAGCTTGGGCCAGCCCTTGGCCTCGAAGTCGGCATCGAGCTCGCGCACCACCTTGGTCATCGCCATGCCGGCGAGTAGGGCATTGGTGGCGTGGTTCTCATCCGGCAGCGGCGCGCCCCAGAACGCCATGATGGCGTCGCCCATGTACTTGTCGACGGTGCCGCGGTGCTCGCGGATGACGCGCGTCAGCGGCGTGAGGAACTGGTTCATCAGCTTTGTCAGCTCTTTCGAGTCGAGTTTTTCGCTGATGGTGGTGAAGCCGCGCACATCCGAGAACAGCACCGTCATGTTGCGCTTGTCGCCCTCTTCACTCGCCAGCGCGGGGTTGCTGGCGAGCATCTCCACCATCTCGGGCGGGATGTACTCGCCGAACTGCTTCGACACCTGCCGCACGTTGCGGCTCTCGATGAAGTAGCCGTAGAACGTGAGCAGCAGGAACAGCGTCACCGTGAACAGCACCGGTGTGCCGAGCGGCATGATGAAGTTGGCGGCCCACAGGCCGAAGGCGAGCGCTATGACGGCAGCGATCAGCCCCAGCGCCAGCGCGCCGCTGGCCAGTGGTGCGAGGCGCGCGGCGGCAAAGGCCAGGGCGGCGGCGATGACCAGCAGCATGACGACGTGGATGCCGTCGTAGTACGGCGCCTTGTGCTTGATGCGGCCATCGAGCATGCCGCTGATGAGGCTGGCGTGTACCTCCACACCGGGGTATGCCTGGCCGACGGGCGTGACGCGCAAGTCCAGCAGGCCGGGGGCGGAGGTGCCGACCAGCACCACCTTGCCGTCGAGTTTCGAGGCATCCGCGGTGCCGCGGATCACGTCGGTGGCGGAGATGTAGTTGAAGCTCGGCCAGCGGCCGCGATAGGGCACAAAGGCCTGCACGTGCTCATCGACCGGGATGCGCAGCGCACCGATCACCAGCGCTTCGAGATTGACCGAGGCGCGCTGGTCGGGCGGGTCGAACTCGAACTGCACGGGTGGTGCGCCCAGCGCGAGGCGGGTGGTTTCGAGCGCCAGCGAGGGGTAGAGCGCGCCTTGATAACTCTGCACCAGCGGCACGCGGCGGAACACGCCATCGACATCGAGGCCGTGGCTGTTGTCGAAGTAACCCGCGCTGGCGGCGTTGCTTTGCAGCACCGGCAGGTTTCCGGTGAAGGCGTTGTTTTGGTAGAAATCGACGTTGTAGAGCTGGGTGGCCTTGGCATCGAGCGCGGGCGGCCCGATGGCGGCGATGGACTCTGCCCCGCCCGGCGCGGTGGAATCCTTGAAGACATAACCCAGCACAGTGGAGCGTCCCTTGAGTGACGCGCCGAACTGCGCCTCGTAATCCAGCTGCGGGCGGATGGCTTGCAGGCGCTCGGCATAGCCGGGCAGGTCGGCAAAGGCGCTCTTGCCGAGGGCGTCGAGGGCATCGAGGCCCGAGGCGCGGGTATCGGCCTCGGGGAAGTTGATGTCGAAGCCGAGCGTGCGCACTTTGTACTTGTCGAAGGCATTGGTGACGAGTGCAGCAAATTTGTCGCGCGGCCAGGGCCAGTGGCCTTCGGCGATGATGCTTTTTTCGTCGAGGTCGATGATGACCACCTGCGGGTCGACGGTGTTGGACATCGTCAGCAGAATGCGCGCGTCGTAGGTCGCGCGCTCGATGTTGTCCACCAGCGAGAGCGGCAAGACGCGGCCGATCTGCAAAACAAAAACCAGAAACATGGCGGCGGCGATGCCGAGCCGGACCAGCGTGCGTTGCGCGCCCATCAGCGCCCCCTTGAGTGATTTGCAGGCCATGCTTTAAGTGCAGGCTCGGTGCCCGACGTTAGCGCGCCGAGCCCTGTTACAGCAATAAACCCGCAAGCTCACGGTATGATCGCGCGCATGACTGCCACTGCCTTACCTGCCCTGCCCCCGGCCCTGGCTGCCGTGCTGGTGCGGGCGACTGCCCTGTATCGCCGCCACGGCAGCAAACTGCCGCCGGTGGTGACCCTCTTGCTGGTCGCCGTGCTGGCCTGGCAACTCGCCAGCCTGCTCTGGACGCTGGTGCCGCTACCCAAATCCGCGGCCTGGACGCCCGCCCCCGGCTTTGTCGACCCCGCACCCACCAAACCGCCGCTCAACATGGACGCCTTGGCCTCGGCGCATGTGTTTGGCCAATTGCAGAGCAGCGCCAGCACCGCCTCGCTCGCCAATGCGCCAGACACCCAGCTCAACTTCACGCTGCTGGGCATTCTGGCCGGCTCGACCGAGCGGGAATCGCTGGCGCTGATCGCCAAGGACAACGACGAAGCGCCCTATGCCATCGGCGATGACGTCTCTTCGGGTGTGAACCTTCAGGCGATCTTCCCCGACCGGGTGATCCTCTCGCGCAACGGCCGACTCGAAACCCTGCGGCTGGACAAGGACGCACCCAGCAACGCCACCGTCTTCAACGCCGCCGTCGCCAACAGCAGCGAACCGCAGGAAGGCACGGTGGCCGCTGCGCAGATGTTGGCGCAGATCAAGGCCCAGGTGCTGACCGACCCGTCGAAAGCCGCCAACTTCATCCGCGTGCAGCCCATCTCGGGCGAGGGCGGCATGAAGGGTTATCGCGTCTATCCCGGCCCCGAGCGCGGTGCCTTCAACGCCGCGGGCCTCAAGCCCGGCGATGTGGTGACGGCCATCAACGGCACGTCGTTGAGCGACCCGGGCCAAGCCCTACAATTGCTGCAAAGCCTGTCGCAGTCCAGCAGCATGAGCCTCACTGTCGATCGCAACGGCGTGTCGCAGAGCGTGAATGTTTCAGCCTCACCCTAATCAGCCTCACTCTAAATAGATGTCTCTTATTTTTCGCCGCACCCGTACCGCCATGAAACTCCGCATTGCCTCCCTGATTGCGCTCTCGCTCGTCCTCGTCAGCGCCCATGCGGATGTCACGCTCAACCTGAAAGATGCCGAGATCAATACCCTGATCTCCACGGTCAGCGAGGTGACCGGCAAGAACTTCATCGTCGACCCGCGCGTGAAGGGCAAGGTCACGGTCATCAGCGCAGCACCCATGAACCAGCAGGCGGTCTACGAGACTTTCCTGGCGGTGTTGCAGGTGCAGGGCTTCGCCGCCATCCCGGCCGGCAATGCGATCAAGATCATCCCGGAAACCAATGCGCGCTCGGACGGCGGCATCCTGAACCGCAGCGGTGCGGGGATGGCGCTCGACGATCTGGTGACCTATGTCTACCCGGTCAAGAACATCTCGGCCTCACAGCTGGTTCCCGTGCTGCGCCCCCTCATGGCGCAGTCGGCACATCTGGCCGCCTACCCTGGCAATAACATGCTGGTACTGGTCGACCGCGCCGGAAACGTCGCACGCATGATCGAGATCATCAAGAAACTCGACGGCGACGGCGACCGCGATGTGGAATCGGTGCCGCTCGAAAACGCGGCGGCGTCTGAAGTGGTGCGCATCCTCACCACCTTCATCCAGCAGGCCAAAGCCGCAGACCCGACGGCCGCATCGGCAACGGTGCTGGCCGACGAGCGCAGCAATGCCGTGCTGGTGGGCGGCGACAAGGGCGAGCGCGAGCGCGTGGTGGCGCTCATCAAGCGCCTCGACGGGCCGCTGAAGGATTCCGACGGCAACACGCAGGTGGTTTACCTGCGTTATGCCTCGGCCGAAAACCTGGCCCCCATCCTCGAAGGCTATGCCCAGCAGGCCGCGACGGCCTCCACACCCGGCAGCACCAGCGGCACGCCTGCCACGGCAGCAGCATCCAGCGGCGGCGCGGGCGGTTTCGAGAAAACCCGCGTGATCGCCGACAAGGACAACAACGCCCTGGTGATCACCGCCCCGCCCAAGACCATGCGGCAGATCAAGGGCGTGATCGAGCAGCTCGACATCCAGCGCGCGCAGGTGCTGGTGCAAGCCATCATCGCCGAGGTTTCGCAGAGCAAATCCAGCCAGCTCGGTCTGGACTTTGCCGTCTACGACCCCGAGGGCGGTGCGGTGGCGAGCATCCTCAACTCGACCACGCTCAACGCGGTGACCGGCGCGGTCACGGCAGGCACGCCGCTGGCGGCGCTGAGCGGCATCGGCCAGGGCATCAGCCTGGGCGGCGGCGTGATCCGCGACGGCGGCCGCAGCGGCACCAGCTTCGGCCTGCTGCTGAAAGCCCTGCAAGGCGACAGCGACACCAATGTGCTCTCGACACCCACACTGACCTCGCTCGACAACGAGGAAAGTGAAGTGAGCGTGGGGCAGGAAGTCCCCTTCCTCTCCGGCTCTTTCAGCAACACCGGCACCTCGACCGGTGGCAGCGTCAATCCCTTCCAGACCATCGAGCGCAAGGACGTGGGCCTCAAGCTCGGCGTCACGCCGCAGATCAACGTCGGCGGCGTCATCAAGCTGAAGATCAAGCTGGAGTCGTCCAGTGTGGCGAGCGACACCGGCACCGTCGGCACCGCCAGCCTCGTCACCAACAAGCGCACCATCAACAACACCGTGAACGTCGCAAGCGGCCAGGTACTGGTCATCGGCGGCCTCACCGACGACAACTCCAACGAATCGAAATCGCAGGTGCCTTTGCTGGGCAGCATCCCGGTGCTGGGCGAGTTGTTCAAGTCGCGCAGCGTCTCGCGCATGAAGCGCAACCTGATGGTGTTCATCCACCCCACCGTGCTGCGCACGCAGGACGAAGGCGACTTCTACACCCGCCGCAAGTACGACAGCGTGCGCAACGTGCAGCTCCTGGCCGCCGAGCGCGGCAACCTGCCGCTGGGCGTGGGCCAACGGTTGGTGATGCCGGAAATCGACGCCTACATCCGCGCCAACGCCCTGCCCAAGTCCTTGACGCCGGCGCCGGCGGCCAAAACCTCGGCAGCCTCCGGCAACGAGGGCAGCGCGCCATCGGCGTCGCCTGGTGCTGCGGCAGCCAACTTCGATCCCACTCCGGGCCCGGCACCGGCTCCCGTCGCACCCGCACCCGCACCTGCCCCGGCGCCCACCGCAACGCGCAGCGCGACGCCGTCGAACGTGATCGTCGTCCCGGCGCAGCGCCCCGGCGAGCCCACCCCGGTGCAAATCGCCCCGCAGACCGGCACCAACCCTTAAAACCCAGGTCTGTTGCTCATGTCTGTTGAAGCCACTGCCGACGCGTTGCGTCGCCCGCCCTTTGCCTTTGCCAAACGCCACGGCCTGATCGTCGGCGAGTTGAATGGAGAGCACGTCACCGTATTCGCCCGTCCCGGCGTAAGCGTGACGGCGCTGGCGGAAGCCCGCCGCTTTTTGCGCCGCCCGGTGAAGCTCTCGACCATCAGCATCGAAGAGTTCGACAAGCTGCTGCAGAAGACCTACGAGGGCGCGACCGGTGCGACCGCCGCGCTCGCCTCGGGCCTCAAGGACGAGCAGATCGAGGTCGATGATCTCGCCGCAGCCCTGAGCGAAGCGCAGGATCTGCTGGAAAGCGACGACGACGCGCCGATCATCAAGTTCATCAACGGGCTGCTGGTCGAGGCGATCAAGGAAAACGCCTCGGATATCCACGTCGAGACCTACGAGCAGAAAGTGGTGGTTCGCTTCCGCGTCGACGGCGTGCTGCGCGAGGTCATCAGCGCCGCCAAGACGCTCGCGCCCAAGCTGGTCAGCCGCATCAAGATCATGGCGCGGCTCGACATCGCCGAAAAGCGCCTGCCGCAGGATGGCCGCATCAGCCGCGCCTTCGGCGGCCGCAAGGTGGACGTGCGTGTCTCGACCATCCCCACCGGCACCAGCAACGAGCGGGTGGTGATGCGTATTCTGGACAAGCAATCCGAACGCATCGACCTCGAACTGCTGGGCCTCGACCCGACCCAGATCGAGACTCTCAAGCGGATCATCTTCCGCCCGCACGGCATTCTGCTGGTCACCGGCCCGACCGGCTCGGGTAAATCGACCACGCTGTATTCGGCCTTGAGCGTGCTCAACGACAAGAGCCGCAACATCATGACGGTGGAAGACCCCATCGAGTACTACATGGAAGGTGTCGGCCAGACGCAGGTCAACACCAAGGTGGAGATGACCTTCGCACGCGGTCTGCGCGCGATTCTGCGCCAGGATCCGGACGTGGTGATGATCGGTGAAATCCGCGATCTGGAAACTGCCGAGATCGCGGTGCAAGCCAGCCAGACCGGTCACCTCGTGCTCTCCACCCTGCACACCAACACGGCCGTCGGCGCCATCACCCGCCTGCGCGACATGGGCATGGAGCCCTACCAGCTCTCAAGCTCGCTGGTGGGCCTCATGGCACAGCGCCTGGTGCGCACCCTGTGCAGCAAATGCAAGACGCCCTACGACGCGACACGCAACGAAAAAGAGATGCTCGGCGTGGACCCCGCCGAGCCGCTGACGCTCTACAAGGCCGAAGGCTGCGGCCATTGCCGCCACACCGGGTATGCCGGCCGCAGCGGCATCCACGAGCTGATCGAAGTCGACAAGAAGCTCGAAGAGATGATCCACGACGGGGCCAGCGAACAGCAGCTGGAAACCTACGCCCGCACCTCCAGCCCCGGCATCCTGCAAAGTGGTCGGCGCAAGGTGTTGAGCGGCAAGACGACCCTGCAAGAAGTGCTGCGCGTGACGATTGAGGACTAGAAGCGGGGCTGGGGGTTGGGGTATGGGGGATGGGGGATGGACGACGGCTTTGGGGAACGGATTGCAAGGACTAGCAAAAATGGACGTAGTGAAAGTGGTCACAGCCTGTGACCACCTCGCTGCGCCCCATCCCCCATCCCCCATCCCCCAGCACCGCTTCACCTAAGCATGTCCGCCTTCGAATACGTCGCCCTCAATGCCCGGGGCAAGAACGAAAAAGGTCTGATCGAGGCCGAAACCGCTCGACAGGCGCGGCAGCTGCTGCGCGACCGTGGCCTGATGACCACGGAGCTTAAGGAAGTTGCCGAACGCGACAGCGCGAAGCACTCCGGCAACGACGCGGCCAACGGTGGCTTTTTCAAGCGCGGTGGCGGCTCTCTTTCATCCGCCGAACTCGCACTGTTCACGCGCCAGCTCGCCACATTGTTTCGTTCGGGCCTGCCGCTGGATGAAGCGCTCACGGTGGTTTCGCAGCAGAGCGAAAGTGCCAAGGTGCAGCGCATCACGCTGGGCATCCGCTCGCGGGTGACCGAGGGCGACAGCCTGGCTTCAGCACTCGAACAGTTCCCGAATGCCTTCCCGATCCTGTTCCGCTCCACCATCGAGGCGGGCGAGCAGGCGGGCAAGCTCGACCACGTGCTGGAACGTCTCGCCGATTACGTCGAGCGCTCGCAGGAGATGGCCAGCAAGGTCACCCAGGCGGCGATCTACCCGATCATCATGCTGGTGGTCGCAACAGGTGTTGTGATGGGCATGATGACCTACGTTGTGCCGCAGGTGGTCGAGGTGTTCCAGGGCATCAACGCCGAGCTGCCGCTGCTCACGCGCGGCATGATCGGCCTCTCGGACTTCCTGCGCAAAGCCTGGCCCGTCATCATCTTTGGCGGCATTGCCGGAGTCTGGCTGTTTCGCCGCACGCTGCGCACCAGCGAGGGTTTCCGTCGCAGCTGGCACCAGCGCCAGCTCGGCTGGCCGGTGATCGGCAAGCTGGTGCGCGGGGCCAACACCGGTCGCTTCATGCGCACGCTGGGCATTCTCTTCGGCAGCGGCGTACCGATTCTGGAAGCCATGCGCATCGGCGCGCAGGTGGTCGAAAACCTGCCGATGCGCGAAGCCATCGAAGACGCCGCCAAGCGCGTGCGCGAAGGTGCCGGCCTGGGCCGCAGCCTGGCAGCCAGCAAGCTGTTCCCGCCGATCGTCGTGCACCTGGTCTCCAGCGGCGAATCGTCCGGTCGGCTCGGCGAAATGCTGGAGCGCTCGGCCGACAACCAGGAGAAGGAAGTCGAGCTGCGCATCGGCGTGCTGATGAAGCTGATGGAGCCGGTCATGACGGTGGTCATGGGCGGCATCGTGCTCGTCATCGTGCTGGCGATCCTGCTGCCGATCTTCGATCTCAACACACTGGTCAAATAAGCCATTAGGACCTGCGTTCACAGCGGATTCACTCGCTGTTGCCTAGCCTGCTGTTCAGTTTCAGCCGCTACCCGCCATGAACAGCACCGACCGCCGCTCGCTTGCCCGTCGCTTCTGGCCCCTTTTTCCACTCCTCATCCTCGTCATCATCCTGCTGCTGTGGGACTGGAACTGGTTCCGGCCACTCGTGGAGAGGCAGGCGTCGAACGCCTTGAACCGAACCGTGCTGATCGACGATCTGGACGTGAAGCTGTCGATGCAGCCGCAGGTGACCCTGAGTGGCATCACGGTCACCAATCCACCGGAGTTTGCCGCCGACGCATTGCCGCTGGCCGCAGTCAGCAGCGTGGCGGTGCGTTTCGGCATCCGCGACCTGTTCGACCGTCGCGTGCGCATCGTCAGCCTCGACATCAATCAACCGCAGGCCGATTTGCGCACCGGCCCCAAGGGCCTGCGCAACTGGCAGTTTTCCCTGCCCCCGGCCGATTCCGATGCGAAACCCTGGGATGTGCAGATCGAGGCGCTGACCATCCGCGACGGCCGTTTTGCGCTGGTTGATCCGGCACTGAAGGCCGACCTGAAAGGCACGCTGCGCACCGAGCCCGTTCAAGCGGGCGGTGAGTCGCGAATCCGCGCCGAAACCGAAGGCCGCTACGACGGCCAGCCGCTCAAGGCGCGCTTCATCGGCGGCTCGGTACTGCGGCTGCACACCCCTGAAAATCCCTATCCCGTCGATCTCAGCGCCGAAAGCGGCGCGACACGCATCACGCTGAAAGGCAGCCTGCTCGACCCTTTGCAGTTCGCCGGGGCGCGTCTGCGTCTGGTCCTGCAGGGCCAGAATCTCTCGGCGCTATCGCCCCTGACCCAGCTGCCGCTGCCCAACACGCCGCCCTACCGACTGGAGGGCGATCTGGATTACAGCGCCCGCCGCATCTTCTTCAAGAACTTTTCGGGGCTGATGGGCGAGAGCGATCTGGCCGGCGACATCCGTGTGTTGATGCAGTCGCCACGGCCCCGGCTTGAGGCCACCGTGCACTCCAAGCAGGTCAGGCTGGTCGATCTTGCTGGCCTGATCGGTGCCGACCCGAATGTGCCGGCAGAGACCCAGGCCAAGGGCACGGGTCGCGTGCTGCCGGCCACGCCCATCAACGTGCCGCGGCTGCAAATGGCCGACGTGCAGCTCGACTTCACGGGCGCGCATATCGTCGGCGACGAGCTGCCATTCGATCGGCTGAGTTTCAAGCTGCTGCTCGACGATGGTCTCTTGCGCGTATCGCCGGTCGACTTCGGCATCGGCGAGGGCACCTTGCGCTTCTACGCCACGCTTGATCCGCGCGGCGAACAGTTGGGCATCGACGCCACCGCTGAATTGCGCCGCGTCGATATCTCGCGCCTGATGGAAAAAACCGGTTATCAGGGCAGCGGCCGCATTGGCGGCATTGCCGCGCTGAAAAGCAAGGGTCGCTCGGCGGCAGAGCTGCTGGGCAATGGCGATGGCGAGCTGAAACTGGCAATGGCGGGCGGTGATTTCTCGGCCCTGCTGCTGGATCTTTCGGGCCTCGATTTCGGCAATGCCCTGCTCTCGGCGATCGGCATCGGCAAGCGCACCGAGGTGCGTTGTCTGGTCGGCGATTTCGCGCTCGCCAACGGCAAGCTCGACACCCGCAGCTTCGTGCTCGATACCGGCAACACCAATCTGCTGCTCGACGGCGGTGCCAGCCTCAAGGACGAAACACTGGCCCTGCGGCTGCGCACACAGCCCAAGCGCGCCAACGTGGGCCGCCTGAAAGCGCCCATCCACATCGACGGCACCTTCGCCGACCCGCGCATTCGTCCCGATCTGCTCGATATCGGCATGCGCGGTGCGGCGGCTGTGGTGCTTGGCACCTTGCTGACCCCGCTCGCCGCCCTGCTGCCGACGCTGCAACTCGGCCCCGGCGAAGACCGCGACTGCCAGACCCTGCTGGCGCAGGCGGAGATGACCGCGCCGAAACAGCCAGCGACACATTAGGGCATCGGCTTCTTTTCGTTGTAGTGGATGAAGCCGCGGATGGTGCGATACAGCCACCAGAGCGCCAGCACCCCATAGGTGAAGAAGCCGACGACCACGATCATCAGGACGTAGCTGATGGCGACCCACAGCACAGCCCACCAGAATGTGCGGATCAACCAGCTGTGATGGCTGCGGATGAACTCGCTTTGGGTCTCGCGCACCTTGATGTGGCTGATGATGACCGCGATCAGTCCCGTCAGCGCACCCGTGAACGGCCCGAGCGCATGCAACACATAGGTGAGCAGCAAGGTGCTGCGCTCGGCTTCGCTGCCTGCCTCGGGAGTGGAGGCGATGCTGTCTGAGGTTTGCATGGTCTTGCCCTGCGTGGTGAAAGTGCGATGACGATAAGCACTCGCCAACGGTGGTGCAAACTGGGCCGCTCTGATGCGAGGCTGTTTCGACGATTCGATTTTTATGGAGTTTCCATGCGACCCATTGTGCCGGTGATTCCCCTGCTGCTTGCCCTCCCCTGTCTGACTGCGATGAACAGTTTCGCCGCGTCCGAGGGTGCCGAGTGCACCGCACTGCACGCCGAGGTGGAAACCCTGCGCGCCAAGGTGCGCACGCTCGAAGCCGCGCTGTCGCCCGTCAGCACCGCTCCGCCGCAGGCTGCCGCCCTGCCCGGCACTGCCGCTAAACCTGCCGCCACCGCGACGCTGGTGATCGAAGAGCCCTACAGCCGCAGCGGCTGCAGCAGGGGCTTGTTCAAGGGCATTGATCCGGCGCAATGGCAGGAAGGCGATCGCTGGCTGGACCTGGAAAAGGGCCAGTCGCCGGCCGAAGTGGAAAAGCTGCTGGGTGTCGAGCACTACGACGAACGTGGTGGCAGCAATGTCATCTGGCATTACGGCAAGTGCGGGGCGTCGTCGCGCGCGCAAGTTCTGTTCACCAACGGCAAGCTCGCCGACTGGCGCGCGCCTTCACGCTGAAGTGGGAACCAGCGCCGGAATATCCAGCGTGCTTTTGGCGCGCTTCCAGCAGAGGTAACCCAGCGTGCTGAGCCCTGCCGAAGTGAGGGCCAGCCCCATCGGGTGGTGAGCGACCCAGGGCGAGACCACGCCCGACAGCACCGACATCATCAACAGGCTGAGTGCGGTTTGCAGCGAGGAGCCTGCACCGCGCGTGGCGGGGAAGCGATCCAGAATGACGAGGCTGAGCGTTGGAAAACCCAGTGACATGCCGATGCCGAGGATGCAGATCGGCAGCACGGTCCACGGCACGCCGGGTGGCAACAGCACGTTGATGAGCAGATTCACCACCGCGCCGATGGCGATCAGCCGGTAGCACAGGCGCATCATCTGCGACGGCGTGCGCTTGCCCGCCAGGCGGCCGGCAACAGCGGCGCCGATCATCATGCCGCCAATGGTCGGCACGAACAGCCAGGCGAAGTCGCGCTCGCCGAGCTTGAGCACGTCCAGAATCAGCGCGGGCGCGCTGGCGATGTAGATGAACAAGGCCCCGAAGTTGAAGCCGGCCGCGAGCGCGAGCCAGCGAAACGGGCCGTCCCGCAGCATGGCGGCATAGGTGCGCGTCAGGATGCGTGGCCTGAGTGGCGTGCGCAGTGTTTCAGCGTGCGTCTCCGGCAGCATCCACACACACCAGCCGGTCAGCAGCAGCGAGAAGCCGCAGAGAAATCCGAACAGCGGTCGCCATTCGCCGGTCAGCGTCAGCAGCCAGCCGCCGATGACCGGCGCGATGGCCGGGGCGATGCCGAAAATGAGCGTCACCTGCGACATCAGGCGTTGTGCGTCGGCCCCGCCGAAGCGATCCCGGATGATGGCGCGGCCGACAATCAAGCCCGCACCGGCGGCCACACCTTGCAGCGCGCGAAAACCCAACAGGGCACCAAACGTTGGGGCGAGTGCGCAGCCCAGGGACGCGACAGCGAACAGGCTGCTGAAGAAGATGATGACGCGGCGGCGACCGTAGGCGTCCGACAGCGGCCCGTGAAACAGCGACATCCCGGCATACACCGCCAGATAGATGCTGATGGTCTGCTGCATGGCGGCAGGCGAGACATTGAAGTGCGCGCCCATGACCCGAAACGCGGGGAAGAAGGTGTCGATCGAGAACGGGCCCAGCATCGCCAATGCCGCCAGCAGGGGTGCCAGGCGTCTGGCCGTGGCCTTCATGTCGTGCGGGTCGCAGCGGCAATCAACTCGCGGGTGCGGCCGATCAGATCGTGCTCGACCGCGTTCACCGCCACGGCGATGGCATTGGCAAACGACGGCGCATCGGCACTGCCATGCGATTTGATGACCAGACCGTTCAAGCCCAGTAGTGCTGCGCCGTTGTAGTTGCGCGGGTCGATGCGGGCGGCCAGCCGCAGCAGCACCGGCTTGGCGATGAGCGCTGCCACCTTTGAAAACGGCGAGGCCAGAAACTCGGCTTTCATGAAATCGCGGATCAGCTTGGCGACCCCTTCGCCGGTCTTGAGCGCGATGTTGCCGATGAAGCCATCGCACACCACCACGTCGGCCTCACCGCGGAAAATACCGTCGCCTTCGATGTAGCCGGTGTAGTTCAAGCCGGATTTGCGCAGGTACGCCGCCGCCGCCTTGATGGCGTCGTTGCCTTTGATCTCCTCTTCACCGATGTTCAGCAGCGCCACGCGGGGCTGTGCCACGCCATGCAGTGCCGTGACCAGCGCCGTGCCCATCAAGGCGAATTGGCCGAGCTGTTCGGGCGTGCATTCGGCATTGGCACCGAGATCGAGCATGTAGGGACGCCCCTGGGATGCGGGCATCGGTGCGCAAATGGCGGGGCGATCGATGCCTGGCAGCATCTTCAGCACGAACTTGGCCGTCGCCATCAAGGCACCCGTGTTGCCCGCCGATACCGCCCCCTGCGCACGCCCCTCTTTCACCAGATTGATGGCGACGCGCATCGAGGAATCTTTTTTGTTGCGCAGCGCTTTCGACGGCGCTTCGTCCATCGTCACCACCTCGGTGGTATGCACGAACGTCAGGCGAGCAGCCTCGGCAGCGCTGTGCGCGGGCAGCGCCTTGCGCACGAGCGCTTCATCGCCCACCAGCAGCAAACGCAGCCTTGGTGCGGCGCGCAACGCCAAAAGGGCCGCAACCAGGGTCGTTTGCAGACCGTGGTCGCCGCCCATGGCGTCTATGGCGAGAGTGGTCGTCCTGTCCATGCGCCGCAGCGTTGGCTCAGGGCGAAGCAAAGCCTGTTAGGGCTTTAAGCGGACTCTTCGGCAGCGGGTGCCTTGCCAGCCTTGTCGATCACCTTGCGGCCGCGGTAGTAGCCTTCGGCGGTGACGTGGTGACGCAGATGCGTCTCGCCCGAGGTCGGGTCGATCGACAGCGCAGGCAGGGAGAGGGCGTCGTGGCTGCGGCGGTGGCCGCGCTTGGAACGGGATTTACGGTCTTGTTGAACGGCCATGGAAAGCTCCGGTCGGTCCTGTAGATGATGCAGTGATAAGCGTGGCCTTAAGCGAACTTGCAGCCGTGAATCGAAGCCATGCCAACTGTCCGGTGCTGGTGGGTCAGTCCTTGGTGAACTTGCCCTTCAGCGCCAAAAACGGGTTTGGACGAGAGTCGTCGAGCTGGAAATTATCGCCGATTTGAGGGGCTTTTGTCTTGCTGCCCTGCTTTTTGGTCTTGAGCGGCGCGCTTGCCGCCTCTGGCACCGTCGGCATCGGAGCATCGGGGGCGAGCGGAATCAGCGGGATTGCCAGCAGCACTTCGTCCTCGATCGCCTCGTGCAGCTTGAGTTGCTCGTCTTCCAGCATCACCGGGTCGGCGTCGGCCAGCAGGCGCTCTTCCTCGGCCTCGTCGCGCACCATGATCCAGTCGAAAGTGATGTCGAGCGGCCATTGAAACACCTGCAAGCTGCGCTGGCAGGTGAGCGGCAGCAGGCCGGTGATGCGGCCGTCGGCACGGCCGACCGAGCGCGGGTGGGGACTGAATTGCGCTGTGACGGTGAGCAACTCGGCCGGCGCTGATAGCGCTTCAGCGAGGCGCGGCAGCATCGCAATGGGCAGCACACCGTTGATTTGCTGACGGCGCGCAACCGCCTCGGCGGCTTTGAATCGCGCGGGCAGCTTGTCGGCGCGCTTCTCTGATGGGGCTGGGTCTTTCATACTTGGCATCTGATTTTTGCGAGCGTCATTGTAGTGTCCACCCTGTCCCCGCCTCAGTTGATCCTCGCCTCCGGTTCGCCTTACCGCGCGGAGTTGCTCGCTCGTCTGCGCCTGCCCTTCACGCAGCAGAGCCCGGATGTCGACGAAACACCGCTGCGCGACGAAGCCGCCGCCCCGCTGGCAACCCGACTCGCGCTCAGCAAGGCCCAGGCAGTTGCAGCCCAGGTGCCGGGTGCCTGGGTGATCGGCTCGGATCAGGTGTGCGCCTGTGAAGGTCGTCTGCTGGGCAAGCCGGGCTCGCGTGCGAATGCGATCGAGCAGCTGAAATTCCTGTCCGGCAAGTATTCGGCTTTCATCACCGCCGTGGTGCTGATGCGACAGGGCGGCGCGACCCATCGCGACTTCGACACCACGGCGGTCAAGTTTCGCAAGCTGAGCGATGCCGAGATCATCCGTTATGTCGATGCCGAGCCCGCATACGATTGCGCAGGCTCTGCGAAAATAGAGGGCCTTGGCATCACGCTCACCGCTGAAGTGCAGTCGCGCGACCCCACGGCACTCATCGGCCTGCCGCTGATCGCCACCGCCAAGTTGCTGCGCAAAGCCGGCTTCACCCTGCCCTGACCCGATCGAAAAATGAATCACTCCCACGCACACGATCCGCACGATCACGCAGGCCATGCCCATGCTGCGCACGAACACGAACACGAACACCACAACCATGCCGCGCACGCCTCGCACCGACGCCTGGCCTGGGCGCTGGGCATCACCGTGGTGGCGATGGTGGTGGGCATTGCCGGCGGACTCATCAGCGGCTCGCTGGCGCTCATCGCCGACGCCGGCCACATGCTGGCGGATGCCGGCTCGCTGGGCCTGAGCCTGCTCGCCGCGCGCCAAGCGCTGCGCCCGGCCGATGCGGGCCACAGCTTCGGCCACGAGCGCATGCCGGTGCTGGCTGCCTTTGTCAACGGCACCCTGCTGCTGCTGGCCAGCGCCTGGATCACCTTCGAAGCCGTGCAGCGCTTCATCACCCCGGCGGCGGTGGACGCCAGCACCATGATGATCGTCGCGGCCATCGGCCTCACCGCCAACGTGGTGTCGTTCGCGCTGCTGCACGGTGGCGATGCGGAAGACCTCAACCGGCGCGGCGCGGCCGCCCATGTGCTGTCGGACCTGCTGGGCTCGGTGGCGGCAATCGTCGCAGCCTTCATCATCCTCAAGACCGGCTGGTTGCCGGCCGATCCGCTGCTGTCTTTGCTCGCGGCCGGACTGGTGCTGCGCATGGGCTTGAAGATCGTGCGCGAGTCGGCACACATCCTGCTCGAAGGCACGCCCCGCGGCCTGGACCTGACAAAAATCGCGGCGGGTTTACCGCAGCAAGTGCCGGGCGTGGCGAGCGTGCATCACCTGCACGCCTGGTCGCTGTCGCAGACCAAGAAACTGATGACGCTGCATGTCACCCCGGACGGCAGCGTGCAGACGCCGGAACTGCTCGAAGCCGTGCGGGTCGCGCTCAAGCGCTACGGCATCACGCACGTCACGGTGCAGGTGGAAACCGGCGAATGCGCCGACCCGGATTGCGATCCGGCGCACGGCCACTGAGCAGAATCCCTAAGCGCGCGCCGCCAGCCACTGCGGCAAATCGCGCACCGAGCCCAGCACCGCCAGAGCCCCTGCGCGCTGGATGCGACCGGCCTCGTGCACACCGGTCGCCACACCGATCGAGTCCATGCCGATGGCCGTCGCCATCGCCGCGTCGTACTCGGTGTCGCCGATCATCAGCGCGCGCCCGGCAGGCACTTCCAGCTCCACCAGCAGCTCTTCGAGCATCAGCGGATTCGGCTTGTCGGCCGTTTCGTCCGCCGTGCGGGTGGCCATGAACAGACTGTGCATGCCGCGGTGCCAGCCCAGGGCGCGATTGAGCCCCGGCCGTGATTTGCCGGTGGCTACCGCCAGCACATAACCGGCATCGAACAGTTGTTGCAGCACGGCCTCGGCGCCCGCAAAAAACGGCGCTTCGGCCTGACCGGTGCCCAAGGTCATCCACTGCTGCCGGAAGCAGCCCAGCAGTTCGTTGACCTCACGCTGGCCGATGTCGGGATAGAGCTTGCGCAAGCCATCGCTCAAGCCCAGACCAATCAGCTGACCGATTTCGAGGTCGGTGCGTGGCTCCCAGCCCAGCTCGGCAATGGCGATCTGCATGGAGCGCACGATCTGGCCGATCGAGTCGGCCAGCGTGCCATCCCAGTCGAAGATCAGCAGGTCGTAGGGCTTCGTGCCGCTATCGGCACCGGTGATTTCGGCACTCACAGTTTTTGCAGGAAGTTTCTGAGCTCGTCCGGCATCGGCGCGTTGAGCAGCAGCTTGGGGAAGTCACCTTCCTGCTTGAGCTGCAGGAAGTGCGCGTGCAGGAACATGCGCTTCAGGCCCTTCTCGCGCATCGGGTGGTTCTGGTCGCGCTCGCCGTATTTGGCATCGCCCGCCACCGGATGACCGAGCGCCAAGGCGTGCACGCGAATCTGGTGCGTGCGGCCCGAAAAAATCTCCACCTCGCAGAGGGTGGCATCCTTGAACTTGCTGCGCGGCGAGAAGCGACTGAGCGAGGGCTTGCCCTCTTCGTCGAGTTGCACGTGGTGCTGGTCGCCGAGGCGCACCTTGACCAGCGCGGCATCGCAGTCGCGGTCTTCGCCTTTCCAGCGGCCATGCACCAGCGCGAAATAGCGCTTGGTGATCTCGTGGTTCTTGAACGCCTGCTGCGCGCGCAGCAGCGCCTTGCGGTTCTTGGCGAGCAGCAGAACGCCGGAGGTGTCGCGATCCAGGCGATGGCAGAGCTCTATGAACTCGTATTTCTCCCAGGCGCGGATGGCTTCGATCACGCCATAGAGCTGGCCGGTGCCGCCGTGGCTCGACAGACCCTCGGGCTTGTTGATGACCAGATAGTGCTCGTCTTCGTGGATCACCGATTCGCGCAGCTCGTTGAGCACGCGATCCGGCGGACGCACGGCCTCGGCCGGGTCTTGCAGGCGCACCGGCGGGATGCGCACGCTTTCGGCGGCGACCAGCTTGCGCTCGGGCTTGGCGCGACCGCCATCCACCCGCACCTGGCCAGACCGCACCAGACGGTAGACGGCCGATTTCGGCACGCCGGGCAGATGCTTCATCAGAAAGTTGTCGATGCGCTGGCCGTCGCTGTTGGCGTCCACCTTGATGTGACGCACCTCGTTCCATTCCATCGGGCGCGGGGCCTCGGGTGCAGCGTTGCGATCCACACTGTGCTTGCGCGGCGGACGGGCACGCGGCGCAGCGCCTGCACCGACGCGCGTGCGGCTTGCAGGACCAGCACCGCTGCGGCTCGCGGGCCGCGTGCTGGCACCAAAGCCGCTGGCGGCCCGGCTGGGGCGCTTCTTGGCGTCCGTCGTGCGATGTGGACGCTCGGCAGGCACGCGGCCGCGGCGACCACCCGGTGCTTCTTCAGCTTGGCGCGGTGCGCTGCGATCAGTCTTGCGCGGCTTGGCATGCACGCTGCCGCGCGGCTCACTGCGGGGAGCGGCAGATGCGGGGCGCTTGGACGGACGGCCGTCTGCACGAGACTCCGGGCGTGGCTCTGAACGTGCGGCCGGGCGCGCTTCGCGGCTCGACTCCGAACGCGGTTCAAAATCCCCGACCGGACGCTTTTTGCCGTAGGTCGGGCTGGCACTCAGCGACGAGGCCGTGCGCGACGGCGCGCGACGGGGTGCGGGTGCATCGCCGGCTGAACGTGGGCCAGAAGCTGAACGCGGCGCGGCGCGTGCGCCACCGGCAGCAGACCGAGAAGTGCCGCCCGAAGCGGCTTTGGGGCCTGTCCGAAAAGTTGGCTTGGAAGCTGATTTAGGGGCTGATCTGGAGGGTGACCGCGCTGGGCGGGTCTCGTTACTCGCGTTTGATGGCTTGCGCCCGCCTGCTTTTTTTTGTGTCACAATTCCTGAGCTTTAGGCACCAAACCTGAGGCACTTCATGAGGTTTATGAAGTCGCTGCAAGCCGGTCGCCGGTGTTTGTAAGCCGTGATGCTAACAAACCACCCGGCCCCCGACCTTTTCAAAAGTGTTTGTTGCCGTGCGAAGCGACCCTCTACAACCGGTCTGCCACGCACTTCGCGACAAGCGTTGTGTTCCACCCTTAGCGTCGCCCAAAGAGCGGACGCGATGATGAAAAACCTTCTCCCAATCAGCCGTGATGTGCTCTGGCAACTCTGCCACGGGCTTGCGTCGCTGCTGTGCCTGCTGCCTTCCCAGACAGTTCAACGTCTGGTGGCCGTGCCCGTGTTGGCCTATGCCAACTTGCCGCGCCGCAGCAGAACCGAGTCAAGGCACTTCGTGATTGCACCTGCCTCACCGTGGTCGCACGCACCACCAGAAAGAACAAACCATGAAACGTATTCTCATCAATGCCACCCAGCCGGAAGAGCTGCGGGTCGCCATCGTCGATGGCCAGAAGTTAATCGACCTTGACATCGAAACCGCTGCCCGCGAGCAGCGCAAGTCGAATGTCTACAAAGGCAAGATCACCCGGGTAGAACCCTCGCTCGAAGCCTGCTTCGTCGAGTACGGTGCCGAGCGCCACGGCTTCCTGCCGCTGAAAGAAATCCACAAGAGCTACTACAAGCCGGGTGCGCCGAACTCGGCGCCGAACATGAAGGAACTCGTGGCCGAAGGCACCGAGATCATCGTGCAGGTGGAAAAGGAAGAGCGCGGCAACAAGGGGGCGGCACTCACCACCTACGTCAGCCTCGCCGGCCGCTACCTGGTGCTGATGCCCAACAATCCCAAGGCCGGTGGCATCAGCCGCCGCGCCGAAGGCGAAGCCCGCGAAGAAACCCGCGAAGCACTCGATGCCCTCGTGTTGCCGCAGGGCATGGGCGTGATCGTGCGCAGCAACGGCGTCGGCCGCACTGCCGAGGAATTGCAGTGGGACTGCAACTACCTCGCTGAAATCTGGAAGGCCGTGACCGAGGCCGTGGCCAAAAAGCCCGCGCCCTTCCTGGTCTACCAGGAGAACAACGTGGTGCTGCGCGCGCTGCGCGACTATCTGCGCCCGGACATCGGCGAGATCTGGGTCGATGACCTGGAAACCTACCAGCAGGCCAAGCAGCAGATGGAGGCCACCATGCCGGCCGATCTGCACAAGCTCAAGCAATACAAGGATGAGGTCGCACTCTTCAGCCGCTATCAGGTCGAGAGCCAGATCGAAGCCGCGCACGAGTCCACCATCAAGCTGCCCTCGGGCGGTTCGATCGTGATCGACCACACCGAAGCGCTCACCGCCATCGACATCAACTCGGCCAAGAGCACCGGCGGCGGCGGCATTGAAGAAACCGCGTTCCGCACCAACCTCGAAGCCGCTGAAGAAGTGGCCCGCCAGTTGCGCCTGCGCGACTTGGGCGGCCTGGTGGTCATCGACTTCATCGACATGGAGTCGAACAAGAACCAGCGCGAAGTCGAGAAGCGTCTCGAAAAGCACGTCGAGATGGATCGCGCGCGCATCCAGCTCGGCAAGATCAGCAAATTTGGTTTGCTGGAGCTGAGCCGCCAGCGCCTGCGCCCAACCCTGGTCGAACACACCCAGATCACCTGCCCGCGCTGCTCTGGCCTTGGCCACATCCGTAGCGTCGAATCACTCGCACTGTCGATCCTGCGCCTGATCGAAGAAGAGGGCATGAAGGACCGCACCGCCCGCGTCGTCGCCCAGGTGCCGGTCGATGTCGGCACCTTTCTGCTCAACGAAAAGCGCGCCAAGCTCAGCGAGATCGAAAAGAGCTACAAGATTGCCGTCACTTTGGTGCCGAACGAAACGCTCGACAGCCCGCACTTCCACATCGCCCGCATCAAGGGCGATCACGTCGGCGAAGGCAACAACAGCGCCGTCAGCCACAAGATCGCGGTCGACTACAAGGCCGACGAACGCCTGAGCATGCCGATCGTGACCATCGCTGCCGGCAAGCCGCTCAACGAGGCCGCGGTGCAGGGCATCCTGCCCTCGACCCCGCCGCCGGTGCATGTGCCCGCACCCGTGGTCGCCCCCGCACCTATCCCTGCGCCCGCGCTGGTGATGCAGCAGGTTGCAGTGACCAAGGACAGCCTCTGGGCGCGTATCGCCTACGTGTTCGGCTTTGGCGCCAAGCCCGTCATCGAGCCGAAGCGCGATGACAAGGGTGGCCGCGATGGCAAGCGGGATGGTCACCGTCACGACCCGCGTCGTGACGGCAAACGCGACGAGCGTCCGCAGGGTCGTGATGGCAAGCCGCACGATCAGCAACGCCGGGACGGCCGTCCCGGCCAGCCGCAGCAGCAGAATCAGCAGCGCCGCGATGGCAAACCGCAGGGCGAGCCGCGTCGTGACGGTCGTCCGCCGCAGAACGCGCAAGGCAGCCAGCCGCTGGCCGCTCAGCCCGCTGCCGGTGCGCCGCAGCAGCCGCGCCCCGAGCGTGGCCCGCGCCCGGAACGTGGCGAAGGCCGCCCCGAAGGTGGTCGCCCGCCGCGCAACGAGGCTGATGGCGCAGGCCGTCCGCCGCGCCCCGAGCGCACCCCGCGTCCCGAGCAGGCTGCAGGTCAGGCCGCTGAAGGCGGTCGCCCTGCACGCGACAGCGGCGGTCGTCCGCCCCGCGCGCTGCCGGAAGCTGCCGCTACCAGCAGCATCGAGCAGGCAACCGTTGCGGGCACCGTCATCGCCCTGCCGCCGCTGGCCGATGCGCCTGCGACAACCTTCATGCCAGGTCTGCTGAGCGGCACGCCGGCGATCGAACCGACAGTGACTGACGCGACCGAAGGCAGCCCGTCGGCAGAGTCCGGCACGGCAGAAGGCGACGCCGAAGGCCGCGACAACGTCTCCGGCGGTCGCAGCCTGCGTGGCCGTCGCAATCGCCGCCGCCGCGGCGGCCGTGGTCGCGATGCCCAAGGCCAGTTGCTGGCCGACGGCACTGAAGCCGCTGAAGGCAGCGAGGGCGACGACACAGCCGATGCTGGCGAAGACCGCAGCCCGGAAGTAGCCAGCATCCCAGCCAGCGAGGCCGTCAGCACGGTCGAAGTCGAAGCACCCGCCGCTGCGCCTTTCGTGGCCCCGGTCGCAGCTCCCGTGGTTGCGGCGCCAGTGCCGACACCTGCGCCGGCTTTCCAGCCCAGCGCCGCGGTGATGCAGGCCGCGATGGATACGCCCTCGGGCCGTCCGCGCGCCCAGCCCAGCGCCCCGCGTGAAGAAGTCGCCGCGCCAGCACCGGTTGCGGTGCCCGTCATCGTCGCGCGCGCCGAGGAAGTGACCGGCGAGCAGATGCCGCGCCTGGTGGCCAGCGGTGACGGCGATCTGGAGAGTGATGCGCCGCAGATGGTGAGCGAGAGCACGCCGCTGACCGCCGCTGTGCCGAAGGGCTTCGCGCCGCGCCTGATTGCCAGCGGCGACGGTGCACCCACCTCGCTGCCGGTGCTCTCGGCCTCGCCGCAGATCGCTCCGGCAGCGCCTGCGGGCAACTTCATGCCGCGCCTGATCGTGTCGGGTCGCGAAGACTCCCGCGCACGACGCGAGCGCCGTCCTGATCCGGTGGCGCCCGCGCCGCTCGTCGATGCACCCGCAGCCGAGACGGGCGCCTCCGTGGCATCCGTCCTGGCGGGTGAGGAGGCGATGGCCGTGGTGGCGACTGCAACTGCAGCGGAGTCAGCGCCCATCGCGGACGCCAGCACGCCGCAGGACGATGCCGAGCAGAAGCCTCTGGTCTGATCAACGGCAGCCACAAAAAAGCCCGCATCGCGGGCTTTTTTGTGTACGCACTTCATTGCGTCGGCACCTCAGATCAGTCGGACTGCCTGGCCCTCGCAGGCTTACAGGCGCGTTCGCGGGCAACCGAGCAGGAACTCCGGCAAGCCGGGACGACAGCCTTAGCACTCAAAGCGTCGCGGCTTCTTCGTCGGTCAAGGGACGCGCCTCGTCTTCCAGCATCACCGGCACGCCATCGCGGATGGGATAGGCGAGGCGGGAGGCGCGGCACCATAGCTCCTGCGCGGCAGGCTTGTAGACGAGAGCGGTCTGCGTAACGGGGCAGACCAAAATATCGAGCAGGCGTTTGTCCATTTTTTCAGGAAGCGGTTATGGGGGTCGGGGTACGGGGGATGGGGGCTATTCGCGGCGCAGGATGCGATCGACGATGTGATTGGCCCACCACTGCGAGTGGAAACTCTTCTCGACCGCCTTGCGGTCATAGTGGTGTTCGATCCATTCGCGGAACGGCGTGCCGTGCGCGGCATGGTGCTGGCGATAGGTTTCGAAGAAGTGGTCGAGCACGCCCGTCTTGGCCTGCTTGATATGACCGTGACGCCAGAATGCCATCTGCTTGATCGCCTCTTCGTACGGCGCGTTTTCCTTCAGCAGCAGATACAGCGTGCTGGCCAGGCCCGCACGGTCCGCGCCCGATTTGCAGTGCGCGAGAATCGGCTTGGGCAGCGTGTCGAACAGCTGATCCAGGCCGAGGATCGCGTCGCGGTGTGGCGCCTCGCGCGAGCCGATGGGCAGGTGCACGATGGGCAGGCCGATCTCCCGGCAGGCTTCCCACTCCAGCACATTGCTGCCCAGGTGCGGCTCGATGCCGCGCAGGCTGATGATGCTGCGAATGCCCGCCTTCTGGGCCGCGCGCACCTGGTAGGGCATGGGGTGCGCCGAGCGGAACAGGTCACGCCCCACGCGCGAGCGCAGGTTGTAGAAAAACCGGAAGAACGAATGGTCGATGAAGGTCGAATTGAGCCACACCACGAAGCGTCGCCAGGCTGACAGTGGCGGAATGACCGGCGGTGACAGCGGCGCGCGCGGGATGATCTTGGTCGGGGTCATGGGTCTGCGGAAGGACGCAATCGTCAGTGGCGGCTGCGGCGCAGCGCAAGAAAGGAGCGCAGGCATTCTTGCACACGCATCGTTGCGTCTTGTGTGAACACCGCCGTCACCGGCACGTACCAATACGCACGATCGGTAGACAGATTCAGTGCGCGGCATTTCACAGCATCTTTCTCGGTCATCACGATCGGTGCCGTGCCTGAAAACGCGAGGTCTTCGGCGCTGAAAGCCTGGTGATCGGCAAAGGGATGCGCGCGCGCCAACAGCCCCTTTGCAGCCAGCAACTCGAAGAACCGCTGTGGCCGACCGATGCCTGCTACAGCCTCGACCGTCATGCCTGCAAATGCAGACAACGGCCGGCGTTCAGCGCTGCGCAGCAGCACCGCATGGTCTGCCACCAGATCGAAGCGCAGCGCGTTGCGGCCATAGGCCGTGGCCTCGCCGCCATTGACCAGCACCAGCGCGCAGGTGGCGGTGCGTGCGGGCAACTCCCGCAAAGGGCCTGCGGGCAGGCGATGGCCGTTGCCGTGTCCGCGCACGCCATCGATGACGCAAAGCTCCACGTCACGCGCCAGGGCGTAGTGCTGCAAGCCGTCGTCGCAGAGCAGCACATCCACCTCGGGGTGTGCGGCCAGCAGCACGCGCCCGGCCTCGGCACGCGAAGGCGCGCAGCACACCGGCACACCGGCGCGCTGGGCGATCAAGGCAGGTTCATCGCCGGCTTGCGCGGCGAGCGTGCCGGCCGTCACCAGCAGAGGGAACGGCCCCGAGCCGCCATAGCCGCGCGAGAGCACGCCCGGTGTCGCGCCCATCGCTTGCAGCTGTTCGATCAGCGCCAGGGTGATCGGCGTCTTGCCGGTGCCGCCGATGGCGATGTTGCCGATGACCATGACCGGCACCGGCAGTCGCACGGCACGTGCCTTGCGGCGTTGCGCGATGCCATCGGCAACACCTGCGTAAACCCGTTCAAGTGCACGCAGGGCCCGTGGCGGTGGCTCTGGCCGCCACCAGATCGCCTGCAGCGCGGTGGTCAGCGCAGCACTCACGCCAGCAGGGTTTCGGGCGTGACGACCGGCGCGTCTTCCGCCTCACGGAACTGCAGGCGGTGCAGCGCGGCATAGGCACCGTCGTGCGCCAGCAACTCGGCGTGCGTGCCCTGCTCGGCCACGACGCCGTCGTGCATCACCACGATCAGATCGGCGTTCTGGATGGTGGACAGCCGGTGCGCGATGACCAGCGTGGTGCGCCCCTGCTTGAGCGCATCGAGCGCGGTCTGTATCAGCCGCTCGCTTTCGGTATCGAGCGCCGAGGTGGCCTCGTCGAGAATCAGGATCGGCGCGTTCTTGAGCAGCGCGCGGGCAATGGTGATGCGCTGGCGCTGGCCGCCGCTGAGCATCACGCCGGCCTGGCCGATGGGCGTATCGAGACCCTGCGGCAGCTTGGCGATGAACTCCCAGGCGTTGGCCCCACGTGCCGCTTCTTCGAGCTGCTCGCGCGTCACCTCGCCCTGGCCATAACCGATGTTCTCGCCCACCGTGGCGTTGAACAGCACTACGTTCTGGTCGACCAGCGCCAGCTGCTGGCGCAGGTTTTTCAGCGGGTAGTCGCGCAGGTCCACGCCGTCCAGCCGCACCGCGCCTTCAGTGGGGTCGTAGAAGCGCGGGATCAGCGACAGCAGCGTCGATTTGCCCGAGCCCGACTTGCCGACGAAGGCGACCGTCTTGCCCGCTGGCACTTGCAGGCTCACGCCACTCAGCGCCTCGGCCGCCTCGTCGCTGTAGCGGAAGTGCACGTTCTCGAACTGCAGGGCACCAGCGGCGCGCTCCACCGTATGCGTGCCCTTGTCCATCTCGCGCGGGCGGTCGATGAAATGGAAGATGTCGGCACCGGCAACCAAGCCACGCTGCAGGCGCTCGCTGAGATTGCTCATGTTGGAGATCGGCGCGCGCAGCGACAGCATCGCCACCACGAAACTGGTGAAGGTGCCGGCCGACATCTGCGCCAGTGTTTCCGGCCGCGTCGCCACGAACACCAGCGAGGAGATGCCGAGTGCGGCGATGAACTCCAGAATGGAATACGAGAGCGCGTTGTTGCCGGCCAGCTTCACCGAGAACTTGCGGAACTGTTCGTTGATGCTGCCGAACTGCTGCGCCGCGAAGCGCTCGCCGCCATAGATCTTGACGATGCGACGGCCGGTGATCGCCTCGTCCGCCGCGTGGCCGATGCTGCCCATCGAGCTTTGCAGGGACTGCTGCAAGCGGCGAAAGCGCTTGTTGACCCAGGTAACCGACACCGCGAGCACGGGTGCAATCACCAGCACATACAGCGTCAGCTGCCAGCTGGTGTAGAACATCAAGCCCAGCAGGCCGATGGCGGTGAGGCCATCCTTGATGATGGCGGTGGTGACCCCCATCGCGGCATCCGACAGCGCGTTGGCCTGGAAGGTCAGGCGCGTCTGCATCTCGGCGTTGGTCGAGCGGTCGTGATGCTTCACCGGCACATGCAGCAGGTGGTCGAACACCTCCAGCCGCAGCTTCGACACCACCCGCTGCCCCACCACCGCCATGCCCATGCTGGAGAGATAGCCCGCCACCCCGCGCACCAGAAACAAGCCCAAGATGGCAAGCGGCAGCCAGCGGATCACGGCGAGGTCCTTCTGCACGAAGGTGCCGTCCACCAGCGGCTTCATCAGCCGCGCCACCGCCACGTCGGTGGCCGAGAACAGCACCATGCCCAGCACCGCCAGCAGAAACATGCGCCAGTGCGGTGCCGCATAGCCCAGCAGGCGCCGGTAGACCTTGCCGGCGCGGTATTCAGGGGTGGAGAGCAGATCCATGGTCATCGCAGTTCAATCGTGGCGCGCATGGTAACAACTGCACTCCGCTGGCATTCTGCCCGCTCATACCCGCCTGCTGCCCAGATCATGAGCAAGACCCTGTTCGAGAAAATCATCGCCCGCGAGATCCCGGCCACGATCGTCTACGAGGACGAGCTCTGCCTCGCCTTCAAAGACATCAACCCCTGCGCGCCCTTGCACACGCTGCTGGTGCCGAAGAAGCCGCTGATACAGCTCAGCCATGCGACGGCTGAAGACCAGGCCATGCTCGGGCACTTGATGCTCACCGCCACCAAGGTGGCCGCGCTCGAAGGCCTGGGCGATGCCTATCGCCTGGTGGTGAACAACGGGGCCAAGGCCGGCATGAGCGTCGCGCATCTGCATTTGCACATCATCGGCGGGCGGCCGCTGAAGTGGCCGCCCGCCTGACACGCGCCGCTATTTCTTGCCGATGTTCTTGTCGAGAAACGCTGCGAGTTTTTCGTATAGCTCGACGCGATTGTCTTCATTGACGAAGCCGTGGCCTTCGCGGGCTTTCACCAGCCATTCGTAGGGTGTTTTCTGGGCATCGAGCGCCTTGCGCAGCACTTTGGCCTGCGACAGCGGCGTGATGATGTCGTCCTCGCCGTGCACAATCATCACAGCGGCTTTGAGTTTGCTGATGTAGGTCAGCGGCGATTGCTGCGCGCGCACTTCGGCGGTCTTGCCCATCGCGTCTTCCCAGAACAGCCGGCCTGAAGCCTTCTTGCTGCCGAGACCTTCTGCATACAGCAGGTTGAGGTCATACACACCGGCGTAGCCCACGGCACAGCGATACAGATCCGGCTCGCGCACCGCGCTCATCAAAGCCGCGTAGCCGCCGTAACTGGCGCCAAAAATACACAGACGCTTGCCATCCGCAATGCCCTGCGACACTACCCACCGCGCGCCGTCTGTGATGTCGTCAATCATTTTGCCGCCCCACTCGCCGAAACCCTTTTTCTCGAAGGCATCGCCATGATTACTGGAGCCTCGGTAATTCATTTGCAGCACGGCGTAGCCGCGCGAGGCGAGGAACTGCGCATCGTCATCCCAGTCCCAACTGTCACGCACACCGATCGGGCCACCGTGCGGCAGCACCACCATCGGCAGGTTCTTGTCGCCACGGCCGGGCGGCAGGGTGAGGTAGCCATCAATCCTCAAACCATCACGAGCCAGGTAATCGATGTGGCGCACGCTGGCCATGCGCTCGGGGTCCAGCCAGATCTGCACGGCATCGAAAAAAGTCGCCTCTTGCTTGGCAAGGTCGAACAGGTAGTACTCGCCGGAATTGCGGTCGCTGTAGACGTGATAGATCAGCTTGTCGTGCTTGCGCGTCGCGTCTTGCGGATACACCAACTGGTCCTTGAACTGGGCTTGCAGCGCCGCCATCGCCTGCGCCTCCGGCGGCTTGGCATCAATCAGGACCACGCCTTTCTCTTCGCCGCCGTTGTAGCCATAAGGGCGGTCATCACCGGTGAAATAGACCGTGCCGAGAAAGGCATCCGGCTTGCAGATCACCTCGCGCGGCGGCACGGCAGCCGCGGTTGCGGTGGTCGGCAATGTCCACTCCAGCAGGCACTCGCGGCCGCTGTCGTACTCTGCATCGAAGTAGGCGCGCTGCCCATCTGCAGAAAGTTTTATCGGCTTCAGTACGGTCGCTTTGAATGGCAGACGTTGCCAGTCACCCACGCCCGGACGCCAAAAAGTCTGGATCTCGTAATTGTCATCGCCGGTGCCAGACACCATGAAGACGCGACCACGGGTATCGGCAAAGTAACGACTCACATCACGCACTGGGGCGCTCGCCACTTCGCTTCTTTTGCCGGTGAGCAAGTGGATACGGGACAGCGAGGTGAAGCTTTCATCGTAATAGCGGCCAGCAGCCGTTCTCACGGTATTTTTCAGCACGCGAATCAGCGCGTAATCAGGATCATCCAGAATCGGGGCTTCGAGGTAGGCGAACCCTCTCTCCGGCTCGGGGCCACCCAATCGCGTGCCGATGCTTGACCCAGCGGAGGTCCCGAACAAATAGCGCATGCCGCTGCCGTTCGCATTGATTGCAAACAGCTCGCCCGTGAAACTGGGGGCGTCCGCAGCCCCTTCTTGATAAGCCAGCGATACCACAACGCGTTCGTTGGACACCCAGTTGATTCGGCCCGCCACACGGTCGTTCTGAAAGCGCATGCCATAGACCAGATTCTTGTTCGGCAGTCCTAGAAACAGCAGGGCAGCCTGCCCATCGAGTCGCGCGCTGACGGCCAGATAACGGCCATCGGGAGACATGTCTACGGATTGATACGAGGAGAATCGCGCAAAGTGACGGGCGGTCAGCGGCCCGTCCACCGACAGCTCCTGCAAGGCTTGGCTTTGGCTTTGGCTTTGGCTTTGGCTGGCAAAGAGTGCTATGCCCAGCGCCAGAAAAAATCTGAAAAAACGCATATCGATCTCCTCAGGTTATTTCTAATTCTACTTTTAGGGGGTACGACCACTCTGAATGGCAGGCACCAGCTGGGCAGCGTCAACCCGCGACTCAAACCAGTTCACCCGCCAGTCCAGATGCGCGCCGGTGACGCGGCCGGTCTTGCCGATCAGTGCGATCTTCTCGCCTTGCTTCACCGTCTGGCCCGGCTTCACCAGAATCCTGGAGAGGTGCAGAAAGGCACTTGATACGCCATGCCCATGATCGAGATACAGCGTGCCGCCGCTGAAGAACATATCCGGGTTGGCGAGGCTGACGATGCCATCGGCCGGTGCGATTACAGGTGCACCTACCGGGCCTGCGACATCCACACCGTAGTGCGGTTGCTTGGGATCGCCGTTCATGATGCGCTGGCTGCCGAACACGCCGGTGATCGGCCCCTTAGCGGGCCAAACGAACTGCTGAAACACGTAGTCCACCGCCGTGTCGCGGGCTCTCGCAGCACGATTGCTCGCACTCTCTCGGGCGATGCGCTCGTCCATCTTCGGGTCTGGGTTGACCAGCTTCGGGGGCAGGCCGTTGAGGCGCTGGATGGCGTAGCTGCGCTTGGCGACCGGATAGCGCAACGTCGAAGGCACGCCGCCGGGGCTCGTCAGCACCAGCGTGACTTCGGTGGCCGCATCGCGATCCAGCCCGAACACGAAGCGGCCCTGTGCGGTGGTGCGCAACACCCGGCCATCCACCGACACCGCCACCCCCGGCGCGGTGCTGCCGAAAATGAGTGCGCCCTGCTCGAAACTGCCCTTGAGTTGCAGCGGCGGCGGGTCTTGCGCGACCGCTGCGGCACAACACAGGGCGAGCACTGCGGACAGCCATGACTTCAGGTGCATGCGGTAACCCTGGCTATTCGACCAGACCCAACTGGCCGAGCACGAAACTGTATTGCTCGGCGGTGTCCTGCAGCCGCTGGAAGCGCCCGGACTTGCCGCCGTGGCCCGCCTCCATGTTGACGCGATAAATGATGGGTGTGGCCGGCGTGGTGTCGGCGGTGCGCAGCTTGGCGACCCATTTGCTGGGCTCGTAGTACTGCACCTGGCTGTCCCAGAGACCGGTATGGACGTAGAGCGCTGGGTAAGCCCTGGCGCTGACGTTGTCGTAGGGCGAGTAGCCGAGCATGTAGTCGTAATACGGCTTCTGCTTGGGGTTGCCCCACTCGTCGAACTCGCCGGTGGTAAGCGGGATGGACTCGTCCAGCATCGTCGTCACCACGTCCACGAACGGCACGCCGGCGATGATGCCGCGATAGGTTTCGGGGGCCATGTTGTTGATCGCACCCATCAGCAGGCCGCCGGCGCTGCGCCCCTCGGCGAACACCTTGTCCTTGGCGACATAGCCCTTGCCAACCAGAAAGCCGGTGACGTCGATGAAGTCGCTGAAGGTGTTGATCTTCTTCAGCAGCTTGCCGTTTTCGTACCAGTCGTGGCCCAGTTCCTGCCCGCCACGCACATGCGCAATGGCGTAGACGAAACCGCGATCCAGCAAGGCCAGCCGTTCGCTGCGGAAGGTGGGATCACTGGAGTAGCCATACGAGCCGTAGGCGTACTGGTAGAGCGGCGCAGTGCCATCCAGCCGCGTGCTTTTGCGGTAGACCAGCGACACCGGCACCAGGGTGCCGTCACGCGCCGGGGCCCACAGGTATTCGGTGACATAACTCTTGCTGTCGAACCCACCCAGCACCGCTTGCACCTTGCGCTCGGTGCGCGCGCCGGTGGCGAGGTCGTAATCGACCGTCGTCTCCGGCGTGGTCAGCGAGGTGTAGACGTAGCGCAGCGTCTTGCTGCCCAGCTCCGGTGTGGCAACGAGCTGCGCGGTGTAGGCGGGCTCGTCAAAGGCGATCAACGACTCCTTGCCGCCGCGCTGCAAGGGCTTGATGCGCAGCTTCAGCAGGCCACCACTGCGCTCGTTGAGAACGAGGTAGTTGCTGAAGACATCCATTTCTTCAATGAAGGCCTTGTCGCGATGAGCGACGAGGGTCTTCCAGTTGCGCTTGTTCGCACTCTTGCCCACCGGCACCGACATCACACGAAAGTTCGGCGCCTTCCAATTGCTGCGAATGATGAACTCGCCCCGCCCTTTGGCACCCGGCAGATGCTCGGCAAAGTATTCGTGCCCCGCCTCGCGCGGCAGGATCGGCTTGAACTTCAGCGGCAGTCCCTTGGCATCGGCATAGAACTGCTCACTTTGCAGCGTGCTGTGCGCCATGATGAACACCTGCTGCCCGGACTTGGAGCGGCCGGTGCCGATGTAATAGGTGTTGTCTTTCTCGGTGTAGACGATCGCATCCGCCGCCATCGGCTGGCCCACGCTGTGCGCCCGCACGCGGTAGCCCAGCAAGGTCTCAGGATTGGTCTCGGTATAGAGCACCGTCTTGTTGTCGTTGAGCCAGGCGAGGTCGCCCTGGATCGGCGTGATGGCATCTGCCAGCGTCTCGCCGGTCACGAGGTTCTTGATGTGCAGCACGAACTGGCGACGGCCCACCGTATCTTCGGCATAGGCCAGCCACTGGTTGTCGGGGCTGACCTCCAGACCGCCGATCTGGAAAAACCCCTTGCCCTCGGCCATCGCGTTGCCATCCAGCAGCACCTGCTCGGCGGCCTCCAGCGTGCCGAGCTTGCGGGCATGGATCGGGTATTCCTTGCCGGTCTCGTAGCGCGTGTAGTACCACCAGCCGTTGCTGTAGGTCGGCGCGGTGCTGTCGTCCTCGCGCAGGCGGCTGCGCAGCTCGGTCACCAGGCGGGATTGCAAGGTCTTGAGCGGCGCCATCTGCGCATCGGCGTAGGCGTTTTCGGCCTTGAGATACGCCAGCATCTCGGGGTTTTCGCGCTTGTCGTCGCGCAGCCAGTAATACGGATCGCTGCGCTTGCCGTTGGGCGAGTCGACCTCATGCGGCTTTTGCGCGGCAACCGGTGCGACGCTGGCCGCCTGCAGGGCGATAGCCTGTGCCAACGTTGTTTGCGACGGTGTTGTGGCACATCCCGCCAGCGCGAAAGACAGCAGCAAGGCCCGCAGCGCGTGCAGTTTCAGCATGGCAAAACTCCCTTGAAAGTGGCCGCGCACGCCGAGTGCGCGACTTGGCTTTTTTACCCGCCGATCATGCCTTGGGCTGCCAGCGTTTGCGCGGCGTCTGCGAGGGTCAGCATCTCCTGTCGCTCGCTGCCCAGACGACGCAGGGTGACGGTCTTTTCTTCCGCCTCCTTGCGCCCCACCACCGCAATCACCGGAATCTTCTGCAAGCTGTGCTCGCGGATCTTGTAGGTGATCTTCTCGTTGCTGGTGTCGGCCTCGGCGCGGATGCCGGCTTTACGCAGGGCGTCACGCACCTCGATGGCATAGCCATCGGCATCGCTGACAATGGGTGCGACCATCACCTGCACCGGCGAGAGCCAGTACGGCAGCGTGCCGGCGAAGTTCTCGATCAGGATGCCGGTGAAGCGTTCGAGCGAGCCCAGCATCGCGCGGTGCAGCATCACGGGGACGTGCTTGGCGCCGTCGTCACCGACGTACTCCGCACCGAGACGGCCCGGCAGGTTGAAGTCGGCCTGCAGCGTGCCGCACTGCCAGTCGCGGCCAATCGCATCGCGCAACACGAACTCCAGCTTCGGCCCGTAGAACGCGCCCTCGCCCTCGAAGATCGTGAAGGGGATGCCAAGCGAATCGAGCGAATCGGCCAGCGCTTTCTCGGCCTTGTCCCACAGCGCATCGTCGCCGATGCGCTTCTCGGGGCGCGTGGAGAGCTTGATGCGCACGTCGTCGAAGCCGAAGTCCTTGTAGACCGCGAGCGTCATGCGGCAGAACACCACCGCCTCTTCCAACAGTTGCTCGGGCGTGCAGAAGATGTGGCCGTCGTCCTGCGTGAAGCTGCGCACGCGCAGCAGGCCATGCAGCGCACCGGAGGGCTCGAAGCGATGCACCTTGCCGAACTCGGAGATGCGCAGCGGCAGCTCGCGGTACGAGCGCAGGCCCTGATTGAACACCTGCACATGGCCGGGGCAGTTCATGGGTTTGAAGGCCAGCACGCGCTCTTCGTCGCGCGCGGTGGTGAACATGTTCACACCGTAGTTTTCCCAGTGGCCGCTCTTCTCCCACAGGCTGCGGTCCATCATGTCCGGCGTGTTGACCTCCTGATAGCCGTTCTGGATCAGATTCTTTCGCACATAGGCGATGAGCGACTGGAACACCGCCCAGCCCTTGGGGTGCCAGAACACCGAACCGGGTGCGTCTTCCTGGAAGTGGAACAGATCGAGCGCACGGCCGAGCTTGCGGTGGTCGCGCTTCTCGGCTTCTTCCTGCTGCTTGATGTAGTTCTTCAGGTCTTCGTCATTGGCGAAGCAGATGCCGTAGATGCGCTGTAGCTGGGCATTGTTCTTGTCACCGCGCCAGTAAGCGCCGCTGACTTTCGTCAGCTTGAAGGCGGTGCCGAGCTTGCCGGTGGAAGGCAGATGCGGACCCATGCACATGTCCAGCCATTGCTCGCCCTGCTTGTAGATGCTGATCTCGGCATCGGCTGCAATGCCTTCACGAATCCACTCGGCCTTGAACTTTTCACCCGCTTTCTCGAAGTGCGCGATGGCCTTGTCATGCGGCCAGATCTCGCGCGTGATCGGCAGGTCCTGCTTCACGATGTGGCGCATGCGCTGCTCGATTTTTTCGAGATCGGCATCGGTGAAGGATTCCGCGCGGGCGAAGTCGTAATAGAAACCGGAATCGGTCGAAGGCCCGAAGGTGATCTGGGTGCCGGGGAACAGCTCCTGCACCGCCTGCGCCATCACATGCGCGCCGTCGTGGCGGATCACTTCCAGTGCTTCCGGCTTGTCGCGGGTGATGAGTTCGAGCTTGCTGTCGGCGGTGATCGGCCGCGTCAGATCCCACAGCTGGCCGTTGACCTTGGCGACAACGGTTTTCTTGGCGAGGCCGGGCGAGATGCCCTGCGCAATCGCGAGTGCGGTGATGCCGGCGTCAAACGGTTTGACGGCGCCATCGGGGAAGGTGATTTGAATCGACATGGTGAACCTCTGGTATTCGGTGTGTTGCGTTGAGCGCCCGGCTCAGGCGGCGGGCGCGGCTTTGGCAGCAAAGGCAGCGGCGGCGGCAAGCCGCGCCAAAGTGGCCGTACGGCCCAGCAACATCAAGGTTTGATCGATGGGCGGCGAGACCGCCGCGCCCGACACCGCGACGCGGATCGGCTGCGCGACATCGCCCAGCTTCAGGCCCAGCTTTTCGGCGGTGGCGTGCACGACACCGTGAATGGCCTCGGCCTGCCAGTCGCTCAACGCGGTCAGACCCTCGATCAAACCAGCCAGCACTGGCACAGCTTTGGCACCCAGATGCTTGGCCGCATCCTTCTCGTTGTAGCCCGTGATGTCGGCGTAGAAGAACTTCGACTTCTCCGCCATTTCCAGCAGCGTGCGGCAACGCTCGCGCTGCTGCGCGATCACGTCTTCGAGCTTCGGCCCGTTGGTGGGGTCCACGCCCTGCTGGCGCAGGTGCCAGTCGAACTCGGGCGCGATCACCGCGACATCAGCCGACTTCAAATACTGGTGACTCACCCAGTACGCCTTCTCCATGTCGAAGCGCGCGGGCGAGGCCGAGACGTGCTCGAAGTCGAACTTGGCAATCATCTCCTCGCGCGTGAACAACTCCTGGTCGCCGTGACTCCAGCCCAGGCGCACGAGGTAGTTGAGGATCGCATCGGGCGTGAAGCCCATCGCGCGGTATTCCATGACGCCCAGCGCGCCGTGGCGCTTGCTGAGCTTCGCACCGTCGCTGCCGAGAATCATCGACACATGCGCGTACTGCGGCGGCGTCGCGCCCAGCGCCTTGATCATGTTGATCTGGCGCGGGGTGTTGTTCACATGGTCATCACCACGGATGACGTGGGTGATGCCCATGTCCATGTCGTCGACGACGACGCAGAAGTTGTAGGTGGGCACGCCGTCGCCGCGGGCGATGATGAGGTCGTCCAACTCATCGGAGCTGAAAACGATCTTGCCCTTGATGAGGTCGTTCAACACCACCTCGCCTTCCTGCGGATTCTTGAAGCGCACCACTGGCTTCACACCCTCGGGGATGGGCGGCAGCACCTTGCCCGGCTCGGGGCGCCAGCGGCCGTCGTAGCGGGGTTTCTCCTTGCGGGCCTGCTGTTCGGCGCGCATCGCGTCCAGCTCTTCGCGGCTGGCATAGCAGTGGTAGGCGGTGCCGGCTTCAAGCATCTGCGCGATCACTTCCGCGTAGCGGTCGAAGCGCTGGGTCTGGTAGATCTCGCCGAAGTCACTGGTCAGGCCCAGCCACTGCATGCCCTCGAAAATCGCATCCACTGCCGCCTGCGTGCTGCGCTCGCGGTCGGTGTCTTCGATGCGCAGCAAGAACTTGCCGCCGAAGCGCTTGGCATACAGATACGAAAACAGCGCCGTGCGCGCGCCGCCGATGTGCAGGAAGCCGGTGGGCGATGGGGCGAAGCGGGTGACGACGGACATGGGCGGCTACAGACCGAAAGGGCGCGCAGTTTAGCAGCGCGCCCTTGCCACTCAGGGTGTGAAGACATCCAGTCGATACACCGGCACCAGGAAGTACTGCTCGTCCCAGGAGGGATGGCGGCGATAGAAGAACTCCAGCCGCGCCGCGGGGCTCGCCGCGAAAGCCTTGTCGCTGCTCAACTTGACGTTGAACTCGGCGGCGAGTGCGGCATCCTTCGCAAGCATCTCCCGCGCCATCTGCTCGGCCACGTAGGGCTCGGCATATTCCTTCTGCTCGAAGGCAGCGTTGAAAAAGCCCCAGCTCAGGAAACTGTCGGGCGCCTGTGGCTCCAGCAGCGCCGCGACGACGCGCGCCTGCGGCTGCGCGATGGGGATGAACAGCGAGCCGGCGGGCAGTGCGCGCGTCTCGGCTGCCCAGGCACCCTTCACGGCCATCATGCTGCGGCCCTCGAAGGTGCCGGGCGTGAGCTTGGCTTCGGTGGCGCGGAAGGTTTCCAGCACCTGTGCAGACTTGGGCGCGGCGAGGGTCTGGAAGGCGATGCCGTGGGCGGCGAGGCGCTCGGCGATGGGTGCGGCGTAGCCCGCCGCCACCACATAGCCGGCCTTCGGCGCGCGCACGCTGAGCGTCGGCACGACCGTGTCGTGATAAGGCACGTGCCAGACCTGCGGCGTGGCGGGGTCGTAGCGCGTCACGAGGCCACCAGAAATCGCCGAAGGCTCGCGCGTGTAGGCGTAGCCCTTGAAGTCGATCATGGTGACGTGCGGGCCGGCCTCGTGGTCGAGTTCGACCTGCTTGCCGCCGAGCTGCATGGCCTCCGCATCGGCCACCCTGGCGAGCTTGAGCCAGGCCGCGCCGTGCGCGGCGGTCTGCTGCACCAAGGAGACGAGCGTGTTGACGGTGACGCGCACGCGGGTCTTGTAGTCCTTCCACGAATGGGTTTCGAGCAGCAGCGAATAGCGGTTGCGCAGGGCCCAGTAGCCGGTGGAGAAGCGCGGCAGATAGGCCGATTCGGCAAAGCCCGAAGCCGGGTTGTCCTCTTCGATCAGGTTGGGATAGAACGACAGCGGCAGCGAGCCCTGGGCAGCCAGGTCGGCGATCACCGCATCGCGGATGGCGATGCCGGTGGCACGCATCGACACCGCGGACTGCTGGATGGGTTCGAGCTGCACGGAGACGTCGTGCTGAAAGTCCGCGCCGTCGGTGACGTGCAGATCGGCGTAGAGGATCGGGTCCCACGCCGTCAGCAGCCGCAGCATCGCCTGCATCTCGGGCGCGTCCGCCTTCATGTAGTCGCGGTTGAGATTGAGGTTCTGCGCATTGGTGCGCCAGCCCATTTCCGCCGGGCCGACTTGGTTCGGGCGGTTCCATTTGCCGAAACGCTCGTGGCCATCGACGTTGAACACGGGGATGAAGAGGATGGCGATCTTCTTGAGCGGATCGTCCTTTGCCGGCTTGCCGAGCAGATCGCGCAGCACCATGAAACCCGCGTCCTTGCCGTCGCTCTCGCCGGGGTGGATGCCGCCTTGCAGGGCCAGAACCGGCACGTTCTGCGTGTGAAGTGCCTTCGCATCCAGCGCACCCGTGCGGCTGACGATCAGCGCCCGCAGCGTGCGGCCTTCGGGGGTTACCCCAAAGTCGAAACAGCGGACGGCATCAGGCCATTGGGCAGCATAGGCGGCGCAGAGGCGTTCGGCTTCGACGTAGCGGCCGGTGTGGATGAAGTCAGAGCGCTCAGCGGTGGTCAACAAGCTGGCATCCGTGGTTGGTGTGGTCATGGCGTTGAGATTCAAAGACAGCAGCAATAAAGGCAGGAGAAGGCCTTGCAGGCGCATCGCGGGGCTTCCGGATTTTGGAGAAGATGTGATGCAAGCCTGCCATGTGCGCACGCCAGCAGCCACAAAAAAGCCGCGAGGATGAGTCGCGGCTTTTGAATTGCAGCAAGAACTAGCGACGCAATACCGCTCGGCGCCGCAACAGGCCCATACCCAGCAGCGGCAACAGCAACAGCAGGTTGAGCGCACCACCAAAGCGGCCAGCACCCGCATCCGTGACCGGTGCTGGTGAGATCGGCGTGGTGGGCGTCGTTGGTGTGGTCGGTGTTGAGGCTTTGCATACGAACGGCGTGAAGTCTTCCACCGCACCGGTCAGATCCGTGCTGGCGCGATCTGGCGCCACCGCGTTCAAGCCATTGCCGCGCTTGGCAAACCCGTTGGAGCAGACCTCATAGTCGAGATAATCACGCGCCAGAACCACCGAAAGTACGGCGTCGCGGGCTTCGGTAAAGGTCGCGTCATCGGGCGTCATCTTGAGCCCGCCGATGATGTAGTCCTTCATGCGTGTCTGCGCTTCGGCAAAGGAATGGCGCGGGTCGTTGAGCAGGCCCACGTAGCACTCCCACATCTGGTTGGCCCAGATTTCACCGGCGTTGTGCACCTCGGAGTTGGTGGCCCCTGCGCCGCCATCCGGCGTGGCGGTGCCATCGCTCATGTGCTTGAACGTGAAGGCGTTCTTGGCCATGTCGGTGGAGTACGGCGCGCGGCGGATGCCGCTGTAGAAGCCATTGACCACGTAGCCCGCGAGACCGTACGCACCCTGATACTTGTCGTTGCCAGGCATCAGGCGATCTTCAGGGCGGGTCGAGAGCATGAAGCCGTCGATGTCACCCCAGCCCTCGCCCATCGAGCTCGACTGCTGGCTGCCGACCACGGCCAGGCGGTTGTGCACGTAGTGGAAAAACTCGTGTGCGACGATCTGGTTGTCGAGCGTGCCATCGAGGTCGGTGCTGGCGGTGCGTTGCAGCGTCATGGTCACCTCGGTGCCAGCGGCAATGAGGTCTTTGAGCGGCTGGGCATCGGCGCGACGGATCATCACTGCGGGCACCGTGTAGGTGTCGTCGGTCGAAACCGGCAGCGGCAAGCTGATCGGCAGATCAGCATTGCCCATCGCGATGGGATCGCCATCGGTGTTGTTGACGACGATTAAGCCTGCCGCACCCGAAAGCTGCGCAAAGCGCGCCTTGGTGGTGAACGAACAGGTGCCGCGATCAACCATTGCAATCGCACCCCTCAGTGATGCCTGTGGGGGAGCCGGGATGTTCGGGATCAAGCCAAGACCGGTGGGGTCAGGCACCACCGGGCCGCAACCATCGGTCGGCTCGCCGGAACCATCATTCGCCAGCACCACAGGCGTAGCAGGCACATCGAAATCAGCAGGACTGAAGGTGCCGACCGAGAACAGCAGCGGCTCGCCCACAGTCGGCGTGACCTGCTTCACCGCACCGTTGATGACGCCATCAAACAGATATTGCTGCATACGCGGCGAGCTGCCATCGGCAGGGGTCGCCATGTTGGCGTTGCTGCGGCCGGAGGCATCCTGGCCTTGCGCAAGGATGGGGTCGCCCTCAGCGCCGCCGCGACCGAAGTTGCTGGTTTGCGCGTTGCCTGCTTCTTCGTTGAAGCCGTGCACATACCACCAGTCATGCAGCCAGTTGTTGATGTAGAACAGGCTTACGGCAGCGGCACTGCGGGCATTTTCGTTGCTGGGGTCTTCGTCGGGGGCGAGCGCGTAGTCGAAGGTGCGAGCCGAGGTGATCTCAGGGCGAATGTCGCCAATGGCGGTGACACAGGTGTTGAGAATCGGGTCGAGGATGGGGCTGGAGATGAGGCCCGAGGTGGGTGAATCGACCGCATCAATGCAGGCATCCGTGTTGTTGCCGACCGTGGTGGTGGCATCGTCGGCCAGCCAGGGATCGGTAACGCCTAGATTGGTCAAGCTCGGCAGACTGATGAGGTCTGCCGTGACTGTGGTGGTGCGGGCGATCTTGTCGCTCGGTGCGGCGCCAGGGAAAGGCGTGAAGCCATTGCCCAGTGGCGAGTCGTAGGGGGTGAACCCGTTGCTCGCGCCATCAGCGAACACGCGGTAGGTGAAGGGCTCGGCGTGCGAGACCAGATTGCGGCGATTGAGGATGCTGCCGTCACTGGCCGAAACCACCAAGCCAAAAGCGCTGAGCGCCTTGTTGGCCTTGGCAAGCGAGAACAGCTCGACGTAATACGCCGGTTCGAGATGGCCATTGCGCGGGTAGTAAATCGCCTTGGCGCGCGGCATGCGCTCGAACACCTGACTACCGTTGATCGCCGGGGTCGAGAACCACTCGTAGCCCGCCTTGGTGGCAGCTACCTGCATCAGCGCGGCATCCAGCAAGCCGAGACCTTCGCCCAAGCTTCTCCAGCCAGCAGCCACCGCCTGCGCCGCACTGCGGTTGAAGCCGAGGCCAGCAACCGACGACGGTGCGAAGTCGGTAGCGAAATATCCAGACACCGCAATCGGCTTACCGCTGCGGTCGAGCAGCACATTGAGCGAACGGCCGAACACTTCCTTGCCCGCCACGCGCTGCTTGAAGCGCACTACGGCCGGGCCGTTGCCGTTGTACTGGGCATCGCTGACAAATGCTTCGTCGATGAGGGCATCGGTCAGCTTCAGGCTCGCCGCTTCGTTCTTCAGATGCGCGCGGGCGCGGGCAATGAGCTGCTCGCGCGCGGTGAGCGCGCCAACCGCCACGGGTGCTACGTCGGTCTTAGCCCATAGGAAGGTTGGCACGCCCATGCGGCGGTCGAACAATGCTGATTGCTGACGACCCTCGAAACCGCTGGTTGGCACGGGCAGCAAGCTGCTGCTTGTATCCTGGTGAAAGCGGTCGAAGTTGAGTAGTGCGCCCGCTTCGCCATGCCCTTTGTAACCCGCAGCCGAAGCGAGGGTGGAATGCGCCAGCGCCTTGCTGGTCGGATCGGGCGTGCATTCCGCCGCCCAGATGGGCATCACGCTGGTGCCCAAAAAGGCACCAAACACGGTGGCGACAGTAAAGATTTTTGTTTTCATGCTTTCGTGACCAGGCAAATAGATAATGACTAAATCTTGATAATTGGAGAGCCAAAAACGAATAAACCCTGGTGCACCGTTCAAGCACACCTGGGTTCATTGTCATTGAATAAAACCAGATGCAAGCAAACCCCGTGCCGTCAGCCGCTCGATAAATACATCACTGACATGGTGTAAACGCACTACATCCCTCGGCGATACATGCACGGTACCGGCATGGGGCTCTTACAATCCGCGTCGATTTTGCAGGCCGCTTTGCATGACCACTCTCTTTGTTGAACAGCTCACCGTTATCGACGCCAGCTATCTCTGCCCGGTGCGAGGTCTCGTGGGCGAGAGCTGGATTGTTGATCTGGAGCTTGAAGGCGCGCTCGACGAGCAATCGATGGTGCTGGATTTTGGCGCCGTCAAAAAACAGCTGAAGCGCGCCATCGACGGCGGCCCGGACCACACCCTGATCGTGCCGCTGCACTACCCGGCGCAGCAGACCACCACGCTGCCGGATGGTCGCGTGCGCACCTGGTTCATGTCGCAAGCCGGCGGCATCGAACACATCGCCCCGCCTTGCGCCTTGACCTTGCTGGAGGCGCCGGCAGTGACGATGGCGGCACTCGTCGCGCATCTGGAACCACAGCTCAAAGCCGCCGTACCCGCCAACGTCGCGCGCGTGAGCGTGAGCCTGCGCCATGAGGCCATCGACGGCGCGAGCTACCACTACACCCACGGCCTTGCCAAGCATCAGGGCGCCTGCCAGCGCATCGCGCACGGGCATCGCTCACGCATTGCCATCGCGGTGGATGGCCAGCGCAGCGTCGCACTTGAGGCGCAATGGGCCGAGACCTTCCGCGATATCTATCTGGTCACCGGCGTCCATGTGGTGGCGGATGACGGCGAGCGTTTGTCGGTGGCCTACCACGCACCCGAAGGCCATTTCGAACTCAGCCTGCCCAAGGCGCGCTGCTACTTGTTGGGTCACAACACCGACAGCACGGTGGAAGAAATCGCCGAACACCTCGCCAGCCGCATTGCCGAGCAGCATCCCGGCCAGGCGGTGGCGGTGCGCGCCTACGAAGGCGTCATGAAAGGCGCGCTGGCGCGGCGCGGCTGATCCGCAAGCATTAAGCCACTGCTGCCGCAACGAAAAAGCCCGGTCATCACTGACCGGGCTTTTTCACGAACACCGCAATGCGGCGATCAAGGCGCCACGAACGACCCGCCCGTGCACAGCTCATGCACGTTCATCGCATTGCCGACATTGACAGACAGCAGCGAAGGATCGAGATTGATCGAAACACTGTCGTAGGGCACGGTGGTCTTGAAACCCACGAACAGCGCGGGTTCGCCGGCCAGGCCCAAGCCCAGCAGGTCCAGCGAACTCAGACTGATATCGCGTGTCTCGGCGACTTCGGTGCCGTTGAAGGTGGTGACGGTGAGCGTCTGCAGCAACGTGGCCTCGACGGTGGCGCTGGGGAAGGTCAGCCCGAATACCGCGTATTGACCCATCGGCACCTTGCTGTTGAGCCCTACAACAAGATCCACCGAAGACACCAGATTGCCGACCAGCGGCAGCGTCAACAGACCCGCCGTCAGGTTGTACTGGGCGAAGGTATCGAGGCTGCGATCCACCGCGTTTTCCTTGGCAGTGACGCTGTTCAGCAGCTGGGTCACCGTACCGGCGCCGAGCAGGTCAAGCAGTGTGGTGAGCACCGTGCCGCCCAGCAGGCCGTTGAGCGAGACCGTCGTGGTGGGGCTGTTGCCATAGGTGCGCGCGCTGGAGGAGCACTTGAAATTGCCGGCTATCGGCGTTCCGCCATCGGTGACATCCGTGGGCGTGGTGCCATCATTCGGCAACAAGCTGCCGTCATCGCCGCCGATCACATCCGACCCGTCACCGCTCGGCGCCGCGACCACCGTGACATTGATGGACTGCGACGTTTGCTGACCCGTGGAGTTGGTGCAGGTCACGCCGTAGGTGTAAACACCCGGAACTGTGGGCGCGGTAACCACCACAGTGCCGCTGGTGCTGAGCGTGGTGCCGGCCCACTGACCCGTCGCCACGCAACTCACCGCACCGGTGGCTTCGTAGTTGATGGTGGTCGTGGCACCCGCAGCGACCGGGTTCGGCGTGGCCATCAGGGTGCCGATGGTCGGCGGCGTGGCATTCGGCGTGCCAGGGACCGGCACGCCGGGGACTGTCACCGCGCCGCCTTCATCCGCCGAGCAGCCAATGAGCATGACGGCCGTGAGCGCGGCACCGATCAGATGGATTTTGTAGTCGTGCGGCTTCTTGATGACGATGTTTTTCATGGGATTTTCCTTCGCGTCCTTGCGAGAGATAAAGAGTTTGATTACTTGCCAACGACATGGAACACAACACGGCGGTTGCGCTCCTTGTCGGTGTCACTGATTTCAGGCTTGATCAGCAGCTCGGTCTCGCCATAGCCCTTGGCTGTGAGGCGACCGGCATCGATGCCCTGGGCAGTCAGATAGGCATTCACCGATTCGGCGCGTTGTTGCGACAACTTCTGGTTGTAGGCCTGTGGGCCGGCTGAGTCGGTATGGCCGGCGATTTCCACCGTCATGCTCGGCTGGCCCTTCATGCCCTTCACCACGTAGTCGAGCACTGTCTGCGCATTGAGCTGGAGCTGTGCGCTGTTGAAGGCGAAGGTCACACCCTTCAGCTCCATCGCCTGACCCTCGATCACGCAGCCATCGGCATCCACTTTCAGCCCCTCGGGCGTGTCGGCGCATTTGTCGCGGCTGTCTTCAATCGTGTCTTTGTCGCTGTCGATGAAGGGCGCTGGCACGAAGACTTCGCGGATTTCAACCGCAGGCGGCGTCAGCGCGCTCAAAGCAACGGTGCGCGTGCCGAACGGAAACTCGATGCCGCCCAACACGCGGTAGTCGTCGTAGTCACCCTGAAACTGGTCGCGCTGGTAGCGGCCTTCGGCGCGCAGCTTGAACCCAAGGCTGGTGAGAGGGCCTGTGACCACGCCCAGACCGACGTTGCCGATCAGGCTGATCTTGTCCTGCGAGTTCGGCACGATGTCGTTGTTCACGCCGCCGATGCCGATCAGCACGAAAGGCGTCCATGACAGGCTGCGGTCCTTGAGGCCATACACCAGGTCGGCCGTGCCACCGAGCTGGTAAAAGTCGGTGCCCTTGTCATTTCCCGTCTCGATGCTGCTGCCCATCAAGTTGAGCTCGACGCCCCAATGCGGCGAGAAGCGATAGCCGTAAATGCCTGAAACCGTGACGCCGTCGCCAGTGCCGCCGCGGCTTTTGTCTGCGCCGAAATAGCCGGGCAGAACAGCAAAATACTGATTGGCTTCAGACACCTGTACAACGTCTTGCGCAGTTTCAGAAACTTCCACAACCTCGGCAACCGGCACGGCTTCGACCGCAACGGGTTCTTGGGCGTGGGCTGGCAGTAGGCCAGCAAAGATCAACAGCAATGCGGCTTTTTTGCGCATAACAACATCCTTGTTTGAGTTGTATTGGTTACTAGCGATTTATCCGCAATCGCCAGTGCATCTAAATTGCACCGTTCAGCGTGCTTGCGCAACCCCTAACAAAGATAATTACTAAAGAACCATGTTTCAGTTGCAGTTGCTGCACAGCCCCTGCACTTCGATCACCTGCTTGCTGGGCGTGAATCCAAAAGTGTGCGCCTTGGTTTCGAGCAGATGGGCCACGGCATGGTCATCCACCTCCTGCGTCTTGCCGCATTGCGTGCACACCAGATACACGCTCTCGTGCGCGGCGCCGGGATGGTCGCAGACGAGGTAAGCGTTATTGGTTTCCAATCGGTGGATGAGCCCCTGCTCCAGTAGAAAATCCAGCGCGCGGTAAACCGTCGGCGGGGCGAGTTTTTTATTGAGCCTGGTTTCCAGCTTGGCCAGAATGTCGTAGGCCGACAGCGGCGCTTTCTGCGCGAGTAAAAAATCGTAGGTCGCCCGCCGCATGGTGGTGAACCGCGCACCTTTGCGCTGCACCAGTGCATCTGCCTCGGCCAGCCGCTCGGCTTTGCTGTGGCAATGCGCGGTGTGGATGTGGGGCGTGTGCAAGTGGGCGGTCGTCATGGCTTGCAATGGTATCCTTCGCGCCCATTTTTGGCCGTGTCCTGCCGGATAAATGACCATGACCGACGACGTGAAGCTCTTCAACCGCGTGACCATCGAACAGGTGGAAGAAGGCCATGAGCTGGCGCCCAAGTTCGACGCCGACGGCCTGATTCCTTGCGTCACCACCGCCGCCAACTCGGGCGAAGTGCTGATGCTCGGCTACATGAATCTTGAAGCCTTCACCAAGACCATCACCACCGGCGAAGCGCACTACTACAGCCGCAGCCGCAAGGTGCTCTGGCACAAGGGCGCGTCATCGGGGCTGGTGCAAAAAGTGCTGGAGATGCGCATCGACGACGACCAGGACGCCGTCTGGCTGCGCGTATCGATCCCCGGCGATGCCAGCTGCCACGTTGGTTATCGCAGCTGCTTCTACCGCAGCATTCCCACCGGCGACGGCGGGGTGCGTGAATTGAAGTTCGAAGAAAGCGAAAAGATGTTCGACCCGCTCAAGGTCTACGGCGACGTGCCGAACCCGACGATTCTCTAGCGCTTTTTTGCAGGCTTTTTCGCGACTGGCTTTTTGTCCGGCGCGTTTTTGACCGGCGTGGCTTCCTGCGCGGGATCAGGATCGTAATCGGTGTCCAGATCCTGCTCGTCCTTGCCCGGCACCGCGGGACGATCCTCGTCGTCGCTCCACAGGTTTTCTTCGGCGGCATCGAACATTGAATCGAGCGCCATCGACATCGAAGAAGGCAAACCGCTGACCGAAGCGTAGTGGCTATACATGGGTGATCTCCTTGCGTGACTTGAGTGCACGCAGGTGATCCTGCAAACCCAAACTGAGCCCCAACTGAGTGATGCCGACCTTAGAGATCCCGCAGCATTTCCCGCGCTGCATTGTGGCCGGGGATGCCCGTGACACCCCCGCCGGGATGCGTGCCGGAACCGCAGAGATAAAGGCCTCTAACTGGTGTTCGGTAGTCGCCCATGCCAAGCAGCGGCCGCGCGCTGAACAGCTGGTTGAGCGAGAGCTTGCCGTGAAAGATGTCGCCGCCGACAAGGCCGAACTTGCGTTCGAGATCGAGCGGCGTGTGCACCTGCCGCGCGACGACGCTGGCCTTGAAGTTGGGCGCTGCGTGATTGACGACCTCGATCACCGCATCCGCCGCTGCCTCGCGTTCGTCGTCCCAGCTGCGGCCATCCGGCAGGGCGTAGCGGAAGTGCTGGCAAAACAGGCTCGCCACGTGCTGGCCCTTGGGCGCAAGCGAGTCGTCCACCGTCGAGGGAATCAGCATCTCGACGATGGGCTGCTTCGTCCAACCCTGCTCACGCGCCTCGACGTAGGCACGCTCCATGTAGGCGAGCGAGGGCGCCAGGATGATGCCGCTCTGGTGATGCGCTTCCAGCGCCGTGCCGGGCGCACAGCGGAAATCCGGCAGCTCGCTGAGCGCCACATTCATGCGCAGCGTCGCGCTCTCGCACTGGTAATCGGTGAAGCGTTTGGTGAGTTCCGGATCCCGCTCGTTCGCATCGAGCAGGCGCGTGAACAAGAGTTTGGGGTTGAGATTGCTGGCGACGCGCGACGCCGTCAGCCCCTCGCCATTCTCCAATTGCACCTCGATCAGCTTGCCCAGCGGGCGCACGCGCGACACCGCGCAATCGGTCGAAAGCGTCGCGCCCAGTGCGCGCGCCTCGGCGGCAATCGCCTGCGTGATCGCCCCCATGCCGCCCAGCGCATGGCCCCACACACCGGACTTGCCGTTGACCTCGCCGAACACGTGATGCAGCAGCACATAGGCGCTGCCCGGCGCATAGGGGCTGGCGAAATTGCCGACGATGGAATCGAAACCGAAGCAGGCCTTGAGCGGTGCGGACTCGAACCAGCGGTTGAGCAGGTCGCCGGCGCTCAGCGAGAAAAGATCGAGCACATCGCGTTGCGTCGCAAGGTCGAGGTTCTTGAATACCTTCGCGCTCTTCCATGCCTCCAGCAGCGCCCCGATGCCGCCGCCGACATTGGGTGGCGTTTGCAAGAGCATTGCGCGCAGCGCGTCGGCAACGCGTTCGAGCAGGGCGTAATAGTCCGGCAGGCGCTCCGCATCGCACCTGGAATAGCGGGCGACTTCGGCCTGCGTCGCGGTCAGCCCACCGCCAATACGGATGCACTGGCCTGCGCCATCACCCAGGGGTAGAAAGTTGGAGAACGGCCGCTCGACGATCTTCAAGCCATGCTCGACCAGTTTCAGTTCGCGAATGACCTTGGGGTGCAGCAGGCTCACCGTGTAGCTGGCCGTGGAATTGCGAAAGCCCGGTGCGAACTCTTCCGTCACCGCAGCCCCACCCAGCACGCTGCGCCGCTCCAGCACCCGCACCTTCAAGCCTGCGCGGGCGAGATAGCAGGCGCAGACGAGGCCGTTGTGGCCACCGCCGAGAATCAGAGCGTCGTAGTGCATGGTCGGTGCTGACAGAAGTTCAATCGGCATCGTATGCGAGCTAGTCGAGATGCGGTACCGGCAATACCGCTGCCCACCAATAGCGCGGCCACACCTGCCGCCAGGCCTGCACGTCGCCTGCACCCGTCTGCGGGTCGATAGGTAGTGTGAGCGCCCCTTCATGCCCGGTCATGTGCATGGCAATGCCCAGGCGCTGGAACCGCGCCACCACTTCAGGCCGTGGATGGCGGTAGCTGTTGGCGTAGCCGGCGGAAAAGATCACCACCTCGGGATTCACGGCTTCGACAAAGGCCGGTGTGGACGAGGTGCGGCTGCCGTGGTGGGCGGCCACCAGCACGTCGGCACTCAAGGCTTCGGGATGATCCCGGAGCAGACGGGCTTCGGCGTCCTTTTCGATATCGGCGGGCAGCAGTGCGGCGTGGCTGCCGGTCTCGACGCGCAGCACGCAGCCGCCGTTGTTGTCGGCCGAGGGCTCACCCGCCGCATCCGCCGGGCCGTTGAGCACGGTGAAGCGTACGTCGTCCCACTGCCAAGCCTGCCCTGCGGCACAGGGCGTGCGGGCAAAAGCGCCGCGCTCTTCCAGCGGACTGAGTGCGGCGCGCACCGCGGGTGCGCCGCCGCGGTGGTCGAGGTCGCCGTGGGAGACCAGCAGCATGTCGAGTTGCCTCACACCCTGCCCCAGCAGATAGGGCACGACCACGGAGCGTCCGGCATCGAAGCCCTCTTCATAGGCCGGGCCGGTATCGAACAGCAGGGTGTGGTTTGCGGTGCGGACCACCACCGCGAGCCCCTGCCCCACATCGAGTGCCGTCAGCGTGAAGCCGCTCCTTGGCGCCGTGTGCGGCGGCCCGGCAAGCGGCAGCAGGCACAGCAAGCCCAAGCCACGCAGGGGGACGCCACGCGGCACCGTCAGCAGTGCGGCACCCAGCAAGGCCAGCAGCAGCGCAGCGGACGGCGGTGCTGCGGCCAGCCAGCCATCGGCGTGGGTTTCGGCCAGCGTGCGCAGCACGGTGTGGGTGCCGGCGAGTGCGGTGTCGGTGAGATGCAGCAGCGGCATGGCGAGTGCAGGCATGATCCACAACAGCAGCACGGCCACCAAGGCGAGCGGCGTGAGCAGCGCGAACCACGGCACCGCCAGCAGGTTCACGAAGGGCGCGATCCAGGCGGTGCCCTGGAAAAAGAACAGCGTCAGCGGCGCCAGCAGCAGCGTGAGCAGCAGCTGCACCCGCACGGCGGTGCGCCAGCCGCTCTCGGTGCCCAGCCGCCCACTGGCGAGCCAGACAATGGCGGCGACCGCGCCGAAGGAGAGCCAGAGACCGGCGCTCAGCACGGCGAAGGGGTCGGCGAGCAGGATCACACCCCAAGCCAGCGCCAAGACGCGGAAGGGATGCGCGCTGCGGTTGAGAAAGAGTGCGCCGAGACCGATCAGCAGCATCATCAGGGCGCGTGTGACGGGCGGCTCGAAGCCGGCAAGCAGCGCATAGAAGATGGCGATGCCTGCGGCGCCGAGGGCCGCCGCTTTCTGTGCCGGCAGGCGACGCGTGAATGGCGGCCATGCGCCCCAGGACCAGCGCAGCAGAAAGAACGCAAAGCCCGCGACGATGGCGAGATTGAAGCCCGAGATGGCGACCAGATGCGACGTGCCGGTCAACCTGAAGGCATCCCAATCGGCATCGCGCAAACCGCTCGCATCACCCAGCACCAGCGCGGTGAGCACGCCGCGCGCCGGGCTGGGCGGCAGCGCGATATCGAGCCGGTCGCGGATGGCCTGTCGCAGCCGCAGCACCGGGTAAACCCCAGCCTCGTCGCAACGCTCGGCCGCGCGCACCGTGGCATTGGCGCCAAGGCCTTGCCGATAGAGCCATGCCTCGTAATCGAAGCCATCCGGGTTTTGCGAGCCGCGCGGGCTTTTCAGCCGCAGCGTGAAGCGCCAGCAGTCACCGCCGCGCAGCGTTTCCGGCGTGCGATACCAGCTGCTGCGGATGCGTCGTGGCACGTCCCCGCGATCCGGTTCAAAGGTAAAGCGCCAGGTGTATTGCGGTGCTGCGCCACCGCCGCGGTTGTGGGCCGCCCATTGCTCCTGCGCCTGCTCGGGCAGCGAGGCGATGTGGCCGGTGACGATCACTTCCTCGCCTTGGCGCGCCTCTGTCCAGCGGTCGGCGAGGCGTGCTTCGGCACGCCAGAGCGTCAGGGCAAAACCAAGGGCAACTGCCAGTGCGAGGGGTCGGTAGCGCCACGGCCAAAGCGCCAGCGTCAGCACCAGAGCACCCAGCCACCACGGCGGCAGCGCAGGCAGCGCCTGCGTGGCGAGCACGGCAAGGGTGTAGGCGAGGATCCATCGCAGCATGAACGTAGAATGCCGCAACGTCGCGGACTACAGCGACCGCGCACGGAGAGCAGCGATGGACCGTTTGAACTGGTTGACCGAAAACCTCTACTACCTCGCCATTCCGTATTTTCTGGTCGCGATGGCCTACGAGATCTGGGTGCTGCGCAGCGCCACGCACCTGAAGGGTTACCACTGGCGCGACAGCGCCACCAGCATCAGTCTCGGCGTGTTCAATCTGGTGATGCGTGCGGTATTCGCCGTCGTCACCATCACCGTGGCGTTCGCGGTCTACGAGCACCGCCTGTTCGATCTCAACCCGCTGCTGTGGTGGACCTGGCCGCTGCTGTGGCTGGCCGAAGACTTCACCTTCTACTGGTATCACCGCGCCTCGCACCGCGTGCGTTTCATGTGGGCGGATCACGTCAACCATCACTCCAGCCAGCACTACAACCTCTCCACCGCGCTGCGCCAGCCGGTGATCGAGATGGCCTGGGCCTGGGTACTCTGGCTGCCGCTGGTGCTGATCGGTTTCCACCCGGTGGCAGTGGCACTCGCCGCGGGCCTTAACCTGCTCTACCAGTTCTGGATCCACACCGAATCAATCCGCAGCGTCGGCGTGTTCGAGCGCTTCATGAACACGCCCAGCCACCACCGCGCCCACCACGGCAGCAACCCGGAATACATCGACAAGAACTACGGCGGCTGGCTGATCGTGTGGGACAAGTGGTTCGGCACCTTCGCGCCCGAGACCGTGCCGGTGCGCTATGGGCTGGTGCACAACATCAGCAGCTACAACCCTTTCGTCGTCATCACCCATGAATGGGCTTTCATGCTCAAGCAGGCTTGGCGCACAAAGGGCGTACGTAACAAGCTCGGCTGGATATTCGGGCCACCGGAATGGACGCCCGAAGGCACGAAGTCGCTGCCTCAACTGGCACGCTCACCCTCGCCGTAGACTCTGCCATCACGCTGAGCGACGGTGGTATCTTGGCGCAGACTGAACAACCCGCACCGAGACCGCCATGACCGTATCGCAAACGACTTTTTTGCGAGTGCTCACGCTCGCCGCCAGCCTGCTCGCCACCAGCCACGCCTGGGGTGGGCCCCTCGAAGGGCTCTTGGGCAGAGGCCAGAACCAATCCATCAAACTCTCGGTGGATGGCCGCAACCGAAATTACATCCTGCACACACCCGCTGCTGCACCATCGGGCGCGATGCCACTGATCGTGATGCTGCATGGCGGCCACGGCAGCGATGGCAATGCGCAACGTAGTTTTGGTTTCGATGCCTACGCCGATGCGCGCGGTTTTGCCGTGGCCTATGGCGATGGCTATCGCGCCAGCTGGGCCGATGGCCGCGGCACCACGCCGGCAGAAGAGGCAGGCGTCGACGACAAGAAGTTTCTCTCTGCGCTGGTGGCTGATGCCGCCTCTCGGCTCGCCATCGACCCCGCCCGCGTCTATCTGGCGGGCATGTCGAACGGCGGCATCATGACCTATCGCATGGCCTGCGAAACCAGCGGGCCGTTTCGCGGCTATGCGATGGTCGCCGCCAGTATTGCCGAGCCCATCGCCCCCAGCTGCGCGCCACGGCCTGGCCTGCCGGTACTGACCATCAACGGGGTCGAAGATTCGCTGGTGCCTGAAACCGGCGGCGATTGCTGCGGTGGCGGCCCGATATTGGGCCAAGGTGGGCGCGTGGTGAGTTTTGATACCTCGGCCGAGATTCTGCGTACTGCCGCTGGCTGCACCGACACGCCAGTGATCGAGCAGTTACCGCCCGCTGTAGCCGACGGCACCTCGGTGCAGAAGCGCAGCTACCACTGTGCCGGCAGCGCCCGATTGGTCGTTTATCGCGTGAATGGCATGGGCCACTCCTGGCCGCCGCGTTCACCCCGGCTACCCGGCAGCGGTGCCCCGAGCAGCAACATCGACGCGACGGCGCAAATCGTCGAGTTTTTTCTCGGTCGACCATGAGACCCCTCGCCGTCGAGTGCGAGGCTGCCGATGGGCTGAGGGCCGCGCGGATGCGATCAGCACGCTGAGCACCACCCGGCGAAAGCGGTTACAGGAAGAAGTAAACGCCGGCCAGCACGGCCACTGCGGCGCCGAGCGTCAACACGATCAGCGAGGTCTTGCCGACCAGGCTGTTGGTGCGGGCTTTTTCAGCGGCGATCGACTTCTTCCACATCGTGGTCTTGCTGAAGTCTTCGACTTTTTTGTCTTCCATGATCCATTCCCTTCAAGTGGCACCACCCGATGCTTTCATCGGGTTGGCGATCGGCCGCTGATTGCGGTCCGCCTAGAGTAGCGGATCATCACGGACTTCCGACAGATGCCCCTCGCGCAGGGTGTAGCGGCGTTCCATGCGGGCGGCCAATTTCATGTCGTGGGTCACCACCACCAGGCTGGTGCCCAACTCGCGGTTGAGTTCCAGCATCAGCTCGAACACCGTTTCGGCGGTCTTGGCATCGAGGTTGCCGGTAGGTTCGTCCGCCAGCACTGCGGCGGGCTTGGTGACCAGCGCACGCGCCACGGCCGCACGCTGGCGCTCACCGCCCGACAGCTCCCCGGGCTTGTGTTCCAAGCGTTCGCCCAAACCAACACGGGCCAGCAATTCCGCCGCCTGGCGCTTGGCTTCCTTGGCGGGCACGCGGCGGATCAAGAGCGGCATGGCGACGTTTTCGAGCGCGGTGAACTCGGGCAGCAGATGGTGAAACTGATAGACGAACCCGAGCGATTTATTGCGCAGCTTGCCGCGCGCTGCATCACTGAGCGCACTGATTTTTTCGCCTGCCACCCACACTTCGCCGGCGGTCGGCGAATCGAGTCCCCCCATGAGATGCAGCAGGGTGGACTTGCCGCTGCCGGAGGCCCCGACAATGGCAATGCGCTCGCCACGCGCCACTTCGAGATCGACCCCGTTGAGCACGGTGAGGTTGAGACGGCCGTCGTCGAAGGTCTTGGTCAGGCCGGTGGATTTGAGGATCACTTCAGTCATTGAGCTTCTGCCAGTACACGCGGCGGCAAGCTGCGCGACGCCAACATCCCCACTGCGTGGGGCCCCTGCACGCTGCTCCGCTTGCTATTCATAGCGGAGCGCCTCCGCAGGCTGCGTGCGCGAGGCGCGATAGGCCGGATACAGCGTGGAGAGCAGGCCCAGCGAGAGCGAAAGCAGGCCGATGCGGATCACGTCGTTGACCTTCAGTTCCGACGGCAGATCGCTGATGTAATACACATCCGGCGAAAGGAACTGCTGGTTGGTGAGCTGCTCCAGGAGCGGCACCAGCACCGGCACGTTGAGCGCCAGCGCCACACCGCCCGCAACCCCGAGCGCGGTGCCGACGATGCCGATGATCGAACCCTGCACCATGAAGATCGCCATGATGCTGCGCGGCGTCGCGCCCAGCGTGCGCAATATCGCGATGTCGGCCTGTTTGTCTTGCACCACCATCACCAGCGTGCTGACGATGTTGAACGCCGCCACGCCAACAATCAGCGAGAGGATGATGAACATCACCATCTTCTCGGTCTTCACGGCGCGGAAGAAATTGGCGTGCTGGCGCGTCCAGTCGCTGACGTAGTAGATGCCCGGCAGCTCGCCCGCCAACTCGCGCGCCACCTGGGGTGCCTTGAACAGGTCATGCAGCTTGAGGCGCACGCCGGTCACGTCGCTGCCCATGCGGTACAAGGCCTGCGCGTCGGCAAGATGGATAAGCACGAGGCCGCGATCGAACTCGTACATGCCAACGCTGAACACGCCCGAGACGGTGAAGCGCCTGAAACGCGGCAGTACACCCGCCGGCGTCACGCTCGCCTGCGGGATCATCAGGTCCACCTTGTCGCCCACGTCCACACCGAGTGTGGTCGCCAGCTCCTTGCCGAGCACGATGTTGTATTCACCCGCCCTGAGGTCGCTGAGCTGGCCCACCTTCATCTTCTGGGCAATCTCGCTGACCTTGGCCTCTTCCTCCGGCAGCACGCCGCGCAACAGCGTGCCGGTGAGGTCGCTGCCCGCCTTCAGCATGCCCTCGCCTTCCACATAGGGTGCCAACGACTCGATCTGCGGATTGTGTTCGGCGAGCCTGGCGACGCTGGGCCAGTCTTCCAGACCACCGCGCAGGGCCGAGATGGTGGCGTGCGAGGCCATGCCCAGGATGCGCGTGCGCAGCTCGCGCTCGAAGCCGTTCATCACCGACAGCACGGTGATGAGTGCCGTGACACCGATGGCAATGCCGAGCATCGACGCCAGCGAGATGAAGGAGATGAAGTGGTTGCGCCGTTTGGCGCGGGTGTACCGCAGGCCCGCGTAGAGCTCGTAAGGATTTCGCATAGGCGAGAATTAGACCATATCAATGCCCTGCTCCCCGATGAACAACTCCGCTGATCGCTCTATTTTTTGCTTACTGCTCATCCTCGCCGTCGGCACGCTCTACCGCGCGCTGGCGTTGCACTGGTCTGGCCTCAATCTGTATGTGGATGAGGCCCAGTACTGGACGTGGGCGCAGGCGCTGGACTGGGGCTATTACTCCAAGCCACCGGTGATCGCCGCACTCATCGCCGCCACCACGGCGCTGTTCGGCGATAGCGAGCTGGCCATCAAGTGCGGGGCGATGGTGGTCTATCCGCTCACCACGCTGGTGCTCTATGCCCTGGCGCGACGCCTGTTCGATGCGCGCGTGGCGTTCTGGACGGCCTTGAGTTTTTTCACGCTGCCGGGTGTGGCGTTCTCTTCGCTCATCATCTCCACCGACGTGCCGCTGTTCCTGTGCTGGTCTTGCGCGCTCTACGCCCTGCACCGGGCGGTGGCCGAAGACGGCTGGCGCTGGTGGCTGCTGCTGGGTGTCGCCTGCGGTGTGGGGCTGCTCACCAAGTACACGATGGGCATCTTCGCCGTGTCGACGCTGCTGTGGTTCGCCATCACGCCGGGGCTGCGCAAGCAGTTCGCCAGACCCGGCCCCTACCTCACGGCGCTGGTGGCGGCGGTCGTCTTCGCGCCCAATCTGTGGTGGAACCACACGCACGGCTGGCCGACCTTTCAGCACACCGCCGACATCAGCAACCTCGAAAGCGGCCCCGGCCTGCACTGGGACGAATTGCAGGAGTTCCTGAGCGGCCAGGCCGCCATCATGGGGCCGGTGTTGTTCGTGGCCCTGCTTGTGCTCATCGCCCGAGCCCGCCAGTGGTGGCAAAGCCCACACGGTCGCTTTCTGGCCTGCTTCACCCTGCCCTTTCTGCTGCTGATCAGCGTGCAGGCCCTGCTGGGCCGCGCCAACGCCAACTGGGCGGCAATGACCTATGCCGCAGGCACGCTGTGGGTCGTCGCCTGGCTGCTGCAAGCGAACCGTCGCGGCGTGCTGGTTGCCGGACTGGTCGTCAACCTCGTGGCGATGGTCGCGGCCTACCACTACCACGCCATCGCCCACGCCACCGGTCGCGCGCTGACGGCCAAGACCGACTACTACAAGCGTGTGCAAGGCTGGGATGTACTGGGCGCGAAAGTGGCGGGATTGCTGGCGCAGAATCCCGGCACCCGACTGCTGAGCAACGAACGCGACACCATCAGCGAACTGAGCTATTACGCCCGTCCGCAAAGCGCCGGCGCCGTGTGGTGGAACCCGCAGGGCATCATCAACAGCCATTACGCGCTGGTGACCACCATGCAGGGTCAGGGCAATCACAATTTCCTGTTCGTCAGCCGCGAAACCGCTCTGCCCACCGGCATGGCCGACAGCTTTCTGAGTGCCCTCCGCCTGCCGGACATCAACGTGCCGGTGGTGCCGGGCTGGTCGCTGGACTACCGGGTTTGGCGTCTGGACGGCTTTATCGGCTACGCGACGGCGAGCCCCTGAAATAGGTAAATACAACAACAGAATCTGCCGGTACTTGCGGCTACCATGCGCTATCGAGCCTGACGCAACCATCGGTTGCAAGTCGTGCCAAACCGCATGAGGAGAACATGAAAACCGCACCCCTGAGCCTGCATATTCCGGAGCCCAAGACGCGCCCCGGTGATCTGGTTGATTTCAGCGATATCCAGATACCCGCCGCTGGCATCGTCGCCCGCCCCGCGTCCGATATCGACGCTGCCGCCATGCGCGACTACGCCTATGCGCTGATCCGCGTGCTGGACGACAAGGGCCAGGCCGTCGGGGAATGGAACCCTAAACTGAGCGCCGACACCCTGCGCCTGGGCCTACGCCACATGGTGCTCACGCGCGAGTTCGACGAGCGCATGATGAAGCTGCAGCGCCAAGGCAAGACCAGCTTCTACATCAAGTGCACGGGTGAAGAGGCCATCGGTGTCGCGCAGGCGATGGCTCTGGACGATAAAGACATGCTCTTCCCCAGCTACCGCCAGCAGGGCCTGCTGGTGGCGCGCGGCTGCCCGCTGGTGCGGCTGATGAACCAGATCTTCAGCAACACCCAGGACAACCTCAAGGGCCGCCAGCTGCCGATCATGTATAGCGAGCCCGACTACGGCTTCTTCTCGATCAGCGGCAATCTCGGCACGCAGTATCCGCAGGCCGTGGGCTGGGCGATGGCCTCGGCCTACTCCGGGGATACCCGCATCGCCGCCGGTTGGGTGGGCGATGGCTCCACGGCCGAAGGCGACTTTCACTACGCACTCACTTTCGCCTCGGTGTACCGCGCGCCGGTGGTGCTCAACGTCGTCAACAACCAGTGGGCAATCTCGACCTTTCAGGGCATGGCCGGCGGCGAGCAGGCCACCTTTGCCGCCCGCGCCGTTGGCTACGGCCTGCCGGCGCTGCGCGTCGATGGCAATGACTTCCTTGCCGTCTACGCCGCCACGGAATGGGCTGCCGAGCGCGCCCGCAATAACCACGGCGCGACGCTAATCGAGCTGTACACCTACCGCGCCGCACCGCACAGCAGCAGCGACGACCCCGCCGCCTACCGCCCGGCCGAAGAAGCCAAGAACTGGCCGCTGGGCGAGCCCATCGAACGGCTCAAGAAACACCTCATCGCCATCGGCGAATGGAGCGAAGAACGTCACGCCGCGCTCGTCACCGAGATGACCGAGCGCGTCATGGAACAGCTCAAGGAAGCCTCCAGTCACGGCACGCTGGGCAACCCGCCGCCGAACGATCCAGGCTCGATGTTTGAGGACGTGCTGAAGGAAGTGCCGGGCCGCCTGCTGATCCAGCGCGAAGAAATGCTGGCGCTGCGCGCCGCTGCCGCCCAGGAAGGAGTCTGATCATGGCCCGCATGAACATGATTCAGGCCATCAATTCCGCGATGGACATCGCCATGGAGCGCGACCCGAACGTGCTCGTTTTCGGTGAGGACGTCGGCTACTTCGGCGGCGTGTTTCGCGCCACCGCCGGCCTGCAGAAGAAGTACGGCAAGCGCCGCTGCTTCGATGCGCCGATCTCCGAGGGCGGCATCGTCGGTGCCGCCGTCGGCATGGGCGTGTATGGCCTGCGCCCTGTGGTCGAGATCCAGTTCTCGGACTACATCTACCCGGCCTTCGATCAATTGGTGTCGGAGGCTGCACGCCTGCGCTATCGCTCGGCCGGTGGCTTCACTGCGCCGCTCACCGTGCGCACGCCGGTCGGCGGCGGCATCTTCGGCGGGCAGACGCACAGCCAATCTCCCGAAGCGATCTTCACCCACGTCTGCGGCCTGACCTCGATCATGCCCAGCAACCCCTACGACGCCAAAGGCCTGCTGCTGTCAGCCATCGAAGACGACGACCCGGTGATCTTCTTCGAACCGAAGCGCATCTATAACGGACCGTTCGACGGCCATCACGACCGTCCGCTCACGCCCTGGACCAAGCACGATCTCGGCGAGGTGCCGGAGGAGTACTACAAGATCGAACTCGGCAAGGCCAAGATCGTGCGGCCCGGCGAAAAGGTGACGGTGATCTGCTATGGCACGATGGTGCATGTCTGCCTCGCCGCTGCCGAAGAAAGCGGCATCGATGCCGAAGTGATCGACCTGCGCAGCCTGCTGCCGCTTGATCTCGACTGCCTGGTGACGTCGGTAAAAAAGACCGGCCGCTGCGTGATCGTCCACGAAGCGACCAAGACCTGCGGCTACGGGGCGGAGCTGGTCAGCCTGATTCAGGAGCACTGCTTCTATCACCTGGAAGCACCCATCGAGCGCGTCACCGGCTGGGACACGCCCTACCCGCACGCCTACGAGTGGGATTACTTCCCCGGTCCCTATCGCGTCTCGCGCGCGATCAAGAAAGTAATGGAGGAATAGGCATGTCGCTCTTTACTTTCAAGCTGCCGGATATCGGCGAAGGCATCGCCGAGTGCGAGATCGCCACCTGGCGCGTGGCGGTCGGCGATACCGTGAAAGAAGACCAGCCGCTGGTCGACATGCTCACCGACAAGGCGGCCGTGGAAATCCCCTCGCCCGTCGCGGGTGTGGTGAAGGAACTGCGCGGTGCGGCCGGTGACAAGGTCGCCGTCGGGGCCGTGCTGCTGCTGATCGAGACCGCGGTGGGTGCGGCTGCGGGTGCGCCCGCCGAACAGGCACCTGATGCCGCTGCATCATCGTCGGCATCGCATGCGAGTGCCGCAACGGCAAAGGCCGCTGCAGCACCTGTCGCGGCGGTGGCCAAACCCGTAGCCCCGCTGCGCGCCGATGGCGAGAAGCCACTGGCGGCACCCAGCGTGCGCAAACGCGCCCGCGAGCTTGGCATCGACTTGGCTGAAGTCGCGGGCAGCAAGAAGGGTGGTCGTATCGGTCATGAAGATCTCGATGCGCACGGCAGCGCACCGCAAGGCACCACCCCATCCCCTATCCCCCGCACCCCATCCCCTATCGCGCCAGCGACCGGTATCGAGCAGATCAAGATCATCGGCATGCGCCGCAAGATCGCGGAGAGCATGGAGCGCAGCAAGCGCCGCATCCCGCACTTCGCCTACGTCGAGGAGATCGATGTGACGGAGCTGGAGGCGCTGCGGGTGCATTTGAACGAAACCCGGCGTCCCGATCAGGCCAAGCTGACGCTGCTGCCCTTCCTGATGCGGGCGATGGTCAAGGCGGTGCCGCTGTTTCCCAACGTCAACGGCACCTATGACGACGAGGCGGGCATCTTCCATCGTCATCAGGTGCTGCATATCGGTGTGGCGGCACAGACGCCGCAGGGCTTGATGGTGCCGGTCGCCAAACATGCCGAGAGCATGGACATCTGGCAGTGCGCCGCGGAGATCAAGCGCGTGGCCGAAGCGGCCAAAAGCGGCAAGGCGAAGCGGGATGAACTGAGCGGCTCCAGCATCACCATCACCAGCCTGGGCACCATGGGTGGCATCGTCAGCACACCGATCATCAATGCACCCGAGGTCGCCATCATCGGGGTCAACAAGATGGTGGAGCGGCCGATGGTGCGCAATGGCCAGGTGGTGATTCGGACGATGATGAACCTCTCGTCGTCCTTCGATCACCGCATCGTCGATGGCTACGATGCCGCCAGCTTCATCCAGAAACTCAAACAGTATCTCGAACATCCAGCAACAATCTTTATGGCTTGAGCCATGCAAATCCGCATCGACGATCTCAGAGGCCCGGAAATCGCCGCACTGTTGCAGGAGCATCTTGCCGACATGCACGCCACCTCGCCGCGCGAGAGCGTGCACGCCCTTGATCTTGAAGGACTGCGTCGGCCCGAGATCACGTTCTGGACGGTGTGGGACGGCGCGGTTCTCGCCGGCTGCGGCGCGCTCAAGCAGCACGATGCGGAGCACGCGGAGATCAAGTCCATGCGGGTCGCGAGCAGCTATCGTCAGCGTGGCGTCGCTTCAGTGCTGATGCGTCACATGCTTGTCGTGGCGGCCTCACATGGCTACATGCGCCTGAGCCTCGAAACCGGCTCACAAGATTTTTTCGAGCCCGCGCGTCGTCTCTACGCCAAGAACGGCTTCGTGCGATGTGGGCCGTTTGCAGACTACCGGCCCGACCCCAACAGCGTCTTCATGACCAAGCTGCTTTAGACGGCTTTTCATTCACTGCAGATGCGCGCGAACCGCTACATTCTGCTCGCGCTCATCAAATGCTGGCCAGGGAATGCCTAGCAGCGGTGTCAGCATATCCAGCCAGAAAAATCAGGTCACTCCAGCTTCGTCTCACTTACGACTCGCAGTAGCCAGCCTGCCATTTTTAAGCAAAGAGCGGCAGCATACTTTGGCATCAAGGCGGTTGCGGCAGGGGATTGATCAGAATCAAGGCTATGCCGCCATCCTGTTGAGGCACGGTGGTGTAGATGTAACCGCCCTTGCCGTTGTTGGCGCAGAAAATCCCACTACCCGCTACGGTAGCCTTGAGAAGCTGCGCGGTGATGTTCTGATCACTGGACAGCATGTTCTGACTGATCCAGCTCCATTCCCTTCCTCCGTTGTCTACACGGCTGATCACTCTTGCCATGCCATCCGAGGTGTAAAGAACGTCACCATTGATGCAGAAATTTCCAGGCGAAGATCGAAGGTCTGCCGCTCCGCCGTCCTCGATTTGCGCATACACCTTGACGTCGCCGACGCTCCCACTTGAGAGGCCGTCTGTCTCATAGCGCAGCACATAGTTGCCAATGGCGATCCACAAATCCCTGTCGAACCACGTTAGTTGCGAGATCGTTGCTGAATCATTTACGCCATTGATCGCAAAAGCCGCCTTCAGGCCATCGTGAGAGTAAATGTCAATATTTCTGAGGGACGCCGCGAAAAGATACAAATCATCCGGACTTCCAAGCAGGCGTGCACCGGCATCGCGCACAGGCCGTGAATCAGCAGCCGTCGTGAAACGGTCCGACGCTGTGTTGTCGCCCGTGTAACTGCGGTCGTCCAGATAGACGAAATAATTACCGGTGTTACCCGAGACCGGAATATCAGGCCCCCTGCCGATTGCCCAAGGTCCGGTGGAGCTTCCCTGAGTGGGTCCGGCGGCAACATTTTGCAGGAACATGTCATTGGCATACTTCGTCCTGCTGCCTGCAAAATTGTAGCTGCCGAAGTGGCTCAAATTGCGCCAGTAGAACGACATCTCGCCGTCGAGTTCGCTGTATAGATTCGTCGGTGCATAGTCAAAAAAACCACCCGGTTCCGTCGCCACCTTGAAATTTCTGGCGCTGCTGACAGGCGCTTCGGAATAGCTGAACTTGACGATGGAGTTGTCCCCTTCTGCGGAGGGGGTGAGATTCAAATAAAGCCCATCGTTGGTGGCAATCAAGTCGAGAACACCCCCGTTTCCACTCTCTGTGCCTGGAATGATCCCTTGGCTGGTCGTTGCCACTTGACCTGATCCGCTGGGAGAGGGGGTTGGGGTTGGGGTTGGGGTTGGGGTTGGGGTTGGGGTTGGAGTTGGGGTTGGGGTTGGGGTTGGAGTTGGGGTTGGGGTTGGAGACAAGCCGCCGGTAGCGTCAGAGGTGCCGCCACCGCAGGCAGTCAACGCCACCACGCTGGTCACCAGCGTAAATTGGATGGCAAGTCTGGAAATGAGTTTCATGTTCGTGGCCTCGCAGCGTGGATGGGGTGAGACGGTCACCTAACCGATTTCTAAATTCGCCCAAGGCGTGGCTGGGAACTTGATGGAGTTGTGATGAATATGTGATGGTTTTAATCGAGCGCGCACTGGCTTGTTGCCGTGCCGCTCCGCTTGCCACACCATTCCAACGGGGAGACGGGGAATGGCGAAGAAAATCCGGCATTTACACATCACGCGGGAGGCGATGACAGGGCTTTCTGAAGCTGCGCATGGTCTGCGCTGGAGCTTCGGCGCATTTGCGCTGGACGGAAATCAGCGTGAACTTCGTCGCGGCGGACAACTGATTGCTTTGGAACCAAAGCCGCTGGACTTGCTGATGCTGCTGCTCAGCCATCCCGGCGAGTTGGTGACACGCGAAGAGATGATCGAGCAAATTTGGGCAGGCCGTATCGTCACCGACAACGTGGTAGCACGCTGCATTACCAAACTGCGCGCGGTGCTTGACGATGACGAACAGCACCTGATCCGCACAGTACATGGGTACGGCTATCGCTATCTCGGCCCGGTCAGCGTCGAACGCCCTGCGCTTGAAACCGCAGTGCCTTCGGCGCAGTTGCAAGCCGGTCAACGTCCGCCACTACGAGCAAACTGGCGCCTTGTGCAGGCGTTCGGCAAGCGGCAATTAACGTGGCTGGCTCGCCATGAGAAAACCAACGCCGAACGTGTGTTCAAGTTCGCGCTTGATCCGCTAGGCCTGCTCGCACTCAAGCGCGAGATCGCGGTATTGCGCGCACTCAGTGAACTGCTGCCGAACTCCGATTGGTATCTACCGGCACTGGATTGGAATCTCGAGGAGTCGCCTTGGTTCATTGAGCTGCCCTATTTGGCAAACGGTAGTCTCGTCGACTGGGCCGTGCGGCAAGGCGGGTTGGCGGCGTTGCCGCTGGCACAGCGCATAGAACTGCTCGCACAGGCTGCCGAGGTGATCGGTGCGGCGCACGCGGTCGGCATGCTTCACAAAGACATCAAGCCTGCCAATTTGCTGGTCCGTACTGCAGCCGATGGCACGCCGACAATCGTGATCTGCGATTTCGGCACCGCCAGCATTGATCCTGCACGGCTCGACGCGCTGCGCATCACGCGGCTCGGGCTGACGCAGGCGCTGGCGGCCGACTGTTCCGACGGAACACCCGCATATCTCGCGCCGGAAGTGTTCGCCGGTCAGACGCAAACCATCAAGTCAGACATCTACGCGCTTGGCGTGATGCTGTACCAGTTGGCCGTGGGCGATCTGCGTCGGCCACTGGCACCAGGATGGGAACGCGAGGTTGATGACGAAATACTGCGGGAGGACATCGCCGCCGCCGCCGACACCGATCCGCGTCAACGACTGGCCGATGCTTCACTGCTTGCACTGCGGTTACGTAGCCTTGACGCGCGTCGTGCCGAAAGGCAGCGCGAACAGGAACGCCGCGCCAACGAAATCCACCAGCGCGCACGGGCGCAGAAGACGCAGGCGCGCCGCCGCTGGACTTGGGCGCTGGTTGCGTCGCTGGCCTGCGGCCTTGGCATCAGCGCCGTGCTGTACCGTCAGGCTGTGCTTTCCGCCCGTGAGGCGCGTAGCGAGGCGGCGCGCGCGGAAGAAATCAACCGCTTCCTCAATGAGGATCTGCTCGCCGCCGCCGATCCGTATCACGCTGGTGGTGGCAGTGCAGTGACTGTGCGCTCGGTGCTCGATGCAGCCAACGCCACGCTCGATGCGCGGCTCGGCGATCACCTGCCAGCGTACACGCGCCTGAGCCTGACCTTGGCCGACGCCTACACCAACCTCGGACTCGAAGACACCGCACGACGGCGGCTGCAGAATTCGATGGCGCACCTGAAGGCCGGTAGCGGCGACGACGAGGACTACGACAGCCTGCGCGCCGCGCTCGGTGAGATCGCGGTACTACAGGGACACTTCGACGAAGCGCGGACGCTGTCCGCCGAAGGATTCACGTTCCGCCGCGAACACTTCGGAGCGGATCATCTTCAAACGCTGCGCGCCGCCAGTAGCGTGGCCTGGGTGCAGTATGAGCTTGGCCAATACGCCGCTTCTGCCACAGCCTACGAAGGCTTGCGCCGACAGACTGCCACGACGCTGCCGGAGGGACACATTTTTCGGAGCAACATCGACTGGTATCTAGCCGAGACGTACATCGAACTGGGTCGCTATGCGGAAGCCGAGCGCTTGATTCGCGGGGTGCTTGCGCAAGAGAACGCGAGCGACGCACGCGACGACCTGCGCATCTACTGGCTTAAGTCCACGCTCGGGGATGTGCAAGTGCAGACGGGTCGTTACGAGGAGGCGCAGGCGATCTATGGCTGGATGCTGCAACACGCCGAGAGCAAGCTCGGCGCGCGCCACCCGATGAGCCAATATGCACGCCATGTACTCGGCGTGATCGCGCTGCGCGAGGGGCGGACACAGGAAGCGATAACGCTGCTCGAAAAAACACTGGCGCTGCGTATCGAATTGCATGGGGAAGCGCACTACGACACGCATCTGACAATGAATCGCCTAGCAGAGGCATATCTCTCTGCACACCGTGACCGTGAGGCGCGCGAAATGCTCGAACACGCGTGGAAGCTATCGGTCGCAGCACTCGGCGAGGCGCATCCTCGTGCGCTGGACATCGCGCAGAACCTCGCGTGGGCACGCGCTCGGGATGGCGACACCGCTGCTGCCAATACCTTGCTTGAACAAACCTTAAATCTGGCCGAAACCGCGCTGCCGTCCGCCAGCTTCCGGTGGGCGTGGCTCAAACTGCGGCGCGCACAGATTGCAACCATGCAGCAACATGGCAACGGGACGGATGCTGCCTATGCCGATGCACGCCAAGCGTTTACAAAGGCGTACGGTGCCGACCGCACGGAAACACTGATCAAGCTCGCGACGACGAGCCGGCCGACGAGCTAAGCCTTCGTTTTCCTCTTGCTCACTGCGGCTTCCAAGGCCTCCAGCTCTTCGGCCATGTAGGTGGCGAGCCGCTGCATGTGCGGCAGGGTGTCACGGCAACCGGTGAAACCGACGTTGAACTGCCCGGCGTAGCTCACCACGGTGATGTTGAGCGCCTGCCCGTGGCTGAGCAGGGAGATTGGATACATCTGTTCGAGCTTGGCTCCATTGAAATACAACGTCTGCGACGGCCCCGGCACGTTGCTGATGGTGATGTTGAACATCGGCTTGGTGCGCCCGCCCAGACCCAGCAGCATGCTGAGGATGTAGGGCGCCATGAACACCATCGTGTAGTTGGCGAGACCGGCCTTGGGCATGGCCTGCAACTTGTCCTTGGCGATGGTGATGGACTCCTTGATGCCTTTCAGCCGCTTGAGCGGATCGCCGATCTGCGTGTTGAGGTTGGCGATGATGAAGCTGATGGCGTTGCCGCTGTCGGTGTCGTCGGCGGGGCGGATACTCACCGGCACGCCCGCCGTCAGCGGCTGGTTGGGCAGCGCCTGGATGTCGTCGAGATAACGGCGCAACGCCCCGGCGCACAGCTCCAGAAAAATATCGTTGACGGTGGCGTTGGCGGCCTTGGCCACGGCCTTGATACGCGCCAGCTCGTAGAACTGCGTGGCGAAGCGGCGCTGCCCGCCGATCTTGCGGTTGAGGATGGACCTCGGCGCAACAAAGGGTGCCGCGTTGGCCTGATCGTGCTGGTTGAAAGTGTTGGCGACGACTTCACCCAGCGCCTTGATCACACCCGGCAGCGTCGCTGCCTGCGCCTTCAACTGCTCTTGCAGCGTCAGGCGCGGGCCTTTGCGCTTGGGGGTGTCGCCGGTGCCGCGGCCGATCGACCACGGCGGCAGCAGCTCGCCTGCTTTCGGGTCCGGCGAGAGCATGCGCTCCAGCATCTTCATGCCGCCCACGCCATCCACCTGCGAGTGATGCATCTTCACGTAGAGCGCGAAGCGATTGTTCTCCAAACCTTCGATCACGTGCAGTTCCCACAGCGGCCGGTTGAAGTCGAGCGGATGGCTGTGCAGGCGCGAGATCAGCACGCCCAGTTCGCGCTCACCACCCGGCAATGGCAGGGCGGAGTGACGCAGGTGATAGTCGAGATCGACCTTGTGGTCTTCGACCCATGCGGGCAGCACCGCCTTGAGCTTGGCGCTGGCCAGCTTGAGGCTGAAGGGCGGCGCGAAGTGGCGGTGCTCGCGCAGCTGGGCCACCAGATCCTTGAGGAAGGATTGCGGAGCGTCCGGCGGCAGCGAAAAAATGGTGAGGCTGCCGACATGCATCGGCGTGTCGGTCGACTCCACCATCAGCCAGGCGGCGTCGAGCGGATTGAGTTTGATCTTGCGTGCCATGCGCAGTCTCCTTTTTTATGGGCAATTTATGCGCTCGAGTGTAGCGAAGCCGCGCAAGCTCCAGCACGCCATCGGCAAAAGAGCTGTTGGAGAAAAACGCCTTCAGTCCACCCAGCCGGCGCCGCGCAACTGCTGCTGCAAAGCCACGGGCAGCAACGCCACATCGAGGTATTCATGGTCTGCCCAGTCGAAAGCCGGGATCACGACCTCGGACACCAGCGCATGGTCTGCGCTGTCGAGCAGGCGACTCGATTTCCAGACCCCTGCCGGCACTTCCAGAAACAGCGGCTGGTCGTCTGCGGTGCCCAGCACGGTTTCGGTGAGCCGACCCTTTTCGTCGACGCAGGCGTACTGCACGGGGCCGCCGGATTGCAGGTAGTGCAGGATGGTCGAGCGCACTTTGTGAAACCGGCCGCGCGGGTGTTCGGCCGTCAGCAGATAGTGGATGGAGCTGACGGCGTGGCGCTCGCCATACGCGGCCTGCACCGTGGTCGCCGCTGTGTAGATGCGGCGAAAGTAGCCGCCTTCGGGATGCGGTTCCAACGCCAGACGGGTTTGCAGATTCATTGGATGGTTCCCTTTCAAGCAATGAGTGCGCCCAACGAAAAACGCCGGGTCTCCCGACCCGGCGTTTTTCTTGAAGCGGACAAATGCAGCCGACTACTCTTCCGAGCCACCCTCGTCGCCATCGTCGCCACCACCCACGGTCTCGCCACGATCGCTCGTGAAGATGTCGGTGATGGGGTTCGAGGCGCGCGGGGTTTGCAGGTCTTCGAGCAGCGAGCCACCACGCATCTTGCGACGCTGTTCGTGGTGCGCCAGGCCCGTGCCGGCCGGGATCAGACGACCGACGATCACGTTCTCCTTCAGGCCGCGCAACTCGTCGCGTGAACCACGCACCGACGCTTCCGTCAGCACGCGCGTGGTTTCCTGGAACGAAGCGGCGGAGATGAAGCTTTCCGTCGACAGCGAAGCCTTGGTGATACCAAGCAGCTGGCGGTTGTATTTCGCCGGCTGTTCGCCCTTGCCGCGGGCTTTGCGGTTCTCGGCCAGCACGTGGAAGATTTCCGCCTGTTCGCCTTGCAGGAAGCGGGTATCGCCCTTCTCGGCGATCTCCACCTTGCGCAGCATCTGGCGAATGATCGTCTCGATGTGCTTGTCGTTGATCTTCACGC